>NGFL01000049.1 GCA_002215665.1 candidate division TA06 bacterium JGI_Cruoil_03_38_101 | reverse complement strand
ATATTTAACTCCTTCAACTTTTATTCCATTTTCCATAAGTATTTCTTTATAAGCTAAGTATGACCAATTTAGAACTTCTAAAGCACCTAAATCTAAAATGGGCGAAGACATAATCATTCATAGATATATACTATTTTTAATATAAACGATTTCAAGAGAAAGTCAACCCAATTCTGGGAACCTTTATAATCTTCCTAACTCTCATTTTTCACCTCTTCGGGTTTTTGAATTATAAATTCAAACATACCAAACCCCTGGGAATTTTTAGAACCGATGCCAGAGTCCCATCCTAATTTTATTAACTCTGGGTGAGACCTTACCCTGTAAACGCCAAGCCATCCTTTTATTACAAAATCCTTGTAATTTACAATCATAAGGCTTCTGGAACTAACTTTCTCAGGTTTTATCTCAAACTTTTCTTCTGGAGGTTCACATCTGTAAAACGCCTTGTATTTTTTCTTGAGATTTTTTGAAATAAGCTCACAAAATTCCGGTTCTCTGGGATGGTAAAAGTAGGTTTTCTTACTGCCATCCTTTTTCTCCAGAGTGCTGTAGACTGTAACAGGGGAAAGCATTTTTATTAACATTTCTTCATTAAAAGGTGGGGTACACCCAACTTCTACTGATTTGATAAAAACCTTACTTCTCCCGAGTCTTATTTCCTCTTTTCTTAATAATTCAGTGGCATAGGATTCAAGGAAATCAGTTTCCGGTGAGGAAACCCAGAGGGAGATATTCTCGGAGAATATAAGATGTTTATCAGACTTTCTGTATTGGCACTTACCCAGAAGACGGGAGAAGGTAAACATCTTAAATAATCTCTTGCCATATTTGTAGCCTTTATTATGCAAGAAGACAGATAGTTTCTCCGAGATGTTGTGATAGATAAAAGACTGAACAAGGTAGTTATAATTTACTGGAATTTCTACATTTTCATCTACAGGAAGAAACTGAATCCGAATTCTCATCTTCCCTCCTTTAATTTTTGCAAACAAAATAAAACATTGTAAGTAAATAATAAGTATTCTTCTATTTTTGTCAATGTAGTGAGACGCAATTCTTTACTCTGGCAATTCGTGAATTATCCCTATATTGCCATTTATTATAAGATTCTTTTAATCAGCTCCTTTAAGGGAAATTTGGGGATTGTTGGGTCGGCTACGGCAACTTTGAGATTCTTTGCTTTCCCCAAAAGAGTTGTAATCGTTCCTCCTCGTGCATAATAGGGGGCTGGTATTATAACATAATCAAAGGTCTTTCCTCTTGGTTCTCCAATAAAAATGGATACGCCTTCATTTCCATCCCAGACCTCAAAGGGCATTGAACTAATACCTATTGAATTCATTCTCCTTGGAATCACAAGTGATTTTCCTCTTGAGAGCCCATTTTTATGAGTAATTGATAAAGTTTCAGAATCTGTATTCTTTACAAGACAACTTCCATTCTTTAGAGATTGGTTGACAAGAGCTTTTAAAGGAGTATATTTATCAAGGTCAATATCTAAATGAATTTTATTAGATTTTTTTATCTCTTTTAAGTTAACATCTCCTTTTTCTATCTTCTCTTCAATAAAGATATTTATTCCTGACTTCTCTTTTAATTCTGCCAGAGCTTCTGCCTCTTCGGTAAAGAGATCGCCTGATAGAATCAGATTTACATTATTTTTCTCATTTAACAAATTTAAAATCTCATTAATGGAAATTTCTCTTTTCCCATTTTTCCAGGAATAAAAACCAGGTTTGTAATCTCTAAGGATTTTGTATCTACCTCTTTCGCAAAGAACATTCATATTCCAATCAAATTCTGGTGTCTGGATTCTTAGAACTCTGTTATTGTAAGTTCGAAGGAGAACAGGACATCCAAGACCACAAATTCCACAAATTGTCGAGATAGTTTCCATCTTGAAAGGTCCAGGTTTTTCCACTGTTTTCTTATCCTCCAGAGCCCCTGTAGGACAACTGTTTACACAGGCACCGCAGTTTATACAATCCAACTTTTCCTCGAAAGGAGGCTCTATTACAGTAGAAAAACCTCTTCTGGCAAAGTCAATAGCATATTCTCCGAGTATTTCGTTGCATTGATTCACGCATTTTCCACAGAGAATACATTTGCTCTGATCCCTTATGATGTATTCATGACGCTCATCTGGCCTATATCGGGTTAATTCACCTTCAAATTTCTTTTGATCAGCTTGATAAATCGTAGCGAGCTTTCTTAATTCGCACTCAAATTGCGCTTCACAACCACAGGACATGCATCTTTTCGCTTCCTCTTTTGCTTCTTCCAGGGTAAAATTCCCTTCTATTGGGATGAAATCTTTTATTCTCTCCTCAGGAGCACGTAATTTAACTTTTAGTTGTCTCTTTTCCTCATAAGGCTCCAGGTCCCACTCATCAATTTCTTTTTCATGATTGTAAGGAGCAATTTCCTTGAGAATATTTAGTAACTCAGGATCAGATTCAATTTCCTGAATTTCCTTCCAGGGTTCTGATAAAACTTTTTTCACCTTTTCTAACTTGCCTCTAAGGTATAAGTCTATAGCAAGAGCAGCTCTTTTCCCCTGGGCAGAACTTTCAACAACTGTTGAAGGCCCGAGAACAATATCTCCTCCAGCAAAAATACCGTCTTTATTTGTCATCTGGAATTNTTCTTCTGCTTTTATCCNACTTCTCCCACATTCTATTCCGAATTTCTTCATTTCATCCACTTCTCCATACTGCCCGATAGCCATTACTACAGAGTCTGTTTCAATCTTATATTCAGAACCAGGAATAGGTATTGGCCGTCTTCTTCCAGATTCATCAAGTTCTCCAAGTTTCATCTTGATACATTCGACACCTTGAACTTTATCCTTCCCGAGAATCTTTGTTATATTTGTTAAAGTCCTGAATTCGATTCCTTCCTCTTCTGCCTGTTTTAACTCAATTTCATCTGCAGGCATCTCTTTTTTGCTTCTTCTGTAAAGGATTGTAACATCGCTTCCAAGTCTTTTTGCAGACCTTGCAACATCCATTGCCGTATTTCCTCCACCTATCACAACCACTTTATCTCCAAGATGGATTTTTTTGACTATTGCGATTGAATGGAGAAACTTTATACCCGTATAGGTTCCAGGTAAATCTTCACCTTCTATCCTCATCGTTCTATCAACCCAGGCACCTGTGCCTATAAAAACAGCGTCAAACTTTGATTTCAGCTCCTCAAGACTAAAATCTTTCCCCAATTTTTTTCCATATTGAACATCAATCCCTCCGATTTCTAGGGCGAGTTCAATTTCTCTATCCAGCATTTTCTTGGGGAGTCGGAATTCAGGAATGCCATAACGAAGCATTCCACCCAGTTTATCCTGAGCTTCAAAGATTGTTACTTTATATCCTTTTCTCCTGAGTTGAGTAGCAGCTGTCAGACCAGAAGGCCCTCCTCCAATAACTGCGACTCTCCCGTCTTTTTCATCTTCAATTTCAGGTATATAAGGGTTATCTGATTTTAAATCCATTTCTGCAACAGCTTTTTTTAAGAGCCTTATCGCTATAGATTCTTCGATTTTTTGCCTTCTGCATTCATCTTCACATAAGGCCGGGCAGATCGATCCAAGGGTGTAGGCAAAAGGTGTACTATCTTTTATCAATTTAAGGGCTTCTCTCATTTTTCCATCGGCAATAAGACCGACATAGGTGGGAACATCATAGTGAAGAGGGCAGGCCTTTTTGCAGGGTCCAATGCAATCCCCATAGTGTTCTGAAAGAAGAAGTTCAAGAGAGGTTTTTCTCCCTTGAATTACTCTGGCTGTATCTGTTTTTATCTCCATATTATCTTCTACATAGGTTGAGCATGATGTCTCGATAGTTGAATTTCCATTTCGTTTTATCTCGACCAGGCACAACCTGCAGGATGCAAAGGGTTGGATTATCTTTTGATTACAAAGAGCTGGAATGTAAATATTATTATCCCTGCAAACTTCAAGAATTGTTTTTCCTTTTTCAACTTCCAAATTTAAACCATTGAGAGTGATTTTCACTTTATCCCGCATTGTCCACTACCTCCACGGCACTTACAGGGCATACCTCAAGACAGGTGCCACATTTTATACAATTATCCTGGATAATTGTATGCTTACTTCCCACCTCTCCTATTATCGTATTAGTTGGACATTTTTTAGCGCAGAGAGTGCATCCAGTGCATTTATCTGTTATTCTATACCTGATGAGATTTTCACAAACTTTTGCAGGGCATCTGGATTCCAATATATGAGATAGATATTCGTCTTTAAAATACCTGAGGGTTGTAAGGACAGGATTCGGAGCGGTCTGCCCAAGACCGCATAAGGAGTATTCTTTTACCTTTTCAGCCAAATCAGATAACTTATTCAGGTCCTCTTCCTCTGCTTTTCCTTCAATAATCCTATCTAAAATCTCTAACATCCTTTTTGTCCCTACCCTGCAGGGTGCACATTTCCCACAGGATTCTTTCTGGGTGAAATCAAGGAAGAATCTCGCTGTATCTACCATACAGTCATGATTAGATAGAACGATCATCCCTCCAGAACCCATAATAGCCCCTGCTTTAGTTAAGGACTCATAATCAACCGGGGTGTCAAGATATTCTTTCGGTAGAATTCCTCCTGAGGGGCCTCCAAGTTGAACGCCTTTGAATTCCATATCCTCTTCCATTCCCCCTCCAATATCAAAGATGATTTCGCGTAGGGTGGTTCCCATAGGAACTTCAATTGAGCCTCCTCTTTTAACCTTTCCTGCAAGGGCGAAAACTTTTGTTCCTTTACTTCCCTTTGTTCCAATCTCGGCAAGAGCCTCTCCGCCGTTTCTTATTATCCATGGGATATTTGCCCAGGTTTCTACATTGTTGATAACAGTGGGCTTTCCCCAGAGGCCTTTTTGTGCAGGGAATGGGGGACGGGGACGAGGCATTCCTCTCTCTCCCTGAATGGATTTCAAAAGAGCTGTCTCTTCACCGCAGACAAAAGCTCCTGCACCTTTTTTTATCTTAATATCAAAATCGAATCCATTACCAAGGATGTTCTTTCCAAGAAATCCTTTTTCTCGAGCTTGATGGATGGCTATTTCTAATCTTTTAATTGCCAGAGGATATTCAGCCCTAACATAGAAATAACCTTCGGATGCAGAAATAGCCCAACCTCCAATTATCATGCCCTCAATTACACGGTGAGGATCTCCTTCAAGGAGGGATCTATCCATAAATGCTCCTGGATCTCCTTCATCTGCATTACAAATAATGTATTTTTCCTTGCTTTTTTCTCTGGCTGTGAATTGCCACTTAAGATGGGTTGGGAATCCAGCTCCTCCTCTTCCACGCAAGCCTGATTTTTTTATCTCCTCGATGATTTCCTCTGGCTTCATATTTAAGCCTTGCTCTAATGATTTATAACCCCCCATCTGGATGTATTCTTCAATTGATTCTGGGTCGATAACCCCGGCATTTTCTGTTACAATCTTTTTCTGTTTCTCAAAGTAAGAGTAGGTTTCGCCGGGTTTTGTTATTAAATTCTTATCTTTTTTCTCTCTTCCNTTTAGGTGGCTTTCAATAATTGGGGATACGTCTTTTGGCTTTAAATTTCCATAGGTGTATTTCCCTTCTTTAGTTAATATATCCATAATTGGTTCGTTGTGACACATCCCAACGCAGCCGACCTTTACAAGAGGGATATCAAAAGAGTTCTTTTTAAGACAATCGTCAATTTCTTTATAGATACTTTCAGCTCCTGCGGCAATTCCGCAGGAAGCCATTCCAATCCTTATCCCCTTTATTTTTTTCATTTATCTTCCTTGTAATCATTCAGGATTTTTATTGCTTTATCAGGACTTAAGTGACCAAAAACTTTTCCATCCACCATCATAACAGGAGCGAGACTACAACAACCAAGGCAAGCTACCCTTTCTATCGTAAATAATCCATCATTGGTTGTTTCCCCGATTTGAATACCCAATTTACTCTGGATAGTATCAGTAATTCTAACAGAACCCTTTACATGGCATGCTGTGCCGTGGCAGATTTTTACTATGTGCTTTCCCTTTGGAGTGAAACTAAACTGCGCATAGAATGTCGCTACCCCATAGAGTTTAGAAAGCTGTAGGTTTAGCCTATCGGATACCTCCTTTAGTAATTCCTTTGGGATGTATCCAAATTTTCCCTGAATCCTTTGCAAGACAGGGATTAAAGAACCCTCTTTTAATTTGAATTTACTTTCAAGGTCAACAAGGAATTCATCATATTCTTCAGGTTTCAGTGGTGGGGTTTCCCTCTCCGCCATCACACCCCCTATATTTTTTAATTAAAAATTACGGAGAGGGAGGGATTCGAACCCTCGTTCCACTATATGCGGAAACACGATTTCCAATCGTGCACCTTAAACCGCTCGGTCACCTCTCCTTATAAGCTGGTGAGCGGATTCGAACCGCTGACCTGCACATTACGAATGTGCCGCTCTACCAGTTGAGCTACACCAGCCTCTTTTGGATATATATAAAAAAATTATGATTAGGCAACCCCTACTCGGAAGAAATAGTGTTCTAACCATGACATTTGTTACCCCTTTTTTTCTGATTATGAATGTTAGGGTTTAATATTCAACCAAATTTTTTTATTAAAAACCCTTGACAAGATAAACATTCCGTATAATATAAAAATCAAATAGAAGCAAAGAATAAATGGTTACGATGAGAGGTTTTTAAAGTAATACCTCGAGAAAAGGAGAGTGTTTTTTATTATTTAGGAGGTAAAAATGGCAAAGAAGAAGTTCGAGAGGACGAAGCCACATGTAAACATAGGGACGATAGGGCATATAGATCATGGGAAGTCCACATTAACTTCAGCCATGACGAAAGTATTACATTCTAAGGGTTTATCTGAGTTTGTGCCTTTTGAGTCAATAGACAAGGCGCCTGAGGAGAAGGCGAGGGGTATAACTATACAGTTAGCCCATTTAGAGTATGAGACTGAGAAGCGTCATTATGCTCATATAGACTGTCCTGGTCATGCAGATTATGTAAAGAATACGATAACGGGTGCAGCGCAGATGGACGGGGCGATACTGGTAGTCAGTGCTCCTGATTCAGTAATGCCTCAGACGAGGGAGCATGTTCTACTTGCTCGTCAAGTGAATGTTCCATCCATAGTAGTATTCATCAACAAGACAGATATGGTAGACGATCCAGAGTTAATCGAGTTAGTGGAGATGGAGGTTCGTGATTTACTATCTCAGTATGATTTTCCAGGGGATAAAGTTCCAATAATAAAGGGTAGTGCATTAAAGGCATTAGATTATGAAGAGGAGTGTGAGGAATGGAAGCCTATTGAGGAGTTATTAGACGCAATGGATGAGTATATTCCTGAGCCAGAGAGGGAAGTAGACAAGCCATTTTTGTTAGCGGTAGAGGACATATTTTCGATAAAGGGAAGGGGGACAGTAGCGACTGGTAGAGTAGAGAGAGGAAGAATACATCCAGGGGAGGAAGTTGAGCTTGTTGGTTTAGAGGAGACGAAGAAGACAGTGGCGACGAGTTTAGAGATGTTCAGGAAGACATTAGACGAGTCGATAGCTGGAGACAATATAGGGGTTCTCTTAAGAGGAATAAAGAAAGAGGAGATTCAGAGGGGGATGGTAGTAGCTCAGCCTGGTTCAATAACCCCTCACATGAAGTGCAGGGCAAGGGTATATGTATTAGAGGAGAAAGAAGGTGGCCGACACACAGCGTTCACAGTTGGATATCGGCCTCAGTTTTACTTGAGGACAACAGATGTAACGGGAGAGATAAAGGGATTCAAAGACAGGGAAATGGTATTACCGGGAGATCATGTAGAGATGGATATTGAGTTAATTTATCCGGTAGCAATGGAGAAGGAACTCAGGTTTGCAATAAGGGAAGGTGGAAGAACTGTTGGGGCAGGAGTTGTAACGGAAATAGTGGAGTAAATGGCAAAACATATTCGAATTAGGCTGAAATCTTACGACAATAAAATACTTGACAATTCTGTTCAAGAAATTGTAGAAGTTGCCGAGAGGACTGGAGCAGAAGTGGTAGGTCCAGTGCCTCTGCCAACGAAGAGAAGGGTTTATACAGTTCTCCGTTCTCCACATGTGGATAAGAAGTCAAGAGAGCAATTTGAAATTAGGATTCATAAAAGGTTAATAGATCTAAATAAGCCATCCCAGCAAACAATGGAGGCTTTAACCAAATTGGACCTACCCGCAGGTGTAGAGGTCAAGATTAAATATTAGGAGTGGAGATGCTTATAGGAAGAAAGATAGGTATGACAAAGAAATTTAAAGAAACAGGTGAAGATATACCCATTACAGTCATAAAGGCGTCTCCAGTATTTGTTCTTGATAAAAGAACAGAAGAAAAAGATGGCTATAAAGCCTATGTGCTGGGGTTTGGGAAGAAGAAAGAGAAAAGAGTGAAGAAACCAATCCTTGGATTATGCAAGAAGGCAGGAGTTCCTCCAGTTGAGATTATACAAGAGTTCAGAACTGATGACCTTTCAAAGTTTGAGATTGGGAGTGAAATTTCTGTATCAATACTTAAGGAAGGAGAAATTGTAGATGTGCTGGGACGGAGTAAGGGACGCGGTTTTCAGGGTGTTGTTAAGAGGTGGGGCTTTGCTGGTGGACCGGCTTCACACGGTTCCCGCCTTCATAGAGCTCCTGGCTCAGTAGGAGCAGGAACCTATCCAGGTAGAGTTATAAAAGGAAAAAAACTTCCAGGAAGGATGGGGAGTGATAGGGTTACAGTAAAGAATCTTGAAGTTGTTGAGGTCAATGAAGAAAATGGACTCGTAGGTGTGAAAGGTGGTATTCCCGGAGCAAGAGGCAGTATTATTCTCATAAAAAAGAAGGGAAACCAATAGTGGCTGTTAAGGTAAAGTATTACAATAATAAAGGAGAAGAGAAAAAGCCAATTAGCCTTTCTGGACCACTTTTTGAGTCGGATTTAAACGAATCCTCAGTTTACTATGCAATAAGGGGATACCTTGCCCATAAGAGACAGAATAATGCTTCTGTTAAGGATAGAAGTCAGGTAAAGGGTAGTGGAAGAAAACCATGGAGGCAAAAAGGGACAGGTAGAGCACGAGCGGGCTCCAGGCGATCCCCGATATGGGTTGGCGGTGGTGTTACTTTTGGTCCAACAAGGAAGGAATATAATTTTAAAGTTAATAAGAAAATAAGGAGGAAAGCTCTCCAAACGGCAATAACAAAACGGGTATCCGACAATAGATTTATTGTAATTGATAGAGAACCTTTTGAGCATCCTTCTACAAAACTATTTGCAATAACCCTTAAGACTATTGGAATTTACAGAAAAAAAATTCTCTTCCTTTACAATGGGGATGATGAAAACTTCTACAAATCCTGTAGAAATATTGCAAATCTTGGTATACTGCCAACTTACAAGGTTAATGCCTACGAGGTATTAAAAAAAGATTGGTTAATTGTGACAAAAGATGCATTATCTACACTTTTAGAGGTCTTCCAATGAAGGATCCAAGAGATATCATAATAAGACCAATAATTACAGAAAAAGGAACAGAATCTATAGCTAAAGGAGAATATGCCTTTGAGGTTGCTACTTTTGCCAACAAGCCTCAAATAAAAAAAGCAGTGGAAGAACTCTTTAAGGTCCATACTATTAATGTGAACACAATAACAGTTAAAGGTAAAAAGAGGGGCATCGGGAGATTTAAGGGAAAAAGAAAAAATTGGAAAAAGGCAATTGTCACTCTCCGTGAAGGAGATTCAATTCCACTATTTGAAGGGGTATAAATGAAAGAAAGAAAATCCCGTCCTGTAACCCCCTCCAAGAGATTTTATTTACCTCAAGACTACTCTCAGATTACCAAGAAGAAAAGTGAAAAGTCTCTCACAAAGTATCTTCCTTCAACTGGTGGTAGGAATTCAGAAGGGAGGGTCACAGCAACCCATCGAGGTGGAAGAGTAAAACGCAAATACAGGGAGATCGATTTCAAAAGAGATAAGTATTCAATAAAAGCAACCGTGCACTCTATTGAGTATGATCCTAATAGAACTGCCTGGATAGCCCTTACTGTTTATGAAGATGGTGAGAAACGGTATATACTCATGCCCGATGGCTTAAAAATTGGGGACGTTGTTGAGTCTGGCCCAGATGCACCCATATCAATCGGAAATTATCTCCCTCTTTCTAACATTCCCCTTGGTACATTTATTCATAGCATAGAGCTTGAGCCGGGAAGAGGCGGAATCCTCGTCCGTTCAGCAGGAACAGGAGCCCAAATTCTTGCAAAAGAAGGTAAATACGCTCATATAAGAATGCCTTCTGGAGAAGTAAGGCTTATATTATTAAAATGTTATGCCGCAATAGGTAAAGTTAGCAATATACCACATAGTATCAAAATGGACGGTAAGGCAGGAAGAAGCAGATGGAAGGGTAGAAGACCAAGAGTTCGAGGTGTAGCAAAAATCCGGTTGACCATCCCATGGGAGGTGGAGAAGGAAGAACTTCTGGTGGTAGGCATCCAACTTCTGCCACTGGAGTTTTAGCTAAAGGTTATAAAACAAGAAATCCAAGAAAAAAATCCTCCCAATACATAATTAAGAGGAAAAAATCAAGAAGAGGAGGATAGAAATATGGCTCGAGAGCTCTTCACAGATAAAAAATTGCTGAAAAAGATTAGAAATTGGAAGGAGGGAGATCCTTTCATTAGAACTTATAGGCGAAGTTCTGCTATTACAGAAGATTTTGTTGGCCTCACAATAGAAGTGCATAATGGGAAAGATTTTATCCCTGTGTATATAAGAGAAGAAATGATTGGACATAAACTTGGGGAATTTTCTCCGACCCGTAAGTTTATAAAACATGGCGGTCATAAAGAAACCGTGGTCTGAGGTAAATAGGGAATATGATGGAAGGTAAAACGATTCAGAGGAATATCCCAATCTCAGCCAAGAAAGGTAGGAGGATTATCCCTCATATAAAAGGTAAGTCGGTTCCAGAAGCAGAAACCACCCTTGATTATTTACCGCACAGAGCAGCAAGGATTCTTAAGAAGTGTATCCACACAGCAGCAAGTAATTACAAAGACAAATCAGAGGAGATAGATTTGAAAGATGATGATTTATATGTGAAGTCAGTCAGGATCGATGAAGGGCAAAAATTGAAAAAGATTAGACCAATGTCCTTAAGAAGAGCAGGCCTTATCAGAAAGAGAATGTCCCATATAACCGTAATTGTAGATAAAATAAAGGAAGAATAATATGGGACAAAAAACACACCCGATAGGCTTTAGAGTTGGAGTAAATAAGGATTGGAAGTCCAGATGGTTCGTAGGTAAAAGGTTCGCTAAAACATTACAGGAAGATATTAAAACAAGAGAATACTTAAAAGAGCGTCTTAAAGAGGCCTGGATTTCAAAGGTAGAAGTTGAAAGGACTTCGGAGACGATGCGGGTTATTATTTGGACGGCGCGTCCAGGTATGGTGATTGGAAGGGGTGGAAAGGAAGCAAAAAACCTCCGAGAAGAACTGAATAAACTGCACGGGAAGGATATTTATCTGGATATCAAAGAGGTTAAAACCCCAGAGTTCGATGCTTCCTTAGTTGCATATTCGATTGCAAGACAAATTGAAAGGAGAATTTCCCGAAGAAGAGCGATGAGAAGAGCCCTCGAGGATACCATGAAGATGGGTGCTGCAGGCATTAAAGTTCAGTGTGCTGGGAGATTGGGAGGTTCAGAGATTGCAAGGAAAGAATGGCACCTTGAAGGAAGCATGCCTTTACACACAATTGATGCTAATATAGATTACTCTCAAGAAACAGCAGTCACAAAATCAGGAACAATAGGTGTGAAGGTATGGATTAATCGAGGAAGAGAATAACTATGTTAATGCCTAAAAGAGTTAAGTATAGAAAAAAACAAAGAGGAAGTCTCAAAGGGAAATCGAGTTCTGCCACAACTCTTGATTTCGGTGACTTTGGACTCAGAGCTCTTGAAACGGGCTGGATATCAGCAAAACAGATTGAAGCAATGCGAGTGACCATAACCCATTATTTGAAAAGGATGGGAAAAATATGGATGCGAATTTTCCCTGATAAGCCAGTTTCTAAAAAGCCAGCAGAAACCAGGATGGGTAAAGGAAAGGGTGAACCAGATTATTGGGTCGCTCCTGTGCTTAAAGGTAGAATTCTTGTAGAACTCGAAGGAGTTTCTGAAGCTGATGCAAAAAAGGCTCTAAGGAGAGCAGCTACAAAGTTGCCTATTCGAGTGAGGTTTATAAAGAGAGAAGGGGTTTTATAATGGAGTATAAAGAGATTCGTGAGATGACCCAGGCAGAGCTTAACTCTCTTTTACACGATCTAAAAGAAGAATTGTTTTCTCTACGTTTCGAGAAAACTCGCGGGAATTTAAATAATCCTGCACGATTTAAGCAATTAAGAAAGGATATCGCAAGGGTAAAAACGGTTTTTAGAGAGAAGGAGAAAGAAAGTGTCGATCAAGAAAAAGGGTAGAGTTGTTTCTAATGCACCTGATAAAACAATAGTTGTAGAGGTATCATCAAGGGTTCAGCATCCTTTGTACAAGAAGTATATTACAAAAAAGAAAAAATTCTACGCTCAAGATGAAAACAACGAAGCTTCTGTTGGTGACCTTGTCCAGATTGCATCCTCTCGACCGATCTCAAAGCTGAAATGCTGGAGATTGGATAAGATTATTGAGAAAGGGAAAGAGGAAAGATGATTGGTGCATCCACTCGTCTGGTAATTGCAGATAACACTGGAGGCAAGATCGCTTCCTGCGTAAAAGTTTTAGGTGGAAGTGGAAGAAGATATGCAAGACTCGGCGATATAGTAGTTGTTTCTGTAAAAAAAGCAGCACCAAGATCTGCAGTTGAAAAAGGCAGTCTCCACAGAGCTGTTCTTATCAGGACAAAAAAAGAAACAAAGAGAGAAGATGGCACAGCGGTTCGTTTTGACGATAACGCCTGCGTTTTACTCGACGCAAGTGGAGAACCAATAGGAACCAGGATCTTTGGCCCTGTTGGGCGGGAACTAAGAGATAAGGGTTTTATGAAGTTAATTTCTCTCGCATCGGAGGTTCAGTAGTGAAGATAAAAAAAGGAGATATAATTATAGTAATCTCTGGTAATTATAAAGGCAAAAAGGGAAAAGTCAGAATGGTCTATCCTGATCAGGAAAGGTTACTCGTAGATGGAGTAAATGTGAATAGGGTGCATACAAGACCAAGGAAAAGAGGCGAGATTGGGGGAATTCTGGAAAAAGAATCCCCAATCCGTTATTCTAATGTGATGTTAGTATGTCCATCATGCGGTGAACCTACAAGAATCGGTATGATGAGTCTTTCGGATGGTAGGAAGGTTAGATACTGCAAAAAGTGCAACGAAATTATAGAATAAGAGGTAAAATGAGAGAAAAGCCGAGACTACGAAAATACTATGAGGAAGTTGTAATAAAGGAACTTTCAGAAAAATATGGTAATCCAATGGCTGTTCCTAAATTAGAGAAGATAGTCATTAACTGCGGCTTGGGAGGAGATGCAAGGGATCGTAAACATTAGAATCTGCGATAGAGAGTTTAAAAGAGATTACAGGGCAAAAACCAAAAGTGACCCGTGCAAAGAAATCCGTTTCAGCTTTTCACCTGCGAGCCGGTAATCCTGTTGGCTTGAAGGCGACAATAAGAAGGGATAGAATGTTCGAATTCCTTGATAGGCTTATAAATGTAGCAATACCTCGGATCCGTGATTTTAGAGGATTGAATCCCAATTCTTTTGATGGCCGAGGTAACTATACAGTTGGTGTTTCTGAACAATTTATTTTTCCAGAAATCGACTATGAAAAGGTAAAAGAAGTGATCGGTATGGATATTACCTTAGTTACAACAGCAGAAAAGGATGAAGATGCAATGGAATTACTTAAGAGATTTGGAATGCCATTTAGGATGGAAGGTTAAAAAATGGCTCGGAAAGCATTAGTTGTAAAAGCGAAGAGAAAACCCAAATATTCAACAAGAAAGGTAAACAGGTGTTTGAGATGTGGAAGGCGACACAGTTACATTCGGGATTTTGGTCTGTGCAGAATCTGCTTCAGAGAACTTGCACTTAAAGGTGAAATCCCTGGAGTAAAAAAAGCATCTTGGTAGGAGGTATTATTGTTAACTGATCCAATTGCTGATATGATTACAAGAATAAGGAACGCAATTATGGCTGAGCTCCGACATGTGGATATTCCTATATCTAATCTTAAAAAAGAAATAACAAGAGTTTTCTTTGAAGAAGGTTATATTGGTAACTATAAATTTATCGATGATAGCGGAAGAGGTTTGATAAGAATAACCCTGAAATATATAAAAGGAGAGTCTCCCATTCACGAGATAAAAAGAGTATCAAAACCATCCAAACGGGTATATGTCAAAAAAGAGGAAATTCCTCTGGTAAAAAGAGGTTTTGGAATATCTGTGTTATCTACACCCAAAGGTATTATGAGCGATGCGAAAGCAAGATCTCTTGGTGTGGGTGGGGAACTCCTGATTCAAATGTGGTAGAGGAGAATCGATGTCAAGAGTAGGTAAGAAACCCATTTCTATACCAGATAATGTTGAACTCAAGATAGAAACCAATACCATCAGGGTAGAAGGACCCAGGGGAAAATTGGAAGAGAGGATTCCTAAAGAGATCAAAGTGAAATTGGAAGGTGGCAAGGTATGGTTTACGCCCGTAGGTAATTCAAAAAAAGTTAAGGCTCTCTGGGGTCTTACCCGTTCCTTAGTTAATAATATGGTAATAGGGGTAACGGTAGGCTTCAAGAAAGTCCTCGAGGTGCGAGGTAGAGAGTATAAGGTGCGTTTGAAGGGGAAGAATCTTGACCTTGATCTTGGATATTCACATCCAATTCAAGTTTCCCCAAAGGAGGGAATTGAATTTGGAGTAGATGGTTCGAAGATAATTGTAAAGGGTATTGATAAAGCGCTTGTGGGAGAACAAACAGCAGAAGTTAGAGATCTGCGTCCTCCTGAGGTTTATAAGGGGAAGGGTATCAGGTATGAAGGAGAATATGTTATTCAGAAAGAAGGGAAGAAGGGATTGTAAATGGATAGGAAGAGAAAAGAAAAGATAAGAATAAAGAGAAGAAAACAAAGAGTCCGAAAGAAAATTTTCGGAACACCTACAAGACCTCGTCTATCTGTATATCGATCCAACGAACATATATATGCTCAGGTGATCGATGACTTAAAAGGTCATACTCTTGCGCAGGCGAGTTCTCTGGATAAAGGCATTCGTAAGCAACAAGAAGAGAAAACTTTAAAAGAGAAATCCAGAGATGTAGGTCTTTTAATTGCAGAAAGGTGTCTAAATAGAGATATCAAAGAGATTGTATTTGATAAGAATAGATTTGCCTATCACGGTTGTATTAAGAATTTTGCAGAAGGTGCAAGAGAAGGAGGTTTAAAATTCTAAATAGTTTTGATAAAGAAAGGCTGAGTGTTGACCCGAGAGATTACGAACTTGAGGAGGAAGTA
Organism: candidate division TA06 bacterium JGI_Cruoil_03_38_101; assembly: GCA_002215665.1. GTDB lineage: Bacteria > Hydrothermota > UBA3072 > UBA3072 > UBA3072 > UBA3072. Next base: position 33,191 of record NGFL01000049.1, on the reverse strand, counting down.
ATATATATAGGCCGTATTGCAAAAGTGGTGAAAGGTGGAAAGAGATTTAGATTCTCTGCATGGGTAGTTATTGGGGATAGAGAAAGTGTAGTAGGTTATGGTCACGGTAAAGCAGATGAGGTTCCCAGTGCAATTCAGAAAGCAATCAAGAATGCGAGAGGGAGACTGATGAGGGTTCCAAAGGTGGATTCAACCATTCCTCACTCAATTATTTCACGATATAAATCGAGCATTATCCTCATCAAGCCTGCTTCTCCAGGAACAGGTATAATAGCGAACGATAAATTACGTGCTTTGTTTGAACTTGGTGGGATTAGTAATGTTCTAACTAAATGTTTTGGATCAAATAACCCATTTAATAATGTTATAGCAGCCTATAATGGTTTGTTAAAAATGAGGACACCTAAGGAGTTTGCCGAATTAAGAGAAAAGCCAGTAGAGGAATTATTAAAAGGGAGAAGGAAGGTAAAAGATAATCAAAGTGCTACGAATTAAACAGATAAGAAGCAGTATTGGACGGAATAAGAAAAAGAAGAGGACACTATCTGCGCTTGGATTAAAACATCTTAATGATACCGTAATTCAGCCTGATAATCCTGCAATAAGGGGCATGTTAAGAAAGGTTTCTGAGATTGTTAAAGTAGAGGAAATTCCAGGTGGTTGAATTAAATAATCTAACCACCCCAAAGGGAAGCAGAAAGAGAAAAAAGAGAGTTGGCCGAGGTCCTGGGTCTGGGTTAGGAACATACTCGGGTCGCGGAGTTAAGGGTGAGAATTCAAGAAGCGGTGGAGGAGTTTCTCCTGGATTTGAGGGTGGTCAAACACCTTTTATTAAAAGGATCCCAAAAAAAGGATTTAACAGAAAGAAATCCCAGGGGTATTCAGTTGTTAACATTAGGGAGTTGAACCGGTTTAAAAAAGGAGCAGAAGTCACAATCGAAAAACTCAGGGAAGAGGGTCTTGTTAAAGGTAAGGGCCCAGTGAAAATCCTTGGGGATGGAGAAATAGATTTCAAACTCACAGTTCATGCTCACAAATTCTCTAAAGTTGCAAGAGAGAAGATTGAAGGAGCCGGTGGAAAGGCAATAGAGAATGTTTGATAGCTTTAAGAATCTCTGGAGAATTGCAGATATCAGGAAGAGGATTCTTTTTACAGTTGGAATGTTGGCTGTTTTTCGTTTTGGCAGCCATATTCCAGTTCCCGGGGTTAACGTCGCTGTCCTTTCTGCCTACTTCAATCAAATGAGAGGCTCGGTTCTCGGTCTATTTGACCTATTTGTTGGAGGAAATCTTAGTAGAGCCACAGTATTTGCTCTTGGTATAATGCCCTACATCAGTGCTTCTATTATCCTCCAGATATTGGGTACAACATTACCCTATTACCAGCGATTGATGAAAGAAGGTGAAGAAGGTAGGAGAAAATTGACCCAACATACAAGATATCTAACCGTAGGGATTTCTATAATTCAGGCTACTTCATTTGCTATATTCCTGCAGAATCTTAGCGTTGCTGGAACACCAATTCTACCCAGTTCCAGCTTTTTTATTAAGATTTCTATCGTAGTAACTATGACCGCTGGAACCATCTTTCTTATGTGGCTTGGCGAACTTATAACGGAGATCGGAATAGGTAATGGGATTTCTCTTCTTATTATGTTGGGTATCCTTGCAAGATTACCTCAGCAGCTGCTACAATTCTGGAGAATGCTCCGTTCAGGGGCTCTTTCTTGGATCTTTGGCTTCGGTTTTGCTGTTTTTCTCGGGTTGGTAGTAGCCGCAGTTGTCCTGGTTACTCAGGCGCAGAGAAGAATTCCGGTTCAGTATGCCAGAAGAGTAAAGGGAAGAAAGATCTATGGAGGCCAATCTACCCATCTTCCTTTGAATGTTAATACTGCAGGCGTAATACCTATAATCTTTGCTCAATCAGCCCTTATGCTTGTTCCGACTTTTGCAAATTTCTTTAAAGGGCAAATGTGGGCAGACTGGATTGTCAATGTTTTCAACCCCGGGGGGTTTCTTTATAATGCACTATTTGTTATTCTAATAATCGTATTCGCCTATGTTTACACGGCAATAGTGATAAATCCCCAGGAACTTGCAGGTAATCTGAGAAAATACGGAGGATTTATTCCAGGGATAAGACCGGGAAGACTCACGGCTAATTATGTTGATAAAGTGATAGCAAGGATAACTTTACCAGGGGCAACTTTCTTTGCTTTTATTGCAGTCCTTCCAATCATTGTAAGGAATAAGTTTAACCTACCTTTCTATTTTGGTGGAACATCTATTCTTATTGTGGTAGGGGTTGCGCTTGATACAGTGCGACAACTCGAATCACAATTGTTGATGAGACATTATGATGGTTTTATGAAGAAGGGAAGAATCAGAGGAAGAAGATGATGAGGTTAGTTTTTCTTGGGCCTCCAGGAGTGGGGAAAGGAACGCAGGCTGAATTTGTTGCAAAAGAGTTAAAAATCCCCCACTATTCCACAGGTGATATTTTTAGAAAAATCCTGAAAGATTCATCCTCATTAAGTAAGGAACTTGCAAAGTTCGTTAATACGGGAGAATTGGTTCCCGATGATATAGTTTTTGAAACACTCAAAGAAACCCTTTTTACAAGTAAAGCCAATAATAATGGATGGGTGCTTGACGGTTATCCTAGAAATAAAGCTCAAGCAGAGATGTTGGACAACCTGTTAGCTAATAATAATGAAAAAATCGATTATGCTATTTATCTATCAGCTGATCGAGAAATTCTCGCTCAAAGGTTATCCAGCAGAAGAGTTTGTTCTGAATGCGGTACCATCTATAATCTTGCCATGAATCCCCCGAAGAGGGAAGGTATCTGCGATAAGTGTAGGGGAAAATTGATACAAAGGAAAGATGATAAGATAGAAACGGTTCTGAAGAGAATATTCATATTTGAAAAAGAATTTTCCCCGCTAAAGGAATATTATGAGAGTCGTGGAATCCTTCTGGTGATAAATGGAGAAGGAACTACTAAAGAGGTTTTTAACCAAATAAAAAAAGGGTTAAATCTTGGCTAAAAAAGAAGGCATAAAGGTAAAGGGGAAGATTGTGGAGAAATTACCGGATTCAAAATTTAGAGTTAAACTTGATATAAAAGGAAACCCAATAGTTCTCGCTTATCTGTCTGGAAAGATAAAGATGAATTATATAAAGATAGATGTAGGGGATCGAGTCCTTGTGGAACTTTCTCCCTATGACCTTACCAAAGGAAGGATAATTTATAGGGAATCATAGGAGATAGAAATGAAGGTTAGATCATCTGTTAAAAAAATATGTAAGAATTGTAGGATAATAAAACGCAAAGGAAAAGTTTATGTTGTCTGTAAAAATCCAAAACATAAACAGCGCCAAGGATAGGAGGATATATGCCAAGAATAGCTGGAATTGACCTTCCCGGGAATAAGCCTGCTTTTGTAGGACTAACCGCAATTTTTGGAATAGGAAAATCCAGAGCCGAGAGCGCACTGAAAAAAGCAGATATAGAAAAGGGGAAAAGAGTAAAAGAATTGACCAATGAAGAAATAGATAAGTTAAGGCGTATAATTGAGAATAATTACAAAATAGAAGGTGAATTGAAGTCCGAAATAAGACAAGATGTTAAACGACTAAAGGATATCAGGTGCTATCGAGGAATTCGACATAAGAAAGGCCTACCAGTTCGAGGACAGCGAACGAGGACAAATGCAAGAACAAGGAAAGGTCCTAAGAAAGGAGCTATAGCCCTTAAGAAGAAAGAGACCAAGAAGTAGGAGGATTGATGCCAAAAAAGCGAAAGAAGTCTTCACATAAAAGAAAGATAAGAGCCCCAGAATCTGGAATAGTGCATATTCATTCTACATTTAATAATACTTTAGTAACTATAACCGACAAGCAGGGTAATACAATTGTATGGGCTTCTGCTGGAAGTATTGGTTATAAGGGCACAAGGAAGGGTACTCCATATGCAGCTACGAAGGCAACTGAAGCTGCTGTTCAAAAAGCCCTGGAAGCTGGTATGAAAGATACCGAGGTCTGGGTGAATGGTCCAGGAAGAGGCAGAGAATCTGCAATCCGAACAGTACAATCTGCAGGCTTGAATGTTACAGCAATACGCGATGTAACTCCACTACCTCATAATGGATGCAGATCACCAAAGAGAAGGCGGGTATAAATGGGAAGATACACGGATGCAAAATGTAGAAGGTGCAAAAGATTAGGAATGAAATTATATTTAAAGGGGGATAGTTGCTATTCTGAGAAATGCCCTCTTGAAGGAGAGAAGTTCATTAATCCTCCTGGAGAACACCCAAAGCACTGGAGGTCTCGATCGACCCCTTACGGGCTTCAACTTAAAGAAAAAGAAAGGGTAAAGGAGATATATGGACTTCGTGAGAGACAATTCAGGAATCTCTTTGATATAGCAGCAAAAATGGAGGGGGTTACAGGAGAAGAGTTGCTTAAGCTGTTGGAAAGAAGACTGGACAATGTCGTATATCGCTTGGGTCTTGCGATGTCAAGATCCCAGGCGAGACAGGTTATAAACCATGGACATATTAAAGTAAATGGGAGAAAGGTTGATATACCTTCCTACGAGGTATCCGAGGGTAATGTGATATCAGTTTGTGAAAATAGCAAGAAAATCCCATTATTTTCAGAATCTCTTGCTCATGAGATTCAAGTTAAGGACTGGCTAATAATCGACAGGGAAAAAATGGAGGGAAAGGTGTCAGGTGAGCCAAGTAGGGAAGATATTGAATATCCTATTAAAGAGAACCTGATAGTTGAGCTGTATTCTAAGTAATAGGGAGGTTTAAGTGAGAATTAAACCCTTGATTATGCCAAAAAAGGTAAATATAGAAAAAAAGGACAAAAAATACGGAAGGTTTTCTATATCCCCTTTAGAAAGAGGTTATGGAATTACTATAGGGCATGCCTTGCGAAGGATGTTAATCTCTTCCATTCAAGGGGCAGCAATTACAGCTGTTAATATACAGGGAATAATGCATGAGTTTTCAACTATTGAGAATGTAAAGGAAGATACGGCCCAGATTATACTTAACCTCAAAAAAATAAGATTAAGATATACTGCGAAGGAACTTCCTCAATATGTTATTCTTGAAAAGAAAGGTCCTGGTAAGGTAAAAGCCTCTGATATAAAACTTACTCCAAATCTGGAGGTGGCAAACCCTGATCAGCTTATTGCAACTTTAGAGACAGGTGCTGAATTAAAGGCGAGAATGAGAGTTGATGTTGGTAAAGGTTTCATACCAAGGGAATCATTTTCAGATCTTGAGATGCCAGAGGGAACGATCTATTTAGATACCAATTTTTCCCCTGTAAAAAGGGTTATCTATGAGGTGAATAACGTGAGAGTTGGTCAGAGGACCGATTTCGAAAAATTGACAATGCAGATCTGGACTGATGGATCGATTTATCCGGATGAAGCATTGAACCTTTCTGCAAAAGTCTTAAGGGACCATCTTGAATTATTTGTCGATGAAGATATCTTTGTGGAAGAAGAGAAAGAATCTTTAGAAGATAAGAAGGAGAAAATTAGCAAAGCTCTTGAGATATCGGTTGAAGAACTCGACATGGGTAATAGAGTTATGAATGTTTTGAAAAAGCAGAATCTAAATAAATTGAAAGATATTGTCACAAAGAAAGAGGAAGAATTGCTTAGTTTTCTGAATTTTGGGGAGATATCTCTCAGGGAAGTTAAAAATAAATTGAAAGATTATGACCTTTGCCTGGATATGGATATTTCTGATTATCTAAGGGATAAGAATGAAACACAGAAAGAAAAATAAGAAACTTGGCAGGACAACGGCACATCGGAAAGCAACACTATATAATCTTTTTACTGCTTTGATAATGAATGAATCCATCAAGACAACCGAGAGCAAGGCAAAGGCATTAAAAAAGTTCGCCGATAAAATGCTCTCAAAGGCTATAAAAGCTGATCTAAATATAAAGAGGAAATTTAAAAGCGAATTGGGCTCAAAAGAGGCATATTATAAACTCTTTGAAACTGTAGTACCACAGTATAAAGACAGAAATGGCGGTTACGTTCGTATCATAAAGGATCCCCTCGAGAGGCGAGGCGACGGATCTGAGATGAGTATAGTGCAACTTGTTTAAAGTTTTTCTACCGTGAATCAGGAGATTATATCAGGGATTGAGAGGGTAATAGAAGAAAAATCAAAATATGCTAAAAAAATAAAAAGTAAATTTGGAAAATCTACCTATTATAATCTGTTAAAAGGAAGTCTCCTTTCAAAATTCTCACGATTTGATATTGTTCCATTTGGTTCCTCGGAAGTTTGCATGTATTTATTATTTTCACCCTATATTCATTCCGAATTAAAGAGAAAATTAAAATCTCTGAAATCTCTATTAGAAGAGGGTGAAAAAGAATATCTTACTTCACAATTAGATGAATTCAATAAAACACTTAATCTTATATATTCTAAAGCTAAAGAGGCTGAGATACCACCTATACTGATTGAAATTGGACTCAAAAGATGGCTAAAAGATCAAGTTGATCCAAAAGAGTTTATTCCTATTCATAAAAAATTTAACCTTATGATCCAGGTCGCTCGAGACGGACAACGCAAAAGAAAGCCAAAAAGGACAAAGTTGATCAATTATTTGAAAAAGGCTCATCCCGTTCCTCTGGGTCTATCTGATATAAAGATATCAGATTTCAAAGATTTTATTCCAAACCCGAATTTTTTCTCAGATATACTAACTCTCATGGCGGACTATTTTATTCCGAAAGTTCGTACAAAAACTGAAAAAGATAAATCAGGAGAGATCCGTGAAAAGATCAGAACCACGCAGGAATCTATGAAGAAACAGTTAGTTGCGCAAATGAGAAATGTGTTAAAATCAGCTGATAAATTTTCAATTGAAGACCTTCATAAAGCCCTAAGAGAAATGGATAGTAGAGTGGCTGGAGAAGAAGCCAAAACCCGGGCTTTCAGAAGAGAATTATCCAGGAATCGAGTAATTAAGGAAGAGGAAAAAACTCAAATACCAGGGATTCTCAGGTTTTACAGTCCCAATTTGGGCAAAAAGATAAAGGAAAATTGGGATGAAACCCTAACCCTTATTACCGAAAATATAAAATCAATACCCAGTGCATTTATCCGGGGAAGTTTTCTGGGCCGAAGAGTCGACTACAAAGCCATAATAGAATGGTTCATCAAAAATTATAACGAGATATTTTTACCAACTCTTGTTCAACTTATCCTTGAAGAGATGATTAAAGTCTTTCCACAGGTAGAAGTCCGAAAAGAATCTATCGAAGAGGCACGCTGGATTGGTTTCCTTGCGAGAAAGGAAAAACCTCGTTCTGTCTTCTTCATCCCTAAGATCAACAGAGAATTAAACGCCTCTGGGGAGATTGTAAGAGACTATATTAAAACTGTCTCAGTAATGGTATATGATATCAGGGGTTCAACTATAATGGGGGAGAAATTGCAGGATGGGGAAATGGAAGATAGAATCAGAAATGAATTCCAGAGAGAGTTACTCAAAGCTGTGAGAGACACCAATGGATTCCTTTTGAAGGATACAGGAGATGGCGGAATTGTCTTTTTCTCTGAGAATAGCGGTGAATTGTTCGCTGATTATAGGGCCTCTATCTATGAAGGTAAGAGGGGCTTTGATGAAAAAAGACTTAAACTTATTTCCTGTGAAGATGTAACGAGCCGAGCGGTGGAATGTGGAATGAAAATGATTGAATATTCCCAGAAGTTTGTCAGAAAGAACCTAAAGCGATACAAGGATTGGTTTAAGGAGTTCGATGAAAAGGGAGTAGATTTTAGAGGAATAACCTATGAGAAATTACCTCCAGAGTACAAAAAAATATTTCAAATTGGAATAGGTATAGCCTCGGGTGAACCTGAAAAAGATTTGTTCTTGGGGCCCAATGTTATTGGACATCCTGATTTGACTGGTAATTTGGTCAGAAGAGCCAACACTTATTCCATGGTCCATCATCCTGAGCGATCCGTCATCTTGATTGGACCCGGAGCTATGTGCAATTTTTTACTCTCAATGGATCGATTCGAGTCCTCCAAAGAATCAAAAAAGATCGAAAGCCATTCCTATGCTTCATTAGAAGAAGACATCAGGAAAGAAGTTGTTCTTTGGATGAAAGGTCTTACTGGCAATTATAGAATAAATGATTATAATCTATCTTTGAAAAGGATAGATTACCTAACTCATGTGGATGAGAATAACTTAGGTTTAGACATTCCCGGGAAATCTCTGAAATTGAAGAGAAGAGAAGCGTTTTATGATTACAAGATAGGAGCCGAAAGAGCGGTTTATGAAGTTATTCCTGAAGAGATAAGGTAGTAATGAAATTTCCAAAAACTTACGACCCAGAAATAGTGGAGGAGAAGTGGATCAGGAGGTGGGAAGAAAAAAAGGCCTTTGTTGCAGATCTCATGAGTAATAAATCCATCTATGTGATTCTCCTCCCTCCACCAAATGTAACTGGAATTCTGACTCTTGGTCATGTTCTAAATACAGCCATCCAGGATGTTCTCATCAGAACACATAAAATGCAGGGTTTTGAAGTTCTCTGGCTTCCTGGAACGGATCATGCTGGGATAGCAACGCAGAATAAGGTAGAGCAAAAACTGGCAACTAATGGATTAACCAGGTTTGATCTCGGTAGAGAGAAATTTGTTCAGAAAGTCTGGAAGTGGAATGATGAGTATCACGAGAGGATCGTGTACCAGATGAAGAAATTAGGCCTTGGTTGTGATTGGAGTAGGGAAAAGTTTACAATGGATGAAGAATTCTCTCGAGCAGTTCGTGAAGCCTTCGTAAGGTTATATGAAAAGGGGTATATCTACACGGATGAGTATATAGTGAACTATTGCCCGAGGTGTGAAACAGTCATCTCTAATGAAGAGGTTGAGAATAAAGAAATTGAAGGAAAACTCTATTATATTTTTTATCCATTGGAAGATGGAGGAAAACTCGAGGTGGCGACAAGTCGACCCGAAACAATGCTTGGTGATACTGCACTATGTGTTCATCCTGGAGATAAAAGATATAAGCAATTTATTGGAAAAATTGCAAAACTTCCTCTAATAGGAAGGAGAATACCAGTAATTGATGATGAAAGAGTAGACCCTGAGTTTGGAACAGGGGTAGTAAAGATAACACCTGCCCATGACCCAGACGATTTTGCAATAGGTAGGGTGCATAACCTCAAGGCAATAAAAATACTGGATAAAAAGGGAAATATCAATGAAAATGGTGGCAAGTATGCAGGGCTAGACCGATATAAAGCAAGGGAGAAAATCCTATCTGATCTGAAGGATCTGGGATACCTTAATAGGATTGAAGACCATCCTCATTCAGTTGGTCATTGTTATCGTTGTGGGACAGTAATAGAGCCCTACATCTCCAAACAATGGTTCCTCCGGATGGATGAGATGGTAGAGAAGGCAAGGGAAGTTGTCGAGAAAGGTAAAATTGGATTTTATCTTCCTCGTTGGAAGAGGATATATTTTCACTGGCTTGATAATATACGACCCTGGGTTATCTCAAGACAATTATGGTGGGGTCACAGGATTCCTGCCTATTACTGCAGAGAATGCGGGAAGATTATTGTAGCCCGTGAGTTCCCAAAGGAGTGTCCAGAATGTGGAAGTCGGGATATCCACCAGGATGAAGATGTTCTTGATACCTGGTTCTCATCCTGGCTATGGCCATTTGCATCCTTTGGTTGGCCAGAGGAGACAAAAGAACTTGAGGTATTCTTTCCCTCTACAATATTAGTGACTGGTTGGGATATAATTTTCCTCTGGGTCGCAAGGATGATTATGTCATCTCTTGAATTTATGGGAGAAGTTCCTTTCAAAGAGGTTTATTTTCATGGAATGATTCGTGATTCAAGAAGGAGACCTCTTTCAAAGTCTCTCGGGAATTCTCCTGACCCTCTCGAACTGATTCGAATCTATGGCGCTGACGCCCTGCGGATCGGGATCTTAAGGATTACCCCCGAGGGAAAGGATGTTATCTATACAGAGGAAAGTATTAAACAGGGTAGAAATTTCCTCAATAAGGTCTGGAATGCAACCCGTTTTCTGATGATGAACTCTCGGGATAATGATAGGGGAATTATTGAAGGGATTAATCTCAGAAAGGTTGATAGATGGATTATATCCCGAGTAATGAGTGTTATAAAGGAAACAGAAGACCTCATTAATTCCTTTAAAGTCAACGAAGCAGCGAGGTTACTCGTTTCCCATTTCTGGGGTGAATTTTGTGATTGGTTTCTTGAGATGGTGAAACCCAGGATCTATTCAGAAAATGAGAGTGAAAGGAGAGATGCTATCTCTGTTGCTCTTTGGGCTTTCCAGAATTATCTAAAACTCCTGCATCCCTTTATTCCTTTTATAACAGAGGAGATAAATGAAATATTACCTGGAACCAGAGAGGAAATTATAAAATCTAACTGGCCCCTCTATGATGAATCTTATAGAGAAAGGGAATTGGAAGAAGAGATGGAAATCCTTAAGAGTTTCGTCTCTAATATCCGAAATATAAGAAGCGAATTTAACCTTCAACCAGATTTAAATATCGAGGTTATCATCCATGGTAAGGATAGGTCCTTTAAATTGATTAGAGATCAATTCGACTGGATATCCCAACTTACCGGGGTAAAAGAAGTAAAGCAGGGGAAAATGGTTCCCCATTCTGCCTTTTTTCACCTTGAGGGAACGGATGTATATATTCCCCTGGAGGGTATAATAGACCTTAAGAAGGAGAAAGAAAGATTATCTAAAGAGACTAATGAACTCGAGAGAATTCTTCAGAGATTAGAGCGCCAGTTTTCAAATGAAAATTTTCTCAAGAAGGCTCCTCGGGAAGTAATTAGTCAAACAGAGAAGAAGAAAGAAAGAATTCAGCAAAAACTCACCCACCTCCAGGAGAACCTGAAGAGGATTTCGTAGAAATCACTTCTAAAGACGGTTGAATTTGTTCATTTTGTTTCAGAAAATTAAAAATAGGGGTTGACAAAAAGAATTTTCTCAATATATAGTGATTTTAATCACAAAATAAAGGATATGAATGAAAGTTTATTTTTTACCAGATGAAAAATTAAAGGAATTAATTAAGGTTCTCAAAGGTTTGGGTAAGGTATTTTGGTCTCGGGAAAGGGAAATTACATCCGCAAGGGAAAGCAGAACCAAAATAAAGATTGAGGAGTTGGAGGAAGATGCAATCCAGGATTATCGCATCCCCGGATTCAGATCTTATGACAGCTTCAAAACCTTCCTTCTTCCCCTTCCATCAAAGGTTGCAGAGTATCCTGATGATGAGTGGATAGATATTAAGAATATTAAACAAAAAACAGTTCTTCTTGGTCTTAAGGCATGTGACTTATGTGCCTTTTCCTTGCTTGACAAGGTTTTCATTGAAGATCCTGAATTTATTGATCCATTCTACAAGAGAAGGAGACAAACCCTTATACTTATAACCTCTGATTGCACTCGAGCAGGTAAAAGTTGTTTCTGTAATCTCCTGGGAAGGACTCCATACGTAACTTCCAATTTTGACCTGAATCTATCAGAGATAAAGGATGGGTATTTAATCGAATCCGGCAGTGAAATAGGAGAGAATATATTAAAAAATCTCTCTCCCGTAGAAAGTAATGAAGAACAAATTCAAGAAAGAGATAAAAATAGAAAAAATGTGATGGAAGAGTTAACAGCACAGAATGCTGATTTTGTAGAAGCCTTTTCTAATCCAGATATTTTAGTTAGCGAAGGCTATAAATCAGAGGAGGGTTGGAATCTTGGAAGAACTTGCGTTTCCTGTGGTGCCTGCACAAATGTTTGTCCCGTTTGTTACTGCTTTACACTGTTTGATAGATCACAGGGAGAAGGAAAGAAATCGAAAAGGTTTAGAGTCTGGGATTCCTGTCAGTTCAAGGGATTTTCTCAGATGGCGGGTGGTCTGAATCCTCGATTTCCATTGATGGAACAGTTTAAGAATAGATATTATCATAAGTTCTTTAGATTCCACGAGCGTTACAATGAGTATAAATGCACTGGCTGCGGTAGATGTATAGATAACTGCCTTGGAGATATAGATATGAGAGAAGTCCTTTCAGGGATAAAGATAGAAAGAGAAAAGGTTAATGGATAACATATACTATCCATTCGAGGCAGAAGTAACCGATATAAAGAAAGAAACCCCGACAATTAAGACCTTTCATTTTAAATTGGCAAAACCCGTCACCTTTAAGGCAGGTCAGTTCATGCAACTTACTGTCCCAGGCATTGGTGAAGCACCATTTACTCCTTCTTCCCGTCCTGGTGAGGTTCAGGAAATGGAGATAACAATTCTTAAGACCGGAAGGGTCACGGATGTCCTTCATAATGAAGTCAAGGTTGGCGATAGACTTGGGCTTCGGGGTCCATTTGGAAAGGGGTACCCAATAGATAAATTTATCGGGAAGGAAATTCTCATTATTGGCGGTGGCGTGGGCCTTGCTCCTCTTCGTTCCCTCATTTATGCACTATTTGATCGTGTAGATGATTTAAAAAAGATTTCAATCTGCTATGGGACAAAGACTACCAAAGACCAATGCTTTAAGGATGAATATGATAAGTGGGCAGCTATGCCAAAGACATCTCTAAATCTCACCATTGATGTACTTTGCCCTGATTGGGAGGGAACTGTAGGTGTTGTAACCTGTCTCCTTGAAAAAGATAGATTGGATGTAGATGTCAGGAATTCTTATACGGTTTCATGTGGACCCCAGATTATGTTGAAGTTTGTAACTATCAAGTTGATGGAAGTTGGCTTCAAACCCGAGCAAATTTATCTATCAATGAATAGGAGAATGAGTTGCGGGGTTGGAAAATGTGGAAGGTGTAATATCGGCCCATATTATCTGTGCAAGGATGGACCAGACCTATGCTATGCTGATATAAAGGATTATCCCAATGTCTTCGATTGAAGAATACAGAACTACATGCCCATTCTGTCCAGTACATGATAAGCTCATCCTGAAGAGGAAACCCTCAAATAATGCAGTCTTTAGAAAGAGTAACCTCTTTGGTCTTTATTACGATAAGAAGAATGACAGGGGTCTCTGCGCAAGAGGTAATTTTACCCTTGAACTTTTAAACTCTCCTTACCGTAATCGGAATGTGAAAGTGAAAGGCAAACAAATTTCGCTTGATAGGGCAATTAAAAAGTGCTCTTCTAAGTTAAAAAATATTTCAAAGGAAAGGAATAAAGTTGCAATTCTTATAGGCGGAAACCATACCCTTGAAGAAGGTTATCTTGTAAAAGATTTATCGGAAGAGTTGAATACCGAACTTATCGGATTATTTCCATTTGAGGATGAGGCCCTACTTTCAGTAAAGAATGATTTTTCATTTGAAGACCTCAAAGAAGCGGATCTCATATTTAGCGTAGGAGATGTTTTTTCACACTCTCCAACTCTTGCGAAATCAATACTTGATGCTAGGAATAAAAAAAGAGGCAATCGACTTCTTGCTCTCGATATTATTAGAGGAAGAATTAGTCCATTTGCAGAGAGTTATATCACACCGCCTGGGTCAATAGCTTATTTTCTCTGGAACTTTCTTCGTTATCTTGATAATAGAGAAAATTTTGAATTAGAGAAAACCGCTCTCGGCTTACCCGCAAAAGCTCTGGAAGAAATAGCAGGCTCTCTTTTGAAATGCAAAAATGGATGGATTCTTTTTTCAAATATCTATGGGCACTTCTCTTCACCTTATACAATTGTATTTTTACTTGAGAAAATTGCTCGAAAGACGGGCAATCACTTTGCGGTTTTACCAGTAGGACAAAATACCCTTGGGATTGGCAGAATTATTGGAAAATTCAATAATTCAACCATTATAAATAGGCTTAAGAATGGAGATTTGAAAGGCCTTTTGACGCTTGGAGCCAATCCTTTCGAACTTATTCCAGGATTTGAAGATATTTCCTCCAATCTGGATTTTATCCTGTCAACCGCATTTTTTTCCTCTGAGGATTTCCCTGGTTATCTATTTCCCTCCACTTTTTCTTTCGAAAAGGAAGGTTCGGTTATATCCCTTGAGGAAGAGATTGAAACCCTTGGTGAAGCAGTTCCTCCAGTGGGTGATGCAATAAGTGATGGCAATCTAATCAGTAAGCTTTTATATGAGATATCGGGAAAAGAAGTAAAGGCCAAAGTTTTACCCATTAAGCCTCTCGAATGGAAAGAGGTAAAAGAGCCCATGGTTCCTTCTTCTCTCGCTGATAAAAAATTTCCTTTTATTATTTTAGGCTTTGGCTTACCATTCCACCATGGTGATGGTGAAATTACAAGGAGAATGAACTGGAATAAAAAAAGAGGAGGTCCATATTTGTTCATCAATCCGACTCAGCTTAAAGACCTGGGCTTAGGCAAAAAGGTTAGAGTTGTAACACCTTATTCCTCTTCCGAGTTTAAGATTGGAAATATTAATGAATTACCATTCGATATCCCCAAGAGTGTTCTTGCAGTTCCAACGCATTATCCTGAGAGTAGGAAATTATTCGGTTTTGAACAGGATAGAGATGGGTTTATCTCTCCAGGAGCTCTGAGAGCGAGGTTAGAATAATGAAAAAAACTCAAGTGATGAGAATTGTTCTGGATGTTGATAGATGTATATCCTGCCATGCTTGCGATGTTGCTTGTTATGAAAGCCATAGAGAGAAATTCAGCCTTTCCCGGGCGAATTTTGACATAACAGTGGATCTGCCCTTGCATTGCAAACACTGTGAGGAGTCCGCTTGTGTTGAAGTTTGCCCTGTTGATGCTTTAGAGAAAAGGGAAGATGGCCTTATATATCATAACAGCTTCAGGTGCATAGGTTGTCTTTCCTGTACCTATGCTTGCCCCTTTGGCGTTTTAAAAGCAGAAAGGGTAAGACATATCATATCAAAATGTGATCTGTGCTATGATAGGCTGGAAGAAGGGGAAGAGCCAAGGTGTGTCCAGACCTGCCCATCAGGAGCCCTCTCATTTGTTCCTATAACTTATGAAGATGAAAAAGAAATGGGACGAGTGGATTCAAGGATTAAAGCAAAACCCTGGAGGAGATAGATGAAATTATTGTTTTATTATCTCTTATATCCTGGTTTTGTATTTGCTTCAGTCATTGGACTCCTATCTGTCTGGATTGATAGAAAAGTTTCTGCAAGGATCCAATGGAGATATGGCCCTCCATGGTTTCAGGGGTTTGCCGACATAGGTAAACTCCTCTATAAAGAGGTAATAATTCCAAAAGAAGCGAGTCGTTCCGGATTTATGTTAGCTCCTCTCTTTGGTCTTGCTTCTGTAACTCTTGGAGTTACTATCCTTGGGGTTTCATCGATTAACTTAAGCGCTAGTTTTATAGGAGATATCATCGTGGTTTATTATCTCTTTACAATACCTGCAATTGCCCTTGTTTATACAGGTTCAACCTCTGGCAATCCATTGAGTTCTGTAGGGGTATCAAGAGAGATAAAACTTCTACTCTCTTATGATTTGCCAATGGTGATTCTTATTGTTATGGTTGCAACAAAGGTTCAAGGATTCTCTATCCAGTCTATAACCCAATTTCAAAGAATAAATGGACCAATTATTCTACACTGGTACGGTGTTATAGGATTCATAATATCAATCTTCTGCATCCAGGCAAAACTCGGAAGGGTTCCCTTTGATCTTGCTGAAGCAGAAACAGAGTTAGGTTCGGGGATCCTTATGGAATTCTCAGGGGCGGTTCTGGCTGCTTATGAGTTAAGTCAGGCAATAATGCTCTTTGGTCTGCCATTCTTTATAATCATTCTTTTCTGGGGTGGTGTTTCTGGAGGTATTGGAATTCTCTGGGCAATTTTGAAGTATTTATTGATAATGGTTCTCCTCATACTTTTGAAGAATACCAATCCAAGGCTTAGAATTGACCAGGCAATGAAGTATTTCTGGGGATGGATGACAGGGGGTGCAATCCTGGCCGGGATCCTTGCTTATTTTGGGGTATAAATGGATATATTAAAGAAATCTTTCAAAAAATCTATATGGATATTTCACTTATCGACTGCTGCCTGCAATGGCTGTGATATTGAGGTTTTAGAACTTTTAACCCCTCGCTATGATATTGAACGCTTTGGTATTAAATTAGTTGGAAGTCCAAGGCATGCTGATGCTCTTCTTGTTTGTGGGGCTATCAATGCTCATTCGAAACCAAGGCTTCTTGAGGTCTACCGGCAGGTACCCAAACCCTGTCTTGTTGTTGCTTTTGGCTCCTGTGCTTGCTCTTCAGGAATATTCAGGGAGAGTTATTCTATTGTTGGACCCCTCGATAAGGTTTTGAAAGAGGTAGACCCAAATCCTAATATCGTCTATATCCCTGGCTGTCCACCAAAACCAGAGGCAATGATCGAAGGTATTATTATGGGTCTGGAGGCTCTGTGATGGCCCAGGTTATGGATGCTTTGAAGGAAAATCTTGGGGATAAAATAATAGATATTGAAAAAGTTCGAGATAATAGAATTTATATGAAGATTGCTCCAGAAGATGTATTAGAAGTAATTCAGTATCTCTTCTTTGATTATAAATGCAAGTTCGTAACAGCGACTGGTTTGGATACAAGGGAGGGGATAGAGATAATTTACCATCTTGCTAAAGAGGAGTGTAAAATGTTGATTAATGTGAAGATCCTAATCCCTTATCCTGAACTCTCAATTAATTCGGTTGGTAAAAATATTCCGGCATTTAGATGGATAGAAAGGGAAATTCATGAAATGCTTGGCGTGGAGTTTAAAGGGCATCCAGATCAAAGAAGACTCCTCCTTGCAGATTCCTTCCCAAAGGGAAAGTATCCCCTCAGGAAGGATTTTAAAAACTCTGACATTTCAGATGAGGATTATGATTACAAGAGGTCAGGATTATGAAGAAGACAATAGTCCCTCTTGGTCCATATCATCCTCTTCTTGAAGAGCCCGAGCACTTCAAACTCTATGTAGAAGGGGAAAGAGTGGTAGATATTGATGTAGAGATAGGTTATAATCACAGGGGTATAGAAAAGTTATCAGAGACTAAGACCTGGGATCAAGTTCCATATCTCGTTGAGCGAATATGCGGAATTTGTTCTACTTCTCATCCTTTCGCTTATTGTCTTGCAGTTGAAGATCTTGTTGGGTGTAAAGTTCCAGAGAGGGCACAATTCATAAGGGTTGTTGTGGGGGAACTGGAAAGGATACATTCTCACCTTCTCTGGGCTGGTCTTGCAGGCCATTTCATAGGTTACAATACTCTTTGGATGTGGGTATGGAAATACAGGGAGACGATCTTAGAGATATGTGAAAAACTAACCGGTAATAGAAATCACTACGCAATGTTTAAGCCAGGAGGGATTCGAAGAGATTTCAATGATGAGCAGATTGAATATGGGTTAAAGAGAATTGGAGAATTGGAGAAACCTATAAAAATGATAATTGATGCAATATTTGACGATCCTGTAATTCACAGGAGATTGAAGGGTATCGGCGTTCTTTCCTATGAAGATGCAGTGAGGTATTCTGCCCTTGGTCCAACGAGCAGGGGCTCTGGCGTTCCATGGGATGTGAGAAACGATGAACCCCTTGACGGTTATAAAGACCTTGATTGGAAAGTTATTACTCAGAAAGATGGGGATGTCTTCAGTAAGACGNTTGTTCGTCTCCTTGAGTGTCTTGAATCTATATCTCTTATAAAGCAGGCTCTTTCGAATTTACCCGATGGACCTATTGACGCAGATATTAAAGAAGTTCCCCCTGGGGAGGGTTGCGGTAGATATGAGGCGCCACGAGGAGAGGTTTTCCATTATGTAAGGAGTGACGGTTCGAATATGCCTTACCGACATAAGGTTCGCGCCCCAACATTTAACAATCTTCCAACTTTTGAGGTTTCTTGTAAGGGTGAAACGATAGCCGATGTTGCCCTCATAACCGCTTCAATCGATCCATGCTACTGCTGCACCGAAAGGGTTGGG
Organism: candidate division TA06 bacterium JGI_Cruoil_03_38_101; assembly: GCA_002215665.1. GTDB lineage: Bacteria > Hydrothermota > UBA3072 > UBA3072 > UBA3072 > UBA3072. The sequence continues at coordinate 15,144 of NGFL01000049.1, read as the reverse complement.
GTTGTTGATAAGAATGGAAATGAAAAAACCTTACTCGAAGACGATCTTGTAAAGATGAGCACAGAGAAGACAGAAAGAATCATAAAGAAATTGGGTAAGACCCCAATCTTATACAAAAAGGAAATCTGATGGAGAAGATATTATTATATCCCATTGTTATGCCTTTTCTTGCTGGCCTTTTTATCCTGATAGTTCCAGGGTTAAAAAGGTTTAAGCAACTTATAACGGTTGGGGTTACAGGATATCTCCTTTACTATGGGTTTCGTTTATTCCTTCTGCCAACGCTTACGGGTTACTTTTTCACGGTTAATATATTCACATTTCAGGCTGATTTTATCCTGGAGGCAAATCATATAAGCAGTTTTATGATCCTCTTTACCTACCTATTTGGCTTCCTCATTTCTATATACCTTATTCGGTCCCGTGATTGGGTAAACTCGGGGGATAATCAGTTCCTGACCTACTATCTCTGGACCCTTGCCGGAGTGTCAGGTGTCTTCCTCTCTGCAAATCTATTCTTCCTGCTTGTCTTCTGGGAAATGGTAACAGCTGTATTTTTCCTCTTTATAAATCTTGGGAGAGGAAAACTAACTGCTGAATCAGCAAGAAAGACCTACATAATACTTGGGCTTGCCGATGCTGCATTCCTTTTCGGCGTTGGTTATATCTGGACTCACGCTGGAACTCTTAACATGGATTTGATTTCTATTGATACCACATTAGGTGTAATCCCGAAGATTGTATTCTTCACATTTATCGCAGCCTCCATTGCAAAGGCAGGAGCGGTACCTCTTCACACATGGATTCCTGCAATCTCCGAGAACGCTCCTATAACTGTGATGGCATTTATTCCCGCTTCCCTTGATAAACTGATGGGAATATATCTTCTCGCCTTAACAATGCTTAAATTATTTAAAGTTCAATTTATTTTAAGTTTTGTTGTGATGCTCATAGGAGCACTAACTATTATAATAGCAGTTCTTATGGCTCTTATTCAGCATAACCTGAGGAAACTACTTTCCTATCATGCTGTTAGCCAGGTTGGTTATATGGTTCTTGGTATAGGAACAGGAAATCCAGTAGGGGTTATCGGAGGGCTCTTTCATATGTTAAATCACGCAATATACAAAAGTGGGCTTTTCTTATGCGCTGGAGCAATTGAGAAGGAAACTGGAACAACTGAGCTTGAGGAACTTGGAGGGCTATATAGTAAGATGCCGCTTGTGATGATTGCTAATTTCATCCTTGCCCTTGCAATCTCCGGTATTCCTCCTCTCAACGGATTTACTTCAAAGTGGATGGTATATCAGGGGACTCTTTTAGCCCATCAACCAGTATTTCTTATTCTTGCTATCTTTGGGAGTGCTCTTACCCTTGCTTCCTTCCTGAAAGTCATTTATTCAGTCTATTTTGGAGGTAAGTCTCCTGTCTGTGAACATTCCAGAAAACCTTCATATTTGATGAGTATACCGATCACTATTCTTGCTCTTCTGTGTTTATATTTCGGGATATTCGCTACATTCCCTGTAAGCAAATTCTTCCAACCAATGGAGTTTTCCATCCTCCAGAATCTTCGACCCTTATCTCTCCTTGGAGATTTGAGTTTTATTAGAGCTTTATGGAATCCATCCCTTGCAACTACAGCAATAATCATCGGTCTAATACTTGGTGCTATCATATACCTTGTTAGTAAGGGTTTTAGATACAGAGAACAGCCGATATACACAGGTGGTGAGAGATTTGAATTGGAGGAAAGGAGATTCCCTGGAACAGGGCTCTATCTCACAATCCTTGAACTCCCGATTATCGGTCAATACTTAAAGGATAAAGAAAGCGGTGCTTATGACGGTTACAACATAGTAAAATTCATTGGTTGGGAAATGATTATTAAGAAACTCAAAAATTTGCATGATGGAATCCTATCGACATATCTTTCATGGTGTATAGTAGGTTTTATGATAATAATGTTTATCCTTATGGGCAGATAGGAGATTGATGTGAATACTTTAGTATTGTTGCACATACTCCTCGGCTTTATGATAATTGGTTCTTTAGTAACAGTTGAAATCAGGAATATGCTTTCCGCAGTAATATCTGTAGGAGCTGTTGGTTTTGCTCTTTCGATTATGTTCCTTTTTCTTGGAGCTCCTGACATAGCAATAACCCAGGTGATTGTAGAAATCCTCTCACTCATCCTTCTGATACGGTCTACCATAAATGTAGATAATATGGCAATTGAAAAGAGGGGAGAGCATGTGCTTTCAAATAGAGCGACCCTTATCTTTATAGGTATAATACTTGCATTCGCATGGTTTTCCTTTCATTCACTTCGTCCATTTGGATATCCAAGTATGAGGGTCTCACAGTTTTATCTCAACCAGGGTTTAAAAGAAGTTGGTGCAACTAACTTTGTGACTTCAGTGATCCTGGATTTCAGGGCTTATGATACTCTTGGAGAGGCAATGGTTCTCTTTACTTCAATAAGCGGTGCCTTTGCAATCCTTAGAAGATGGAAGAGAGAACAACATAAAGATTTCCTCAGAATAGATAGGGAGCATTAAATGAAAGAGAATAGAAAGAGTGGAATGACCTTTATAGTTAAGATGATAACAAATATAATGATAGGTTTTATGATTGTGTTTGGGGGTTACATCGTTCTCTTTGGTCATATAACTCCTGGGGGAGGATTCCCTGGAGGTGTAATGATTGCCCTTGCCTACATCCTTGTAACCCTTGCCTATGGTAGAAATATTGTAGAACGGAAGGTTTCAGGAATTACAGCCTCAGTTGTAGATGATTTAGGTGCTCTTACATTCTGGTTTATTGGTATAATTGGTCTCTGTGTTGGAGGAGAATTTCTATATAATTTTCTCGGCAAGGGAAAACCCTTTCACATATTTTCTGCAGGCACGATTATTTTAAATAATATAGCGATAACCCTTAAGGTTGGAATGAGCCTCTATGCTATCTTCCTCGCCCTTGCGATTCTCGGGAGAGTCGTGACCGATAAGAATGAAAGGAAGGATGAACAATGACTCTTTACTTTCTTAATTTTGTGCTTTTTATAATTGGACTATATGCTCTTGTAGCAAAAAGACATATTGTGAAGAAGATTCTTGGTGTTTCAATTATGGAATATTCAGTAAATCTATTTCTTATACTTATTGGTTTCAAGAAGTCGGGTGTTGCTCCAATTCTTATGAAGGATATGGACCTTTCCACCTTTATCAAAACAGCGGTTGATCCTCTTCCTCAGGCTCTTGTTCTTACATCTATTGTTATTGGACTTGGAACCCTTGCTCTTATGGTAGCTATGGCTATTAGAATATATGAAAGATATGGTACTTTCGATATGCACGAGATAAACAGGCTAAGGGGTTAGTGATGGAGACTCTTTTACCTCTTTTTGTAGCTATTCCAATATTCAGTGCCATTTTGATACTCCTTGTTGGTAAATGGGATAAAAAGATCTTCCCAAGGATCTGGTCAATTTTGACAACTCTCTCACTTCTTGTCCTGCTTGTTCTCTTCTGGGATAAGGGAACTATTATTCACGAGATGAGTGGATGGAAACCGCCCTATGGAATAGTTCTTATTAAGGATTCTTTATCACAACTTATGCTCCTCATTGTAAATGGGGTTGCATTCCTTACAATTGTTTATTCCTATTCATACATACTAAGGTATGAGGATTATCTCCGATTCTTTTCTTTATTTATGTTGATGCTTGCAGGGATGAACGGGGTAGTCCTTACCGGTGACCTATTCAACTTATATGTTTTCCTTGAAATTGCCTCTTTAGCTTCATATGCATTGGTTGGTTATGGTGTAGGGGGGGAGGAACTTGAGGCTTCCTTTAAGTATTTGATCCTCGGTGTTTTTGCTTCAATGCTTATTTTATTTGGAGTAGGAATGGTCTATTCTGTAACCGGGTCCCTCAATATGGCTGATATTGCAAGGTTTCTTATCAGTCATCCAGGGAATAAGGCAGTTCTTATGGCAAGTGGTTTATTTATAGTAGGCTTTGGACTCAAGGCAGGTCTTGTTCCATTCCATGCCTGGCTTCCAGATGCCCATCCATCTGCACCAGCTCCTATTTCTGCTATGCTTTCGGGGGTTTTGATTAAAGTCCTTGGAATCTACTCAATGATTAGAGTTTTCTATCACGTCATTGGAATAACCCCGATTATTTCTAATACCTTTCTGGCTATAGGATGCCTCTCAATGATTGTCGGTGCCCTTATGGGTTTTGGACAGGATGATATGAAGAGGCTCTTTGCATTCTCATCGATCAGCCAAATGGGATTTGTGATGGTAGGGATTGGTCTTGGGACACCTTTGGGTATTATTGGAGCTTTATTTCATCTTTTGAATCACGCCGGCTTCAAGTCACTTCTCTTTCTCTCTTCTGGTGCCATTGAGGGTGAAACTGGAACTAGAAACCTTTCCGAACTTGGGGGCCTCAGAGAAAAGATGCCTGTTACATCAGCCTCTTCTGTTGTCGGCTCCCTTTCTATTTCTGGTGTTCCTCCTTTTAATGGATTCTGGAGTAAATTGATTATAATCCTTGCTGCCTTCCAGGCTGGGAAAATATGGGTTGCTTCACTTCTTGTTTTGACTGCCTTCTTGACTCTAAGTTATTATCTCAAGTTTCAGAAAAATGCAATCTTTGGGAATATAGTGGAAAAGGTAAAAGGTGCTCGAGAGGCTCCAATGCCAATGGTTGTGCCCCTCGTTCTATTTGCTGTTATCTGTCTTTTTGTTGGAGTCTTCAACTATACCATTATAAGTAATATAATAATTCCTGCACAGCAGATATTGATGGATCGTGGGGGATACATTTTATCAATCTTTGGGAATATATAGGAAGAACTATGAAGAAGAAAATTACTCAATTCATTGTATATTTCATAATCTGGTTACTTCTCACATGGTCTCTAAACTATCAGGAAGTTATTGTGGGGCTCGGAGTGGCTCTACTTGCAATGATCCTAACAAAGGATCTTTTCCCTGATGAGCTGATGAAGCTTCTTAACCCCCTACGGCTTCTTCTGGCGATTATCTACATTCCATACCTCATATTTTACATAATACTTGCCAATTTTGATGTTGCCTATCGTGTATTGAATCCAAATCTGCCGATAAATCCTGGTATTGTAAAGGTAAAGACGGGTCTTAAGAACGAACTTGCAAGAACAATTTTAGCAAATTCGATTACACTCACGCCTGGAACCCTTACCGTTGAAGTTGATGGTGATGACTACTATATTCACTGGATAAATATTACAAGTGAAGATCCAAAAAGACAAAAGCAAATTATAATAGATAGATTCGAGTGGATGCTCAGGAGGATATTCGAATGATAACTTTCTTCTTTATCGTGCTTTTTATAGGCGCCTTCATGTGTCTCTACAGGATAGCGGTGGGACCAACACCTCCCGACAGAATGGTTGCTATTGACATTCTTGGAATCCTTGTTGTCGGGATTTGTGCCCTCTATGCTGCATATACCGGGAAGGGTTTTTATCTCTATATCGCTATTTCCTGGGCAATTCTTTCCTTTGTAGGAACTCTTGCTCTTGCCAAGTTCCTGGAGGGGAGGAGCTTCGATGAGTAGTAATGTGGCTATTGGCTTTATAATTGTTGGAGTAACTTTTGACCTTCTTGGCTGTCTTGGTCTTATAAGACTTCCTGATATATACAACAGATTACAGGCGGCAACCAAGTCAGTTACCCTTGGGACATGTATGATCCTCATAGGTGTTTTTCTTGAGTTTGGGTTCACATCCGGAGGTATCAAAGCTCTGCTATGTTTGTTCTTTATCCTTCTCACTTCCCCTACGGCAGCTCATGCTTTATCAAGGGGCTCCCATATAAGCGGATTTAAGTTGTGGAAGGGAAGTTTGATGGATAAATTAGAAGAGAAAAGAAGAATGGATGAGAATTAGAAAACCCAAGATAAGGGAATTAGGTGAAGCGATGAGGGCTATTCTGAAAGGCCCCTTTACAACAAAATTCCCTTTTGAACCACCAAATATCATTCCTGAATATCGTGGCTTCCCTGAGTTTGATGAGGATAAGTGCATAAGGTGTGGAGCCTGTGCCGAAGTTTGCCCTGCTAATGCCATTGAGGTTGAAGAATATGAAAAAGATGGGAAGATGAACAGAAAAATCCGCCTCCGATACGATATTTGTATTCTCTGCGGTCAGTGTGTTTCACATTGCACAACAGGAAAGGGCATTATATACACCAATAAGTATTCCAAAAATACTCTGGATAGAAGTGAGATAATAAATGAAGTCGAGGACGAGCTTATCCTCTGTGAGAAGTGCGGAAAGGTAATAACCACAAAGAAACATCTTGAATGGATTGCTGATAGAATCGGGGAAAAGGCTTTCGCTAACCCGACTCTTATGCTTTTAAGATACAAAGAGATGGGAATTTCGCCTCCTGATGAAGAGTTTAAAAATTTAAAAGAGCCACAGGAATTTTTAAGGGAGGATACCTACAAAGTCCTTTGCCCCGATTGCAGACGCGCAGCCTGGATGAAGGAAAATTTCCAGTAGGATTTTACAATATTTCAATAATTTTTCGGTTTAAAAACTCTTTCCCATAACTATAAAAAACATCACTTGACAACCTAATTTTTATGCTTTATTGTTAAAAGATAAATGAAATTTTATATATCAATTGAGAATTGTTACTTTTTCATCTAAAAATCAAAAGGAGGTTTTTATGAAAAAGAGAGCATTTATTATCTTACTAACCTTACTCTCTCTGCCGATTCCCCTAAGGTGTGAGTGGAAGCCGATAAAAAGCATTCCAATAAGCCCTTATTCTGGAGATATTACCATTCAGAATGGGAAAATATGGCAGGTTGATATTGTGAAAGATAGCATCTTTGTCTACGATTATGAGAGTAAGATAAAGGAGAAGAGCATACCCACCCCTGGCTTCTATCCTTACTCTGTTGCAGCATTTAAAGATACAATGATCGTTTCTAACGAGGATGAGATATGTTTTATTGATTCAGTGGGGAATATTTACAGGAAGATATATACATCAATTCCCTCTATTACCGGGCTTGCTACAGATGGAAAAGATATCTGGGTAAGTGGTAAAAGTGGCAAAATTTATTGCCTCTCCAAAGATGATGGAACTATCATTAAAAATTTAGAAGGTCCTGAAGGTAGCATAAACGGTTTTGCCTATTCAGATGGTTATCTCTGGACAACGAGTAGATATCATGATGAGGTTTATATGATAGATCCGAATAGGGGAGAGGTTGTCAATATCTTGCCATCACCAGGGCCATACCCTTCTGGAATTTTTGCTAAAGATAACACCGTTTATGTCTCAGATTTTGAAAAAGATAGTATATTCATCTTTCAATTGCCTGTTCAAGATTATACTATAACCTCAAATCCAGAGAGGTCCAGGATAACCCTTTGTTGGGAAATACTTAACTCGGGTCCCGGAAGATTAGGAGATGTGGACGTCTTTATCGCAATTCCCTCTGATGGAGAGAATCAGAAATTATCAGGAGAAGTTGAATTCACGCCAAAACAGGATGCTTTTCTTACTGATCAATTCGACCAGAAGGTAGCACACTATCACCTTAAGGATATTAAACCAGAAGAGCATCTAATATTAAAAGGGATAATAGAAACAGAAATTTCCTCCATCAATTATTTTATCCTGCCAGAAAAAGTAAAGTCTCTTAGTAATATACCAGGGAAGGTAAAAGAGAGATATTTAAAAGACACCGATAGATTCAGGATAAAAGATCCTCTTATCCAGAAGTCAATGAAAGAAGCTGTGGGTAATGAAAAGAATCCATACTGGATTGCGAGAAAGATTTTAAATTATGTAGGGAATAAAATTGATTATGAACTGGTTGGTGGATGGGATATAGTTCCGGAGATTCTTCGCCGAGGAAAAGGTTCATGCTCTGAATACGCATATGCCACGATTGCTCTCTTGAGGGCAGCAAGAATTCCTGCAAGGTTCGTTGGTTCAGTGGTCCAGAGGGGAGATCGTGCCTCAATTGATGGAGTATTCCATCGTTGGATAGAGGTATATTTACCAGGTTATGGATGGGTTCAGGCAGATCCTGGAGTTGCCGATTCTCCCTATCCAAGAAGAAGGGCTCTTGGTTTTGGACATAGGTCAGCCCATTATCTGATTACGACAACTGGAGGAGGAGGTTCAAAATATATGGGTTGGAGTTATAATTTCAATGAAAGAATCAGAAATTACGATCCACTCACAAACTTTACTGTCAGAAGGTATGCAATCTGGGAGCCTCTTTTGAAAGGAAATAAGTAAAAGAGGATGATTTATCACTTCAAATGAGTTTTTATTCCGAACAAATCTTTTGTATTCTTATAAGTTGTTTTTGCGACCTCCTCAATAGGAATTGATTTAGCTTCAGCAATTTTTTTAAGAATGTAAACGGTGTATGCGGGTTCGTTTCTTTTCCCTCTGTGAGGATACGGAGTAAGGTAGGGTGCATCTGTCTCAAGAAGAATCCTTTCAATGGGAATATCCTTAACTGTTTTATAGATCCTGCTATTTCTATAGGTAACAACTCCACCAATTCCTATATAAAATCCTAAATCAATTATTTTTTTAGCATTCTCCAAACCATAGTTAAAAGCATGGAATACACCCCTTGTATTAAAATTCTGTACAATCTCAATCGTATCATCTATTGAATCCCTTGTATGTATAATCACAGGGAGATTTTTATCCTCTGAAATTTTTAGTTGTCTTTTGAAAACTTCTTTTTGCACATCTCTTGGTGAAAGATCTCTGTAAAAGTCAAGACCAATCTCACCAATTGCTACTACCTTTTCATCTTCAATAAACTCAAGGATATCTTTTTCTGTAATGTTATTATATTCTTTCGCATCATGGGGATGGATACCAATCGCAGCGTAAACATCTTCATACCTCTTAGCAATCTTAATAGCCTTCTCGCTTGAGTTAATATCCCAACCTGGAACAATTATATCATGAACGCCTACTTCTTTTGCAAACTTTACTGTTTTCTCAAGATCGTAGTTAAACCGCTCATCCTGGAGATGGCAGTGCGAATCACAAATCTTGATAATTTATCTCCTTTCTTTTCGTAAAAGTAGTTCAAAAACTTCCAAAGTCAAGAGTTCTTATTGGAAGCTTTCTGGTTAAAAACCGATAAATACACTTATCAAAAGAGATTAAAAAACTAAAAAATGTTGCCCTTGACATAGATAGAATCGTTATTATTTATATTAAAGAAATTTTCTATCATTTTTAAATGCAAAAAGGAGGAAAGTAGTATGTCGAATGTTTTCTGGATTGTGCCGGGTGTATCAATCTTGTCTCTTATTTTTGCCTGGATTTTCTACAGACAAATGATAAGAGAAGATGAAGGAAGCGGGAAGATGATTCAGATAGCAAATGCTATCCGAGAGGGAGCGACGAGTTTTCTCAAAGTTCAGGATAGAGTCGTTGCAATATTCCTTGTAATAATGGCTTTATTCCTCGCTTTTCTCGCTTTTGGCCTTAATGTTCTGTCAAGGTGGGTTCCTTTAGTTTTTTTAATAGGTGGATTCCTTTCCGGACTCTCGGGTTTTCTTGGAATGAGAACCGCCACGAGAGCTTCGGTTCGAGTGACCAATGCGGCGATAAATTCCCTGGGAGATGCCCTTCGTCTTGCGTTTAGAAGTGGTTCTGTGATGGGGCTTTCTGTTGTTGGTCTATCTTTACTGGGTATCTCTATATTGTTTGCATTCTTTCGCTTCGGGCTTTCACTACCTCTTGATGTTGTAACGAGCATACTCCTTGGGTTTGGTATAGGTGCCAGTTTCGTCGCCTTATTTGCCCGAGTTGGTGGTGGAATCTATACAAAGGCTGCGGATGTTGGAGCAGACCTTGTGGGGAAGGTAGAGGCAGGTATTCCTGAGGACGATCCAAGAAATCCTGCAACAATAGCTGATAATGTAGGGGATAATGTTGGAGATGTTGCTGGAATGGGAGCAGACCTCTATGAGTCATATTCCGATGCTATCATCGCAACAATGGTTCTTGGAATTGCTTCTGGCCTTGGTTTTCGTGGAGCCCTTGAACCTTTACTCATTGCAACTTCCGGCATAGCTCTTTCTTTGATAGGTATTTTTCTGGTTCGAGCAGGCAAGGAGGCAACGCAATCTGAGCTTATTCACTCGCTCTCGAGGGGAATTACATTCACAACAATTGGCACGGGAGTACTTTCTATTCTTGTGGTTTACTTTATCACACCTGAAAATCTTGGGGTAATCGGTGCCGTTTTAGTGGGGCTTTTAGCCGGCACGGTAATCGGTAAATCCACTGAGTTCTACACTTCTTTTGCATTCGCACCTGTTCGTAATCTGGCAAAAGAGTCAAAATCTGGAGCTGCTCCTTTAATAATAGATGGACTGGCTTTGGGTATGAATTCAACCCTTATTCCAGTTGTTACTGTAAGCATTGCTATAATCCTTGCGTTTTTCTTCGCAGGCGGTTTTGAAAACTTTGCATTGGGTTTGTATGGTGTAGGCATTGCAGCTGTTGGAATGCTCAGCACTCTTGGTATAACTCTTGCATCTGATGCCTATGGACCTATTGCAGATAATGCAGGAGGTATTGCTGAGATGAGTAAACTCGGAGAGAGGGTCAGAAATAGAACAGACCAGTTGGATGCTCTGGGGAATACAACAGCAGCGACAGGTAAAGGTTTTGCAATAGGCTCAGCAGCTTTTACAGCTCTTGCTCTGATTACTGCTTATCTCACTCAAATCAAAATGTCTTTAGCCCGACTTGGGGAAAAATTTATTTCTTTGGGTGGAGTGAATATTCCGGTAGAGAAAGCGAGTTTTCTCCAGTTAGCTGAGTATTACAATCTAAACATTCTAAACCCAAAACTTCTGGCAAGCCTGTTAATTGGGAGTGTAATTACATTTATATTCTGCGGAATAACAATGAGGGCAGTTGGTCAAACATCCCAATCTGTGATAGATGATGTAAGAGAACAATTTAAGAATAAGAATATTCTCGAAGGTAAGGAAAAGCCTGATTATGGGCGCTCTGTTGCGATCGTAACGAAAGCGGCACAGAAACAAATGATAGTTCCATCTCTAATTGCAATAATTGCACCCCTCTTGATTGGTTTGATTTTTGGTGTTCCTGGTGTTATAGGGCTACTTGTGGGGGCCCTCGTTACTGGCTTTACCCTCGCAATTTTTATGGCAAATACAGGAGGTGCATTAGATAACGCCAAGAAATATATTGAAAAAGGGGCTTACGGCGGCAAGGGTTCCCCATCACACGCAGCCAGTGTTATTGGAGATACCTTAGGGGATCCAATGAAGGATACATCAGGACCATCCTTGAATATCCTTATCAAGCTGATGAGCATCCTTTCTGTAATTACAGCAGGGTTGACTCTGGCATATCATCTCTTTTAAATTCTGACAATTAAATCTGACTCCTTGATTTGCTTCAAGTCTTTCATTCTCTTTGGAGATATCGTAGGTAAATAGTTTGGACTAACTTATGGACTGGAGAATTGAATTAGAAAATTTTATTGATAAAAATACAGTTATAATCGGTGTGGGTTCTGAACTAAAATCAGATGATCGGGTTGGTATTTATGTAACAGAGAGCCTTAAAGAAATAAAAGGGCTCAATGTCATTGTGGCAGGCCCTACCCCGGAACACTGGCTCGGCTTTTTAGCAAATAGGGGTTTTAAAAAAGTCCTTATAATAGATGCGGTCGTATCCAGCAATAAAAAGGGCGAGATTCGAATTTTTGATATAAATGAAATAAGCAAGAGGTTTGGCTTAACCCATTCCTCTTCTCTTCACCTATTTTCTGATTATATCTCCAGTGAAGGTTCGGTTGAAGAGATCAAGATTCTTGCTATTGAACCTGAAACCCTTAATTTAGGTGAAAAATTATCCCCTGAGGTTAAAAGAAAGGCTGATGAAATTATCAAATTTTTCAAAGAATTGAGTATATCTCAATAACTAATCATGAATTTCTCTCTCAAAGTGAATTTTTTTTCTTAGGGGTTGAAAAAGAGAGGAGCTTTGTTATAATTCAACCATGAGACCTTCTCATGTTGAAATAAACCTTAAAAATCTAGAAAAGAATATTGAAACTACGAGGGAAAAACTGGGAGATAAAAAGCTCCTTGTTGTTGTAAAAGCAGACGCCTATGGGCATGGTGCAGTTGCCGTTTCAATCAGGGCTTCTGCTATGGGTGTAGATTTTCTTGGAGTGGGCATTGTAGAAGAAGGGATTGAGTTAAAGAATGCAGGTATACAAACACCCATTATTATCCTTTCCCAGGAGTTAGAAGAAAGACTTGAAGAGATAGTTCGTTACAATTTAATTCCTACAGTTTGTTCCCGGAACTTCCTGGAAGGGTTAAATAGAGAAGGAAAAAGACAAAAGAAGATCGTTGATCTCTTTGTAATGTTGGATACAGGTATGGGTAGATATGGTGTCCCTCCTGATGAATTTATATATTTTTTGAGACTCATAAAGAAAATGGAATGGGTAAAAATTCAAGGGGTTATGTCACACTTTCCTGTTGCTGGTGTAGATGACCAATTTACTAAGGAGCAAATCAGTAAATTTGAGACACTGATCAAGGCAGCTGAATCACAGGGTATGTCTATACCGATAAAAAGTATGGCAAATTCTGCAGCTTTCCTCGCAGAAGAAAATTCTATATTTGATATGGTCCGATTGGGTCTTATAATATACGGAATTTCACCTACCTACGATCCAAATCCTATGGGATTTCATCCCGTAATGAAGGTAAAGAGTAAAATATCATTTATAAAAACTATCCCTCCTGGTCATTCTGTAAGTTATTCAAGGAGTTTTATAGCAAAGAAGCCGACCACAATAGCTACCGTTCCAATTGGATACGCAGATGGCTACGATAGAAAGTTATCAAATAAAGGTTGGATGATGGTTCGAGGGATGAGAGCGCCAGTTATCGGAGATGTAACAATGGATACAACAATGATAGATGTTACGGATATTCCAGAGGTAAAGATCGGTGATGAAGTTATCGTCCTGGACGAATCAATATCAGCCTGGGATATTGCAAGAACTATTGATTCAATCCCTTATGAGGTGATTTCCCGCATGGGGAAAAGGCTTCCTCGATTATACATCTAGGACTAAAAAACATTACAAAATCTAAATTTACTCTTCAAGATTAATCCCTGCTACCCCAAGTGTAAACCATCTGTTTTGGCTTTCACACTTAGATATTAAAACCCTTGCTAAAAATCCTTGACAGGTAGGAAAATTTGTATATAATAATTTTACTAACCCTAAAAGGAGGTTTCATGGTTAAGTTATTTAAGGTATTTTTATTATTTTTTATCTTTTGCATCTCTTCTACTCTTTCATCTCAGGTCATTAAGGATGATTTTAGGGTAAATGATGACACAACCGGAGGAGATAACTATCATCCCGATATTGAAATACTCGAAAACGGCGAAGCAATGGTTGTATGGCGTGATGGAAGAAATGGAGCACCTAACATCTATGGGCAACCTTATGATAATACTGGTACCCCTGCTGGAACGAACTTCAAGGTGGGCACTAGACCTGGAAATGTGACTGAGGATAGACCTGCAGTTTCATCCTACCACGACAGTCTTTTAGTTATCTGGCAATATGGTTATGCTCAGTGGCTATTATCCAATGGGACTCAATCCGGCTCCTCTTTCAATCTGCAAAGTGGAAGTGTCCTGGATCCCGATGTGGCGGTGAGTGATTCAGGGTTCTTTGTTGTCTGGGAATATTCTGTATCCGGTTCCGGTTATGAGATATTCTTAAAGAGGTTCAATCTTGATGGGGATTCTATAGGTCAAAGGATTATTGTAAATGACGACGAAACAAGTAATAATCAAAATGACCCAAGCATAGCAATGGATATGAGAGGTAATTTTGTTGTTGTATGGGATGATTACAGGAGTGGGAGTGATTATGATATCTACGGGCAGTTGTTTGATGCATCCGGAAATAAGGTTGGTTCTAATTTCCTGATAAACGATGATGACGCTTCATTATATCAATACAACCCGTCCTGTGCGATGGACAGTGCAGGTAATTTTGTTGTAGTATGGGAGGATAATAGGAACGGGGATTTTGATATCTATGGTCAGAGATTCGATCCATCAGGGGATACAACCGGGCTTGGCGAGAATTTCCTGATAAACGATGACGGAGGTTCCTGGAATCAATACAACCCATCCTGCGGGATGGATAAGTCTGGTAACTTTGTCGCTTCATGGGGAGATGACAGGGATGGTCTCAATATTTATGGGCAGATTTATGATAATGGAGGTAATCCTCAGTGGAGTAACTTCCGGATAGACCAGTGTCCAGGAACAGAGGGTCAATATGACCCTAATGTTTCAATGAACGAGAATAATTTTATTGTAACATGGCGGGATAACAGGAATGCAACATCAATCTATAAGAGGAGATACAATAATAATGGGACACCTGCAGGTAATGAGATGAGGGTGAATGATGTGGATGGAACAAGAAATCAACAATATCCAGCAATTGATATGAATGCAGCTGGCAATGTTGTTGTGACCTGGCAGGACTACCGTATCCCCACAGGAATATATTTCCAGAGACTTACAGCTAATGGTGCTCCAATCGGTGTGAATTCCCGGATATATTACGGGAATGGCCCGGATGTTTCCGTGGCAGGTGATGGCAGTTTTGTCATCACCTATCAATACAGCCAGGATATACGTTACCAGATGTTTACCCCGGCAGGTGATTCAACTGGTCCACAGAGAACGGTAAACGATACCAGTTATAACAATCGTTATTTTCCATCCATTGATATGGATGCATCGGGCAACTTTGTAATAAGTTGGTTTGATTACAGGGATGGAGATGTAAATATCTTTGCGCAGAGATTCGATTCATTGGGTGATACAATAGGTGTAAACTTCAGGGTAAATGATGATGTGGGGACTGCATCTCAGGAGAACCCAGTGGTTGCCGTATCTCCTTCGGGTAGATTTCTAATCACATGGGAAGATAATAGGAATGGAGATTATGATATCTATGGACAGTTATATGATGCGAG
>NGFL01000051.1 GCA_002215665.1 candidate division TA06 bacterium JGI_Cruoil_03_38_101 | reverse complement strand
AATAACGCAGTGTAATCTTAAAAGCTGAGGCAACTGTTGCCCAGAACATAACAGCAAGAAGAGCATAGATATAAGCAAGTTTTTGATTTTTCATCGCTTCTATAAATAATTTAGAGAATTTCCAGAAAAGTCAATGTTTCTATATGGAAAGATGCTTGTTCTTAAAAAAGTTCTTACATCCCGAACTCTTAATTTTTTTCCTTAAATAGATTTACTATAAAAGACCAGAAGAGTCTTAGAAGGCATGTCTCGTTCCAAAGAGCCTTTAAGCCCGGTGCTAATAAAATTTAAGTCAAGGAGATGATTGAGGATTTGAATTCAAAACTTCTTTTTGTCATAGTTTGATGCATCTTGTTCATCATTTTTATTATTTTGAATTCCTCATGCTGGTTGAGCCGGAGGAGCTATGAGACCTATTTTGCCTTTAGGCTCCTTCGCTTCTTCAATCATACCGAATTCTTTCTCATAAATTTCAACATTTTTTTGCAAAGCTTTAATTATACGTTTCATATGACCCGGGCTTATAATAACTCGGGAAGTAACCGCACCAACTGGTGGAGCTACCATGAGAAAATCCATTATAAATTCTTCTTTAGAATGTGCGACAACCATATGATTTGCGTATACTCCTCCTTGCAACTCTTCAGGAAACCTGACTTTAATCTCTTGGGCTTTATTAGCCATATTCTTCCTCCTTTTTATTTATCAAATAAATTCAGTAAAACTTCTATTTTGTCAAGTAAAAATTTTTAAAAGAAGAAAAGTAACCCTTAGGTATGGTGTATGACTCTATCAGATTTTTACGAATGGATAAATTACTTGACTTTTCCTCCAGTAAGTTTTAATTTAATATATAAGAAAAATGGCTCAAATTCATAAAATCTTTCGTCTAAAATGGTTGATTTTAATTATTACCTTCCCGCAACTCATTTTTATCTCTTGTGCTCATTATGGAGACTGGGGTAAACGGATTAGTTGGAAAGATATTGAATTTACAGAGATTCCTGGTGTTGGAGAATTTCCTGAAGCTGGGGCTATCATTCTTTCAGATAAAGGGAAAATGGAAATAATCGGGGGTGATAAAATAAAATTGAGCATATTCGAAAGACACAGAATCATAAAGATATTAAATTCCAGAGGATACCAATATGCAAATATCGTTATTCCCTACGATTCGGAAAGTAAAGTGAAGCAAATCCAGGCCCGAACCATTTCTGCTGATGGGGAAATAACCGTCCTTGACCATAAAAATATTTATGATGTCAGTCTTTACCCGAACTTTATCTTCTATTCTGACCAGCGAGCAAAACTTTTTACCATGCCAGCTGTTGAAAACGGCTCGATTATCGAATACAGATATGAGATAGATATAAGTGGGTTAACCTTCTGGCACTCCTGGGAGTTCCAGGAAGAAGTTCCTACCCTCCTATCTCGATTTACATTGGTTGCCCCTTCTGAATGGGAAGTAAAATATCAGGTTTATGGGATTGAGATGAAACCAACTATAAAAAAAGTTCCTTCAGGATTTAAATCAACTTACATATGGGAAGCAAGAGATATACCAGCGTTCAAATCAGAATTTGGAATGCCTCCCAAAAAAGAGTTGACCGCCCGACTGGCATTGGCACCAATTGGAATTAAAACCTGGCAAGACATTGTCCAGTGGTACTATAAACTCTCCAATCCCAGGCTCAAAGCCGGTAAAAAAATTAAAGAATTAGTCCACTCTTTAACAGATAGTGTAGAAAGTAAAGAAGAGAAATTACGATTAATCTATGAATGTGTTAGAGATCAAATTCGATATATTGCAGTATCAATTGGCATTGGTGGCTATCAACCCCATCCTGCAGAAGAAGTTTTGCTAAATAAATACGGTGATTGCAAGGATATAGCAACATTACTGTGCTCTATGGCGCATGAAGCAGGTGTAGATGCGAATGAAGCTTTGATAAGCACACATCAAAATGGCAGGCCAGACACAAGTTTGCCATCTTTCTTCCATTTTAACCATGTAATTGCCTATTGCCCTTCCATTGGTGATTCAGGTGTCTGGATGGATGCATCTGATAAAGGCTGTCCTTATGGAGAACTTCCATGGTATGATCAGGGTTTACCTATCCTTATTGTAGATGAAAAGAGCAAAGGAAAAATCCTGACAACTCCTCAAATTTCTCCGGAGAGCAATCGGACTAATGTAGATTGGAGAGTAAAATTCACATCGAATGCCTCCGCTATCATCCAGGGGGAAACCGTCTTTTGTGGTCCTACAGCCATAGAGTTAAGAAATGAGCTGTATCGTTCTAAGCCTATCAAGCGAAAGGAGTGGTTGGAATTATATCTTGCTAACCGCTTTCCTTTTGCCGCTCTTGACTCATTTCAATTTTCAGGGCTTAATCCACTGAATGACTCTTTATCAGTCCATTACATATTTCATACTAAATCTCATGCAGGAACAAAAGGGAAAGAAGTTGTTTTTAATCCCGGAGAGATTTTGGGATTTGATCTTCCGAATTATTTTCGTTCACCAAGCCGTTCCCACCCAATTCAATTTCGTTATGGTTTCACAGAAAAACTCAATCTGGAGATAAACTTACCTGATGATTGGGAATGGGAAACTTCAGCTTCTTCTGATTCAATTACTTCTGAATTCGGTCAAGCGAGATTTTCTTTTAAAGGGGATTGTAATAAAATTATTTTAGGTGTTGAGTTCACACTTAACGGAAAGCAAATTACTCCAGAGCAATATACCCATTTCCAAAATTTTTTAGATAGTATTAAAGATAAAATTTCTCGCGCAATTATTCTTGAGAAGAAGTTAAAATTATAAAAGTCCTTACTTAAAAAACACCTAAATTTATTAGGGATTTGAAAGTTTTAAATTTTTTGCAATCGGAATAAAGCCTTTTACAATCTTAAATTACTTCTTTGAACAGAACTTTTCTCCTATCTTTTTTCTAAGATGACGAAGAAGATAGTGAAATATGAGTTAAAATTATTATCGCTCTACCTCTATCCTGTTTCTACCTTTCTTTTTGGCGCGTTGCATAGCTTTATCTGTTTGTCTCAAAAAAGCAGATAGATTCGTTGTATCCGGGGTTATATTTGTCACTCCTAAACTAATAGTGAGGTTTACAGGGCCTTTTTTAGTGGTGACAGGTGTCTTTGACATAAACTTTCGTAGCCGCTTGGCTATCTCTTTTGCGACCTTCAATTTAGCCTCTGGCAGCAGGAGAACGAACTTTCCACCTCCATAGCGTCCCACAATGTCAACATAACGAACTGTTGCTCTACAGCGTTTTGCCACTTCGTCTAGGACTTGATCACCAATAGTAGGATTATAGGTATCATTGACTTGCTTGAGATTGTCAATATCCAGCATGATAGCTGATAGAGGCCGTTCAAAACGACGAGCTCGTGCAAATTCATGCTCAGCAAGATCAAGGAAATGGCGGCGACTGTACAAGCCTGTTAACTCATCAACGACCAATTCTTTCAATTGATTAATTCTTTTACGTAATTCTCTTAACTCTTTTGTAAGTTGCTCTTTTGACTCATCCTCTTCTTTCATCTTTTTCACTCCTTAAATTTGACTTTAACTTTAATCTAATAATTTTCATTCCATAATGATTGCATTAGTGATATTGCAGTTTTAAATCTATCTAAAATCGCTCCTTTCGTTTGAATTGACATTGAAAAATTCATTTTCTTATTACAATATACAAAAAATAAAATTTGAGTCAAGGGGTAAATTTTTTTACAATAGGTCTATCAAAGTCTGTATTGTCAATTACGATGTTGCTTTTTCCTTTTGGTAGATGATTTTTTATATACCTCTTCTGGATGGGAGTGCATTTCTTTTCAAAGAATTCCCCACTCTCTTTTCCTCTCTTTACCATTTCCTTAAAATCAATATCCAGATAAATTCTGTAATCAAAAGATTCATTAATTGGCTCTCTATATAATAACGAACCCTCTAAAATTACAATTGTTTTTTTGTCAATACAATAATTTTTCCTGAACTCATTACTTTCTAAATCGAAAAGATTTAATTCCTTGTGGATCGATTCTCCTTTTTTTAAAGGGTTTAGTATTTCTTCTATGAGTAATTCTAAGTTAAAAGATTTGTTGATATAACTTTCGATTTCATCTTTACCCTTATATCTATTTTTTTCGGGATTGTGAAAGTCATCCAAGTGAATTAATGCTGTCTTATAACCCCTGCTTTCAAGATATTTTGATAATAGATTTGAAAATTCTTTCTTTCCAGAGGGATCCATCCCATCTACACCGATAATTATTGGGCCTTTTATTAAGCTATTGAATATCTCTTTTTCAATCCGAGCAAAGATATAGCATCGGTTAACTTGTCCAAGAATCTCTTCTGGTCTGTTGGCAATAAAATCAGCTTTTAAAGCTTCATTTCCTCCATAACCATAAGTTACTCCAATACTTGGGAGGTTATTCTCCCTTGCCGCATTAATATCATGGAATCTATCCCCAACCACAATTGCAAAAGAGATATCTGATCCAATTAAAATATCTTTTATAACCTTCCCTTTATTTTTTATTGGATGCTTTCCCTTTATATACTTGAATAGTCCTGAAATACCAAGGGTTTTTAGGATTAAGTAAAGGTAATCTTCATATCCATTAGAGCATAGAGCTAAAGTATAGCCTGAAGAGATTAATTCATTTAGTGTCTTTTTCACACCATCATAAAGTTTAGCCTTTTCTGGTATGAGTAACGATTCATAGGACCTGATTTTTTCTGTCAGGTTTTTTCTTGTTTCTAGAGATGACCCCGGTGCAAGACTTTTGCATATTTCTTCCATTTTATCACCAAATAAAGAGGTGATTTTCTCATTAGATGGAATCTCCAGATTTAAGTCTATCAGAGATTTCTGGATTGCTGGTATGGACACGCCTTCAGATTTAAACAAAGTCCCATCCAGATCAAAAATAACTAATTTCTCACTTGAGATATTATTCCTCCTTTTTGATATAAATCAAACATTGCCTCTTATTAACATAAATATAAAATTATAATTAAGTCAAGGGTTTAATTTTTTCCTATATTTTTGATAAATTCCTATTTAATCTCCAAAATTTAATCGAGCTGGTTCATAATAGAGGTAAGGTTCACTGAGCATCTTGAAGATTGGTAGATATAAATCTTCATCAATCAGCAGAAGCCTCTCAAAGAATTTTATCGGCTTTGGAAGGAGAACAATATTGTATCGCTTAATTCCAGCCTCCTTTGCTGCGACTTTGATTGCATCAAGAAGACCTCCGTATTGATCGATGAGGGAGATTTTTTTTGCAGTAAGGCCACTCCATATCCTACCCATTCCAATGGAATCCACCTCTTCGGTAGTTAGAGCCCTTGATCTTGCAACTCTTTCTAAGAATTGTTCATAGCCGTGTCTTATTATCTTTGCATACATCTCCCTTTCATAATGAGTAAATGGACGATGGCTATCCAGAGCATCAGCATGCTTACCCCATTTTACCACATCATAGGTAATGCCGAGTTTATTGTAGAATCCTTCAGTAACGAATTTAAGACCAAAGATACCGATTGAACCTGTTAGAGAAGTCTTATCAGCAAGGATCTTCGTTCCAGGCGCTGAAATATAATAACCTCCGGAGGCTGCCAAATTCCCCATTG
Source organism: candidate division TA06 bacterium JGI_Cruoil_03_38_101 (assembly GCA_002215665.1). Taxonomy (GTDB): domain Bacteria; phylum Hydrothermota; class UBA3072; order UBA3072; family UBA3072; genus UBA3072. The sequence continues at coordinate 43,791 of NGFL01000051.1, read as the reverse complement.
ATATTATGACAGGCTTTTCTTTGGTTAATTCAAGGACTGCCCTGTAGATTAAGTCCGAAGCAAGACCGCTTCCACCTGGTGAATCTACCCTGAGAACAACGGCTTTAACAGATTTATCTTTTCTTAATTTTTCCAGTAACTCGACCGTTGTCTCGGAACCTATGGTCTTACTGTCAACAAAGGGAATAGGGATAGGAGAGCGTGAGCTTTTACCCACAACTATTGAACCTTCAAGAGCAAGGACCACTATCTTTGGAGCACCTTCCACTACAAAGCCTCTGGGAATTCTTTTACCTCTCAATACTTTGCCTTTTCCCTTGATTCCTGCAAGCTTTTTAACTTGATCAAAATATAGCACTGTATCGATTAAGCCCTCATCCTTTGCCATCTCCGGAATGAAATAGCCGAGAGAATCTACAAGGCTTTTTAATGCATTTTCTCTAATTCCTCTTGAGCTTGCAATATTTTTTACCACCTCGTCTACAAGGTCGCTAAGGAACTTCTGAAGTTGTTCCCTATCAGATTTACTCATCTTCTTTTTTGTGAACATCTCTACGGCAGATTTATACCTTCCAACGCGTTCAATTTCGGGCTTGATATCCAGTTTATCAAGGGCACCCTTGAGGTACATTTTTGACATATATAACCCTGGGAAGAATACCTCACCAGAAGGTGGAACGGATATAAGCTCCGCAGATGATGCTAAATAAAGGTCTCTAAAACCCATTTCATCAGAATAAGCGATTAGGAATTTATCTTTTGCTATTTCCAATAGCAGTTTTCTTACCTCCTCAGCCTGGGCAAGCCCTAAAGAATTTCTTTTGATATAAACGAGGACAGTGTCAATACTTTTGTTCTTTTTGATGTAATCAAGAAGATTTAAAAGGTAATAGAAGGAATGCTCCTCCCCGACCAAACCTTTGAGAGTAGGAACTTCGGGATAATTTCCTTTAATCTCAACTATGACGGATTTGGGCTTTTCCCTGAATATTGTAGGATAAGGGATAAAAGACGCAGTTATAATCCCCTCATTTTCATTTCCACCGGCGTAGCCACCAAATATTAAATTACCTAGAGAGAGCTCTAAACCCCCATAAAACTCACCATTCTTGAAATCATTTCTATCGGGTAGATAAGAAATACTTAGTTTTACTCCATCGAGCAATTCAAGAATTCCGCTTAGATTCTTTACAATAAAATCAACTTTATGGTTCTCTCTATCAATTAGAAAATCAGAAGTAAGAATCAATCGATTCCATCCTGGAATAAGGGCAAAACCAAGATTAAAGTCATACCCATCTCTACTTGGAAAATTTGTTGTTGCACCGATTGAAGACCATTTTAAAGGGCGCGCCATTATCCCAAGGGTATGTTTATCATTCCAAGATGAGTATGAATAACCAATAGCGAATCTGTCTTTAATCCGTATTGGGCTTGTGCCTGTCATAAATTCCATGGAATCACTCATAAAACGGACCCCTCCTGTAAGGCCTAAAAAAGGAATATTCACCGAGGTCCAGAAATCTTCTGTTCTTATTGATATTTCAGGTGATGAATGAATAGAAAGACCGGCAGGATTTGCGTAGAGAGCCCTTGAGCGTTCAGAAGTTGCAATGGAAAGATTAACAAATGCTATTAATATTGAAAATACCATTTTTCCTCCTTTTCTTACTATTTAAATATACAAAATTAATAATAAAAAACCTTGATAAGTCAAGAGGAATAGATATAGTTCTTTGGGTCTTGAAATTCTGAGAAATTCTGCTACAATAAATAGAAAGTTCATATGGAATAGGCTCGAGTAAATTTAATAAATACTCTCTTAAATTGGAAAGCCTATATAGAAGATAAGGAGGTGATTAGATGGATTATAATCTATCAGAAGAAGAGAAGATGATTAAAGAAGTGGCAAGAAATCTTGCAGAGAAGAAGATAAAACCTCTGCGAGAGGAGATGGATAGAGAGAGTTATTTTTCCCCTGAAATCCGAGAAGAATTAGGTAAATCCGACTTACTCAGAGTTTTTATACCTGAAGAATTTGATGGTCTTGGTATGGGTATAATGGGTATGTCTCTTGCAACTGAAGAGCTTTCAATAGTGGATGGTGGAAGCGCTATTGCTTATGCTGCAAATGGTCTCGGCGCAACACCCCTCATTCTCTTTGGAAGTGAAGAGCAGAAGAAAAAATTCCTCCCAAAAATTGCATCCGGAGAGAAATGGATAGCGTTTGCCCTAACGGAACCAGAAGCTGGTTCAGACGCTGGAAATGTAAAATTAAGGGCGAATAAAGATGGTGATCATTATATCCTGAATGGGAATAAGATTTTTATCACCAACGGTGGAGAGGCGGATTATTATGTAGTGATTGTGGCAACAGACCCAGAGAAAGGGTCCAGGGGTCTCTCAGCAATACTTGCTGAAAAAGGAACAGATGGGTTCTCATTCGGAAAAGAGGAAGATAAAATGGGAATAAGAGCTGCTCCAACAAGAGAATTGGTATTCTCTGACTGCCGAGTTCCAGGAGAAAATCTCATCAGTAGAGAAGGTATGGGCTTTTTGATAGCAATGAAAACCCTTGATAGAACAAGGGTTGGAGTTGCAGCCCAGGCTGTTGGGATTGCACAGGGAGCTCTCAATGAGTCTGTATTATATGCAAATACAAGAAAACAATTTGGCAAAAAGATTGGAGAATTTCAGGCTATTCAGGTAAAACTGGGAGAGATGGCGACAAAGGTGGAAGCTGCTCGTGCCCTTATCTATCAGGTTGCACGAAACATCGATTCCGGAGCTTCTAAAATTTCAAAGATTTCTTCCCAGGCGAAATTATTTGCATCGGATGTTGCAATGGAGGTGACCTGTGAAGCTGTCCAAATTTTTGGGGGTTATGGATATATGAAGGACTATCCTGTAGAGAAAATGATGAGGGATGCTAAAATTACTCAAATATATGAAGGAACCAATGAAATACAAAAACTCATTATTGCAAGAGAACTCCTAAAAGAGGGCTTGAGAAGAAAATAAATGAGTAGAGTTCAGATTTGACCTTGACTATTTTAATTTTTTTTGTAGAATTATAAAAAGAGGTCATAATGAAAAAAATCAAAATTTTGCAGTTATTATTAATCATTGTTTTTATAATTACATTGAGTTGCCAGAAATCAAGGGAATTTATCAGGGAAAGAAAAAGAGGAGGAATGTTAATTGTTTCCATTATGGAAGAACCTTCCACTCTTAATCCTCTTTATCCATCACTTTCAGGGCTTTCTCCAATTACAGAACAACTCTTTGCCCCTCTAATTTCTGAGAAGCCAAATGGCAAAGTTCGGCCCGGGCTTGCCAAATCCTGGATATACTCAGAGGATCTAAAATCAATAACGTATACAATTCGAAAGGACGCTAAATGGCATGATGGTAAAAGTGTTACAGCCGAAGATGTTGTTTATACAGTAAATCAAATAAAAAATCCCAAAAACAATTCTCCTCTATCTCAAAGATTAAGATATATAAAGGATGTTGAAGCGATCGGGGAAAAGAAAGTTCGCTTCACCTTGGAAAAGGTATATGCAGATGAATTGCTACACACAAACATCCGACCAATACCAAAGCATAAAATAGGGAAGAATTTAGAAAACCTGAAGAAGAGTGATTTGGGTTTAAAGCCAGTAGGAAGTGGCCCCTACAAGTTAAAGGAATGGAAACATGGGGAGTGGCTTGAATTAGCTGCAAATCCAGATTACTTTATGAGTAGACCCAATTTAGATAGAATTGTTTTCTACTTCCCTTCGTCAAAGGAAGAACTCATAGATGAGTTGAATCTCGGTAATATAGATTTTGCTTATGATATGCCACCTGCAAAATATGATAAGTTTAAAGTCTATAAGACCGTCCTTTCTCCCGGAAAATCTTATACATACATTGGATGGAACCTGAAGCGTTTTAAGGATAAGAAGTTAAGGGAAGCTTTTAGCATGGCTATCGATCGGAAGGGAATAATTTCTGATAACCTGAAAGGTTATGGGCGAATAGTAAATGGCCCAATAACCCCGGAGCACTGGGCCTACAGCCCAGGAATCAAGGGGATTCAATACAATAGAGAAAAGGCAGGAAAGTTGATTCGGGAACTCGGTTACTCTAAAAAAAGATTTCAGAAGTTTTATTCAGGTTTAAATGTCAGGATCCTGGTAGAAAGTGGAGATGAAATCAGAAAGAAAGTGGCAGAACATATAGCATCAGACCTTCGCCTTTTAGGTGTAGAAGCCAGGCTAACCGAACTTCAGAGTTCCGAATTCATAACTCGATTATTCAACCACAATTTCGATGCTTATATCCTTGGATGGAACGTTGAGAAAGTCTTTAATCCGCTACCCATCTGGGGTTCGGATGGAATTTATAACTTCGTAGGTTATAAAAATAAAAATGTTGATGAATTAATGCGGGAAGCTCTACTCTCCCTTGATAGGGAGAAGGCAAGGAATGCATGGCTCAAATTCCAGGAAATCATTGCTAATGATTTTCCCTATACTTTCCTTTATGAGCCTCAGAAGATAACTCTTGTTAAGAAAAATCTCCAGGGGATAAGCCCAAATGATAAAAGGCCGATTCTATCATTTCTTGATGAATTATGGTATATAAAAAGGCCAGCGACTATTGTTGAATTTGCCTCCCTTGGACACCACTATAGAGAAAGTCAGGAAGAAATAGAGACAATCTCTTCCCAGGTAACTGCTACAACAGAGGAAATCCTCCAGGCTTCAGCCCCTACTAATGTCCCGGGAGAGGGAGTTATAGGAGCGGGTGAAGAGGAGGAAGGTAAATCAGAAAAAGAAGAAAAACCTGCAAAGAAAGAGCCAATTATTCCACCAAAAATTACCTATTACCCTACAGAAATAGAATATCCTGAAACCGCAAAAAAACTTGAAATTACAGGCCAGGTCTTTGTTAAAATTTACATAAATAAAGAAGGAAACGTTTATAAGGCAGAAATTTCGAGAGGTTTATTTCCACCATGTGATTCTGTGGCTCTAAAGGCTGCCTTTGAGTGCAAGTTTGATCCTGCGACTCAGGCAGGAAAGCCTGTCGAGTATTCACAAACAATTCCATTTCGATTTCCCCCTGGTGGATGGTAATTTTTAATGAATGTTAAATTCATCGAAAAAAGAGTCTTGATGGATGAAGAGGAGATGGGATGGGCTCTTCGGAGGTTAGCCTGTGAGGTTATCGAAGACAATCCCCACCTTGAAACAATATACATAATTGGCATTCGTCAAAGGGGAGATATACTCGCAGAGAGAATTAGAAAAATATTGAAAGAATTAACCCACTGGGATATCAAGCTCGGTGTTCTTGATATTACCCTTTACAGGGATGATCTTACCGCCTATGGTCCCAAGCCAATAATTGGTTCTACTTATTTCCCATCTCCAATAGACGGGGAGGATGTTTTACTCGTGGACGATGTGATATACACGGGGAGGACTGTAAGAGCCGCTCTGGATGAGATTATAGATTATGGACGTCCTTCAAGGATTAGGCTTGCTGTTATGGTAAAAAGGAGTGGTAGAGAACTACCAATTGCTTCAGATTATACTGGAGTTTCTGTGGATCTTAGTAAGCACGAGGAGGTGCGAGTTTGCCTTAAAGAAACTGATGGAGAGGATTCTGTCAAGATTGTAGAGGTTTCAAGTGAATCCGAATAGAAAAGATCTCCTTGGAATTCAGGACCTATCAAAAGAAGAGATCGGAGAGATATTAACTACAGCAGAATCTATGGAAGAAATTCTCAAACGACCTATAAAAAAGGCTCCTACCCTTCGCGGAATTACAATTGCCAATCTTTTTTTTGAACCGAGCACAAGAACTCTGAATTCTTTTGCGCTCGCTGAAAAGAGGCTCTCCGCAGATTCGATCAATCTTTCCGCTTCTTCTTCCTCTGTCCTTAAAGGAGAAACCTTACTCGATACAGCCAAAAATATCGAAGCAATGGAAGTGGATATAATTGTTATAAGACATTCAACCCCTGGAGCTCCTCACTTTCTTGCGAATAGGTTAGACGCTTCTGTTGTAAATGCAGGAGATGGTTGCCATGAGCATCCCACGCAGGCTTTGCTTGACCTTATGACCATAAAGAAGAAATTTTCTAAAATCAAAGATTTAGAAGTGGCTATAATTGGTGACATCAAACACTCAAGAGTGGCTCGCTCTCTTATTCTGGGTTTAAACAAGATGGGTGCTAAGGTTACCGTTTGTGGGCCACCAACATTGATACCTCAATGGATGGATCCCTTTGAATCAAAAGTAGAATACAATTTTGAAGAGGTCCTTAAAGGCAAAAATATTCTATATCTTTTAAGGATACAAAAGGAAAGACAAAAAGAAAGTTTCCTCCCATCCATAAGAGAATACATAAAATCCTACTGTCTTACCTATGAGAAACTTAAGAAATTCGCCTCCCCTGATGTTGTTATTATGCATCCAGGACCTATTAATAGAGGAGTGGAAATCGAGTCCAGGGTTGCAGATTCTGAGTATTCGCTAATCTTAAATCAGGTTATAACAGGGGTAGCGATCAGAATGAGTATTCTATACCTTTTATCAAAGAGGAAAATAGATGGATTTAACGATTAAACAACCCCACCTTTTTGACCCTGCTAATGGAGTTGACGAAATTGGAGATTTGCACATAAAAGATGGTAGAGTTGTTACTAACTCATCAGCCTCAAGTGAGAAGGAGATAGATGCCAGAGGTCTTTATCTTCTACCAGGTCTTGTAGACATCCATTCTCATTTTAGAGAGCCAGGAATGGAGGATGCAGAAACTTTAGAAACAGGTTCAATGGCAGCCTTAAAAGGTGGTTATACTGCTGTTGCCGTAATGCCAAACACTAATCCACCAATAGACAATGAAGGGGTAGCGAAGTTTATAAAGGAAAAAAGTGAAGAGATTGGATTATGTCGGGTGTTTCCAATTGGGACCATAACAAAGGGGAGAAAGGGGAAGGAACTTTCCGAAATGATTCACTTATATGAAGCGGGTTGCGTGGGTTTCAGTGATGATGGAAATTGTGTCGAGGATTCTTCTGTAATGCGAAATGCTCTTGAGTATTCTCAACTATTCGACGTTCCAATTATTGATCATCCCGAAGATACCACTCTATCCAGGAATGGCCAGATGAATGAAGGCGTAGTCTCAACCGAACTTGGATTTAAGGGAATACCAGATGTCTCTGAATCTTCCATGGTTGCAAGGGATATACTCCTCTCAAGGTTCACCAAGGGGCGATTGCATTTGGCACATATCTCAACAGAGGATTCTGTCCATTATCTAAAAGATTGGAAAACCGATAGAATTACAGCAGAAGTGACACCTCACCATCTTCTTTTGACAGAAGACGAAGTAAAGACCTTTGATACCAATACAAAAATGAAACCTCCTCTGCGGAAGAAATCAGACCTTGAAGTCCTCCAAAAAGCATTAAAAGAAGGAATCATAGATGCGGTAGCCACTGATCATGCCCCTCATCCTGATTACATGAAGGAACAGGAATATACCATAGCGCCATTTGGTGTAATAGGCCTTGAGACTGCTTTCTCAGTTTTATATACGAATTTAGTAATCTCTGGAAAATTGAGTTTAGCCCAATTGGTCAAGAGTATGTCCTTCCAGCCTGCCCGGATATTAAATTTACCCTTTGGAGAAGTAAGAGATGGAGGAATCGCAGACTTCACCCTTATTGACCTTGATGGAGAGTGGAAAGTTGACCCGTCAAATTTTGCCTCAAAATCAAAAAATTCATCCTTTATAGGATGGGAGTTAAAAGGCATTGTTACCTATACAATAGTTAATGGTAATCTAACTTTTCGTGAAGGAGAATTCTTAAAAAGCTAAAATGGATAATAAATTCAGCTTAGAGGACTTAGAAGTTTCTGAAATACTTGGAAGTAAATTCCTACCCTACCTTGAAGAAGGGGTAGGGGAGAGGGAAATCTTCCAGGACTCTAAAAGAACTCTTTTATATTACTTAGAAATGAAATCACTGGATACTCCATTGATTGATTTCCTAAAGAAACATAGATGCAAAATTATAGTAGAGGTTAATAGAAAAGAAAAGGCCTATCTTAGAGATCTATTTCCAAGGCTCAGTGAGAATAAGCTAAGTGAGGAAGATAAGAAATTCTTGAAGGATCTCTTCTTAAATGTCTTGAAGGATGGGAAGCATTATTTTGTAATCCTTTTATCTGCTATTACAAAAATGTACCCTGCTGAATTGACAGGAAAGAAAAAGCGGTCCTTCCTTATTGGAAAACGATTCTCCAATTTACTCTTTAAACTGCTTCCAGATAAAGAGTTGGATGATTTTGGGAGAATTATACTGAAGGAGCCTTTATTTTTTGGCTATTCCAAGGAGGATGTAATTCTTGATGATTTAAGCAATTTCCTTGTGCATTATGGTTTTACTCCTTCCCTATTTTTCAAGATCCACAAAGTTTTAATAGAAGATTTTACTCGAAGGGAAAGCGGAGATATTGCTTCTATTTTTAAGAATACAGATATAAAAAATCCGGATGATCTTCAAAATTTCCCCTTTGACAATTTTTTCCGCCCAACTAAACAAACCCTTTCAACTCTTGCGGGAATTGCATCGAAAAAAGCATCCAGGGTAAAAAGGGGTTTGATTCAGAAAGATAGAGAACTTGACGATAAGGACATAAACGTTCGGGAAGCAACACACAAATTCCTGCAGAAGGATCTTCAAGAATTACAATCCCTCGTAGATGTTAAAGATAAAGATCTTCAACTAACCTTAACCGAAATCCAGGGAGAGATTACAGAGCTTGAAAAGGCTTTAAAATTATATATTAGACGTGTCCAGGAACTTGGGAATTCTTCTACCGCTCTAAAAAACTTAATAGATGATAATAGAACATTACTCAATATAACCATAGGGGATATCGAATCATTATTACCCCCGGTTCCATCATGGGAGATTGAAAGGATGGTCAAGGAATTCTGGCATGCTCAGCCCTACATTGCCATTATCGACCCCTCTGCCGAAAAGCGAATCACACAACTTATAAAGAGAGAGGAGAAGTTATCTCCCGAGAAAGAGCTCTTTTCACTCCTAAGAAGTAGCCGCATAAAAAAATTTCAACCCGATCTTGAAAAGGTGATCTCAAACTACAAAGATGTTTTTGAAACTATCCTTGAGCCCCTGTATATTCGTAGTATTGTAGANCGGATGATTAGAATCTGGCCTCCTGAAGTGGATTTTGGAAATCCTAAATCAAGGATTATAGGGGATAAAAGGATTCACCTCGTCGGGCTTGATTTATTACCAAGAGGTTATTTTTATAGATTTTCCAAAAGGAATAAGGTAGAACCAACCATTAATAAAGAGAGGTTAAAACTGAGAGAAGAGATATCAAAAATTCTTCGAAAACAATTCTCATCTCTGGTTTCGACACTCGTTTACGATATTCGAGGTTCCACTTTTATGGGTCATCGCCTACAAGATGCAGAGAAGGAAAAGGCAATACTTTCCAGTTTTCAGTCTACTATATTTGATGCAGCCAGAAAAGGTTCTTCATTTATCCTTAAGGATACTGGAGATGGTGGTGTCCTCTGGTTTGGATCCAATTCAAGAAAACTATACAGGAATATCTACAAACATAAGCTGACAGAGTCGGGTGCTTTCCTCAGGTATTCCACAGCTCTTGAAGACGAATTCGAACTGTTACCCCACCCAAAGAGTGCAGAAATGGCAATCAAGACAGCTCTAAATTTAGTGGAGGTAGCTGAGGAATTCGTAAGAGAAAATTATATAAAATACAGAGAATGGTTTGGAGAAGTAACAGAGAAAGAGATTTTCCATAATGGTATGACCTATGCCCTTCTTCCACCTCAATTTAAATCATTATTCAGATTGGGTATTGGAATAGCCAGTGGGCAACCTGGTAGGGATATTATCTTTACATCCAATGCATTTGGAGATCCCGATTTGAGAGGCATCCTCGTTGATGAATCTGCTCTGTTCTCATCCGGAAGGAGCCCTGAGCGTTCTGTTATACTAATCGACCACTGCACATTAATAAATCTCCTTCTAAATTCCGAGGAATATTTACTAACAGAACCTCTCAGTGAATCAGATTCAGGAGAAGTAATTTTGGAGAAGCTCCTTTCAATATTAAAATGGGAAGAAGAGGAGCGCACTTTCATCTTTGAAGATTTCGACGTAACGCCTGCTGGGATTTACTATATAGATAGTAAGAGAAAAGAGAAGGCTTTGAAATTCGATATCCCTCAGAACCCGGAGTTAGAATTTAATGAGAAAGGGGAATTGGTAAGTGAAAAAGGGAGGGTTAAGATTCTATACGAGGTTCTAACGAGGGAGGGAAATGAAGAATAAACTCTAAAGGAACGGAAAGATTATAAACTCGATTAATTCTCCTGATTTTAGATAAAAAGGGCTTCTTACATAATGAGCAAACGAATACTTGATATATACCCAAACCTTAAATATCCTGTAACTCTTGCAAAAATAGACAATCAATATGCTTCGCTTCTTGAAAAAGTACCCTCAGATAGAAAGGTGGAAATTCTGGATGTAAAGAATACAGAGGCAAGAAGAACCTATGAAAGAACCCTGGTATTCCTCCTTGATTATATAGCAAAAAATAAAGGAGTAACAATCAGGATAGAACATTCTTACAGTGATGCTTTATTTGGGAGATTTCTACATGGCAAATTGGATCTAAACACAGCCAAAAAAGAAATAGAGGAACTAATAAAAGCAAATAAAAAGATCGAGAGATTGCTACTACCCAAGTTAGAAGCGATCCATTTCCTGAGAGACAGAGAAGATGACCTTAACATATTAAAAAATCTTTCAAAATCTTACATCCCCGTTTATAAAATAGATAATTTCTCTGCATATTTCGCAGGGCCTCTGTTACCGGGAACTGGATTCCTCTCTATCTTTGATTTAATTCCGATTGAGGATGGATTTCTTGTTATTCTTCCATCAGGCGATGAACCATCCAGACTTGGGAAAACAGAAGAAAGAAAGAGACTTTTTAAAACCTACAGAGAGGCAGAAAAGGAAGCCGAGATATTAGAGATCCGGGATTTACCTCATTTGAATAGTTGCATCGTCTCAGGAGGGATATCAGAGATAGTAAAGGTTGCCGAAGCCATCCATGAAGAAAAAATAACCAATGTTTGCAGGAAGATTGTAGAAAGAAAGGAGAAAGTGGAGATTGTGCTTATAGCGGGTCCCTCATCCTCTGGTAAAACAACATTTGCCAAGAGGCTTGGTATTCACCTTCGATTACACGGAGTCCACCCAGAGTATATCTCTCTTGATGATTACTACCTTGATAGAGAAGAAACACCCAGATACAAAGATGGGACCCATTTTTTTGATTCTTTTTCTGCCTTAGATGTAAACTTATTCAGAAAACACGTAAAAAAACTCCTCAAAGGAGAGGAAATAGAAGTTGTATCTTTTAATTTCAAAACAGGGAGGAGGGAGTGGACCGGTAAGACTATCAGATTTAATCCAGAAACAATACTCATCGTCGAGGGTTTACACGCCTTTAACCCTGAGCTTCTTAAAGGCATCAGGGTAAATCAGTTCCTCATCTATGTATCAGCTCTCACCCAGTTAAATATCAATAGAGTGAACAGGATTCCCACCCGGGATGTCCGACTCCTGAGAAGGATTTTCAGAGACACTCGATTTAGAGGACATCCTGCAGAATATACCTTTAAAAAGTGGGAATCTGTAAAAGATGGAGAGGAGCAATTTATTTTTCCCTACCAGGAGAGGGCTGATTTTATGTTTAATTCCTCTCTTGTCTACGAACTTTCAGTTTTGAAAGGTTTCCTTGAGACGCCATTGCGTTGTGTTAAGACTACCTCTCCTTATTATTGTGAAGCTCTTCGACTTTTAAACTTTCTTGATCACTTCCTTACCGTTCAGGAGGAGGAAATTCCTCCAACTTCAATTCTTAGAGAATTCATTGGAGGGAGCACCTTTTATTACTAAGTCTCCAATTCTGTATTTAACTTTAAACCTTGACATAGGCTAATAGAAATATAAAATATTTGTATGATGATGGGATTAATAATGCTTTTTCCTCTTATACTTTTCTCCCAGGACACTACCTGGGTAGATGGTGATATAGCTATCATCCAATGGAATGATATCTACCCAGGAGAGGATTTGAGAGGGAATCTCATTCGGAGTGTTTCTATTAAGGTTGATGAGTATTTTCTTAAAGAAAATCCGGAACGAATTGCAGAGGTCCTAAGGAAGGTAGCAAGAGAAAATTACCGTCTGATTTTGATTATTGGAGGAAAGTTCTCAGATGAGGTCAAGAGGTATTTCCCCAAAACCTCTGTTGTTATAGTTGGTTCAATGGGAAATTTGAGTGAGATTCACAGAGAAACTCCAACCATAACAGGTGTGTATAGATTTGTTTCAATGGAGGATCAGATAAACATGATTAAGAGGCTGATCCCTGACCTTAAGAAGATTGGGGTAATCTTCAATCCTTTAGAATCAGGAGAACAGGTAAAAATGTTTGAGTCTGCACTCTCTGATACATCGATAACAATAATAAAGAACAGCGTTTCCAAGCCAAAAGAAGTGGGAACCGCCCTGCATTTCTTAAGGGATGTTGATATTCTATGGCTACCTTGTGATCCCCTCTTTCAATCCAGCACGACAACTCGATTTATTCTACGCTATTCATATACTGACAAAATCCCGGTTTTTACTTCGGATTGGAATTTAGTAGGAAAAGGTGCAATTGCCGCTCTTTCTCCTTCAAATTTCACCCAGGAGAGTTTATTCATTTTAGACTCAATAATGAAAGGCCAGGACATTTCTGATATTGAACCTCGATTCCCAGCATCCGATCTTTTCCTTAATCTAAAGACAGCAAAACGAATAGGATTCAAAATACCCAATGAATTAGTATTGGAAGCAAGAGAAGCTTATCGGTAAAATGGTTCTAATTATTGTAGAGGAGGTTTTTAAGTGATAAAGAAAGGGACTATCAGGGGAAGAATAACCAATTTATCGGCTTTCACTTTGGTAGGCTTTGTTATCGTACTCTTTTTTTTAATGTTTTTTTCTTTACGATCACGGTTAAGACTGCTCCTGGAAGATAATGCGAACAGTTTGGTTGAAGCAATAGGACCCACTCTGGAGCTTGGTTTGTATTCGGAAGAGGTTTCTATGTTAAAATCCCCTGTTAAAGGCCTTCTGAGCCAGAATAATATTCTGTATGTCTCTGTGTATAACCTCTCGGGGGAAAATCTAATAGAGAAGAGTAAAATCAAGTTTGAACAACAGTTGAAAGATGAAGAAATAGAAAAAGTTAAAAAGGGAGAATCTATTCCAAATATAAGAAAAGGAGGCGGAAGGCAATTTCTTGATTGTGTGGCTCCTGTTTATCCTCTTGAAAGCAAAGGGGTAAGAGAGCCGATTGGTATTCTAAGGATTGGAATGTCCCTTGAAGCGATATCTTCTGCAATGAAGGGATTATTGATAACAATTCTATCTGTTTTGATACTCGCTTTAGGAGCGGTTGAATTAGTAACAACAAGGAGCTTGAAATCTCTGTTCACGCCTCTTTACGATTTGAAGGATAGATTGAGAGAGATATCTGAAGGGAAAGCAGATCTTAAAGTGCGATTATCAGAAGATACGCTTGCAGGTGAAACTGATGAACTTGCAACCTATTTCAACAAGTTTGTCCAAACTTTACAAAAAGAAAAGGAATCAACTCGAGAGGTTGCAGAAAGAATGTCAGCTCAGGCAGAAGAGCTTTCGGCTTCAGCCGAGCAAATGACTGCTTCCTCCCAGGAAATTTCTTCTACAATGCAAGAGATAGCTGGGTCCTCTGAGAAACAGGCTGAAGAATCACAAACCGCATCAGAGATGTCAGAGAGAGCATTAAACGTTGTGCATCAGTCTCTTAATTCAGCGGAAGAAACCCTAAAATCTTCTGAGAATATTTCTGAACTTTCTGGAGAGGGAAGAGAATCTTCAGAAAAGGTTCGACTCGCAATGAACAATGTTACGAATATCATTCATGAGTTAGAAGAAGTTGTCCAGGAGATCCAAAAATACTCTGAAGAGATCTCAGGGATTACAGACACCGTTCGAGAAATAAGTGAAAGAACAAATATCCTGGCTCTTAATGCGACAATCGAATCAGCGAAAGCCGGAGAATCTGGAAAAGGTTTTGCTGTGGTGGCTGAGGAGATAAGGAAACTTGCTAACCGATCTGCTAAATCAACCAGAACAATATCAGAGATAATAAATGAAATCTCAAGAGTGATAGATTCGATTATTTTAAAAACAGAAGAAACAATAGAGGAAGTAAGAAAAAGCAAAGAGACTTCATTGAAATCAGCGGATTTCTTAAAGGATATTGCATTGGAAATAACGCATATAACGAAGAAAATTCGGGAAATAGCGACGATTAACAAAGAGGGGGAAGAGTCGGTCAAGAATATAACTGAAGGTCTTGAAAATATAGCATCCATAGCCGAGGAAAATGCTGCATCTTCCCAGGAGATCTCTGCAGCTATTGAAGAACTTTCCGCTTCAATCCAGGAACTTTCCGGGTCTTCCCAGGAGACTTCTCAGATTGCTGAAAATTTGTACAAAATAACAAGTGAATAAAGGCTTACGGGAATTCTATAATCTTGTTCCATATCTCCCTTGTTTTTTTTCTGACCTCAGTAACACTCCCGTTGTTTTTTATTACAAAGTCTGCGAATTCCTTTGCCTTTGAAGGTTTTACCTGAGAATTTAATCTTCCGGAAATGACATCTTCAGGAACGCCTAATCTTTTAAGTCTCAGACGCTTAACTTCCTCTCTTGAGTCAATGAGAATTAAATAATCAAACCAATTCTGAATTCCCCACTCAACAATCAGAGCTACATCTACAACAACTATATCTTCTTTGCAATTCTCAATTGATTCCTTTAATCTTTCTAACAAAACAGGGTGAACTATAGAATTAAAAAGTTCCAATTTTTCTTTGTTTTTGAATACAATCTCACTGATTTTTTTTCTATTAATTGTTTCTTCTCCTGCTATTCTCTTACCAAAAGTTCTTTTAATCTCCTCTGTTACTTTGGGTTCTCTTAAGACCTCCCATCCAATTTTGTCAGCAGATATAATAGAAGCACCCCATTGTTCAAAAAAATTACATATTAATGTTTTTCCAGTTCCAGAATTTCCTGTTACCCCAATAACCATGAATTTACTATAATGTAGTCTCTAAATAACTTATGAGAATCAAATGATTATATCTCATAGGTTGCTCCCGGAGCTTCTGGTATATCTACCCTGTACCCTAATTCCTTAAATTTCTCTCCGAGGGGTTCAATCTGGTCGTTCTCCCCGTGGACAAGGAAAATTCTGGCTGGATCTACTTTTTTTGCAAAGTCAATGAGGTCATTCCTGTCTGCATGGGCGCTGAATTCATTGAGGACAACAACCTCGGCTTTCCTTTTATAAGGTTTCCCGAATATGTTTACAGATTCTTGTTTCTCTACAAGTTTTCGACCAAGGGTATTTTTTGCCTGGTAACCAACGATGAGAATTATGTTTTTTTCGTCTTCAATGTTATTCTTTAGATGATGAAGGATCCTTCCATGCTCACACATCCCAGATGCAGAGATAATGACCATTGGTCCTTCTTTGTGATTCAATGACTTCGATTTTTCGACATCCTTTAAATAATTTATCTCACCATAATTGAAGACGTGATCCTCGAGGAGTAGCCTATAGGCTTCTTCATCAAAATATTCAGGGTGTTTCACAAACACTCCTGTTACATCTACAGTCAGGGGTGAATCCACATATAAAGGTATGTCAGGGACCCTGTTTTGTATAATAAGAGAGTTGATTTCATATATTATCTCTTGTGCTCGTTCAACTGCAAAGGATGGAATAATGATTTTACTGTTTCTCTTTATTGCTCTTTTAATGATTTCTTCCAAGTTCTTACGAGCTTCTTCAATATCTCTGTGTAATCTGTTCCCATAGGTGCTTTCTGAAATGAGTATATCGACCTTCTCAGGAACGACAGGGTCTCTAATTATAGGAAGATTGTTTCTTCCGAGATCTCCCGTAAAGAGAATCTTTTTGCCATCCGCTTCAATAAGAATTTCAGCAGACCCAAGTATATGCCCAGCATCAAGAAATTTAAAGTTGATATCCCTTTTTATTTCAATATCGTAGTGAAGAGGTTTTAAATGCTTTAAAGATTCTTGGGCATCCTGGGTTGTATAAATGGGTTCTATGAGTTCTTCCTGGTTCTTTCTTATCTTTTTATTAACATATTCTACATCTCTTTCATGAATGTAAGCAGAATCAAGCAGCATATATTTCAGGAGGTCAGAGGTAGCGGAAGTTGTGTAAATATCTGATGAGAATCCCTGTTTTATAAGGTTTGGAATATTCCCTGAATGGTCAATGTGAGCGTGGGATAGAAGCATAAAGTCGAGTTCCTTTGGGTCAAAGAGGAACTCTCTATTCTTTTTTTCAGATTCTTTTCTCCTCCCCTGAAACAAACCGCATTCTACAAGAACACTTACATTGTTAGCATTTAGGATGAATTTACTACCTGTTACCTCTTTTGTGGCTCCGTAAAATTTAAGTTTCATTTATCCACCTTCTTTATATTACTTCTTTAAACCTTTCCATCGCTCTATTCACACCTTCAACAAATTTCTTCCACTCATCAAATTTAAATGCACAACTCGCAGAAACATCGGCAGATGCAATATAGAGCCCAACTTCCTCTTCTTCCATCTCTACCCCAATTGTGAGAAATTCCCCTATCTTTTCTTCATTCAATAAGGTTTTCTTCATTTAACATCTCCTAAAAAGGAATTTTCCAGACTTTCTTTATCAGTTTTCTTCCAATATACTTGTTTTTGGCTCTCCTTGCAATTCTTTTAGGATCTCCTGACGCGAGTTTCTCAATATCATTTGCTGTTCGTGCAAGTTCATAAAGAAAACTAACTGTTTTGCCCATAATTCCCTCCTTTTTTATACTATCTAACTATAAAACATGCTTTTTTAACCTATCCCAATCTCTCAGGGCATCTTTAAATATCCTGTAACCTTTTATTCCGTCAACCAGCATTCCTTTTTCTTCAAAAAAAGGTATTCCTACAATTCTATATCGATGGAAATCAAAGTCAATATTTGCATCAAGGATATCGGCTCTTGTGTGCGCCCGGATGGAGAGGAACATAACCTTCGCAATCTCTTCTGCATCTTCAATTGAATATTCTGCTCCTACCATATTCTTTGGTGAATCTTTTTCTAATTTTGGAGGATTCACTGTAAACTGAAAACCAGGTTGGTCCATAAGATGATATCTATTGGTAACCCCAAAGGCGGGAACAAAGAATATCATCTTTTTTTTCGCTTCTTTTTCGTTGAATAAACTTGTCAAAAGTTCGCTAAATTTCCTGTTTCTTATAATTTCCTCAGGTAAGTCTTCAAGATTTACGGAGTATTTCATTTTAAGAGAAACAGTGGTTAAAATCTCCCACATAGGAAGGTAATAAAAAATCTTATTCTCTAATGTTATCTGCGGCTTGGCGTAGAGGACATCAACCTTCTTGAATTTATCACCAACTACCTGAAATCCAGAGCCGCAAACGGAACAAAAATGGATCCGGTCCTCTTCCTTACTATCAATTGCTTCTCCACATTCTGGACAACGTAAGGGTATCAATTTGATATCATTTAGATCCATATTGAGACCACCAGAGGAAAAAGAGAATAAATAGAGAGGTAAGAAACGCAGGCATTTTACCTATAAATGATGAAACCAGAGAGATTAAAATACCAGAACAACCTATTAAACTGTACAGGAGATTTAATTCAATTGTCTTTTTGCCTTCCTTTCGAATCACTTCTTCACGGAGTAAGATATTTCCGTTTACGGCATCAAATGAATATGTATACGGAGTTCCCTCAATCTGGACTCTTGCAAAATATATAGGATTGTAGTAGATTATGGCACTTTTCTTTATAACTCTTAAATAATGCTTAAACTCATCCCATTTTTTATATTCCCTTGTAATGTTATTAATAAGAATCTCTGAAGTTTTTTTTATATACTCATCTATTGAGAGGGAAAGATCGAAAACATTTCCAAATTGATGCAGGAGGTTGTCGTTATATGCCTCAAATTTTTTCCCTTTTATCTTTACCCTTTCGATCCCAAAACGATAGAATTCAGAGGGATCTATTTTGAGTTCTTGAATCCGTCTGATTCTCTTCTTTACCAGTTTTTCCCCCTCTATTCGCGGTATACTCTCTACCGGTTGAGTTCTACTATACACTTCCTGGGTGTGATCCCTTTTTAACTTGCCTTTCTTGTGCCCTTTTATCCACCCTATTATCTCTGCATTTACCTTTATGAGGGGTATGAAAAGGAGGTCAAGATCAACTATTTTTGTATCTTTTCCTATTCGATTTTTTAAGAATTTTTTTGGGCTTTTTAATTTCGGTCTTGCAAAGACCCTGGGTATTCCTATCCTCTGGGTTATTAAGAGCCTGCTACTGCAGAACTCACAACGAATATTGGTATATCCTTCCAGAACATCCACTTCAGCTCCACAATTTGGGCAAAGAAAGGCAATGACCGTCTGATCAGGCACTTTCCTTCTCTCTCTCGTAGAACCAGAAACCAAAAGCAACCAAAAGGGCGAGGATAATCTTTAAGAAGATATTTGGAAACAGGATAGACGAAGCTGCGAGGATGGAGAAACCGAAAAGGGCTAAGGGGTGTTGATTCCTGGATGAAGTTTTTTGCTGGATTAATTTATTTGATAAGATATTCCCCTTTGCTGCATCAACATAGTATACAGTATCATCATCTCTACCTATAAAAAAGGGCGAATATACAAGACCAATTGCCTCTGCTTTTTCAACTCCTGCTCTTTCTAAAGCAGAATCAACAGAAAACTCGGGCTCTTCCAGGTGGATTTCCAGAGGTATTCTATCCCCCTCTGGAACATAACTGCCCATTCCATAGATGTTAGTCGCTTTCCCGGGTATAAAAATTGTCTTATTTTCAGATTTTATGCGATAGAATGGAAAATATTCCATTCTCACTTTAAGAACTTTTCCAGTTAGATCCTTAAGAAGACTTACTGCAACTGTGGAATTATGAGTGGGTTTTATAGATTCCTTTGTGAGAAAACCTTCCTTTTTGTAAAATAGAGGAACTCCGCAATAAGGGCATTTAGTCAGAATGAGTTCTCTTTCTACCCTTATAGAGGCATCACACTGTGGACAACGAATTTCCATTGGCTATTTTTTATCTATTAATTAGAGTTTCCTACCACAGTGTGGGCAGAATTTTGCATCTTCTTGAATCTCTTTGCCACATTCCGGACAAAAACGCTTTTCCTCAAATTTAACACCACAGTGAGGGCAGAATTTTGCATCATCAGGCACAGCCTCTCCACATTTTGGGCAGGTTTTAACCTGCTCTGGTTGTTGTGTGGATTTCTTTAGCATACCTGGTATCATCGCCCCCATACCAATACCTGCTCCAACGCCAACCCCTGTTCCTGCTGCACCTCCTTCCTGGGAGGCGGCATCTCTCAGCGCCTTTGCAGCCTGGAACTGTGTGAATTTGTCCAGATCTCCAACAACCCCCATTCCTGTTCGTTCGTCAATCATCTTCTGCACCTCTTGAGGAGGTGTAATCGATCTAATGTAAAAATCGGTTAATTCGAGCCCATATTTATCAAAATCCTCGAAAATTCTGGATTTTGCTCCGATAGAAAGTTCATCATAATCCCTGGGGAGATCAAAGATTGTCGAATAGGTTTCACCAAGGAAATCGGTTAATCTTGAAACAATAACGTTCTTAAAGAACTCCTCCACTTCGTTTCGATCTTTGACATTCTCAGTTCCCACAATCTTATTGACAAATATTTGCGGTTGGGTCACCTTATAGGAATAGATGCCATTGGCTCTTATCCTTATCATTTTCAATTCTCTGTCTCTAAATGGGATAGGTTCCTGAGTTCCCCATTTTGCATTTGTAAAGACCTTATGATTAACAAAATATACTTCAACACGGAAAGGGCTTTTACCTCCGAAGGCCAGTCCTACTGCCTTTTTGAGTAGAGGCAGATTGGCCGTAGTCAAGGTATGTCTTCCAGGATCAAAGGTGTCCAGAGCCCTGCCATCCCGGAAGAAAACAGCAGATTGGCTCTCTCTTACAACCAGTTGGCTTCCCAAAGAGGTATCTGCAGAGCCCTTTTGTGGGACACGATGAACAATCTCATTTCCCTCATTATCCAAAAATTCAATAACATCAAGAAATAAAGCCATTTTAATCCCCCTCTATAATCTCTGAACGCCTTAAAAGAAGATCAAAACCCTTCTGGATATTTTCGGTTATTAAATCCAGTTCTGTATCCACTCCAGAGGTTGATTCGAAATCCTGGATCCAACCAAGTAATTCAATATCTGCTTTGTAAATGGACCTGAGGGTTCCTTCAGAAACTTCCTTCTGATCAAAGAATCCGCTATATCCGTAATTGGCGTATCTTATCGAGTCTTTTAATTTTTCCAGTTTCTTTTCTATCCGCCCAATCTTGTCCAGAAGTGATAGATCTTCGGATTTTGTTACTCTCCTTCCTTTTTCATTTAAAACTTCTTCAATATATTCCAACTTCTTTGATATCTTTACCCTCAATCTTTCGTCATTCTCTCGTCTCTCTTCTTTCCTGTAGTAACCATTGAATCCAGGGATAGTTCTTGCAATTTTATCTACCCATTTACTAAATGAATCCTCCATCGGCATATTGACCTCCAATTTTCTTCTCTTTGAGCATCTTACAAATTTATCAGAGAAAAGTCAAGTATAAATTAACCTTCTAAATTTCTCACCTTATTTGAAGTAATCTTATAGAAAGGTTTTTAAGCCTTTCTTAAGATATCTCCAAGAAGGTAGAAAGAACCTGTTACCAGAATGATATCACGAGAAGTTGATTCAGAAATCGCTTTTTTAAAATCTATGAATGGTTCACCCACCGTTTTGGCGACTTTCATATTTAACTCTCGAGATGTAGATATTATTTCTTCGAAAGGTCTTGCTCTTGTAGAGTAGATTCTTGTTGGATAAATCCTTTTTACAATTGGTTTTATTTCATTCAGCATTCCGTGGAGATCTTTATCCGAAAGGCAGGAGAATACAAGAAGAACAGTTCTCCCAAAAACATCCTGTATTGCTCTCTTCAAAACTCTTATTGATGCAATATTATGAGCTCCATCGAGTATTATATAAGGTTTTTTCCTGATAATTTGGAACCTTCCAGGAATACGCATTCCAGAAAGGCTTTTATTTATTCTATTCACATCCAGGGGTATTCCCGCTTTCCTGCAAGCTGTGATTGAGAGAGATGCATTCAAAGCCTGGAATCTTCCAATGGGACCAATGTGGAATTCATCGCCGGAAAGTTTGAATACGGTACCTTCCTCTGAGACAGAGATAACTTCATAGTCTTTTACGAATTCTACATTACCGCGGACTTCTTCTTTTAAAATACTTTCAACTTCTACTTTCTGTGGTGCAGATATATTTATCCCATTCATTCTAAAAATTTTTGCCTTTTCCCTTGCAATTTCCTGGATCGTTTTTCCCAGGATTTCTGTATGGTCCAGACTGATAGAGGTGATAATTGATACTTTTGGCTCAAAGACATTCGTTGCATCCAGTCTTCCTCCCAAACCCACTTCAAAAATAGAATAGTTAACCCCTTTTCTTTTAAAGAGGAGGAAAGCTAATGCAGTAAGCGTTTCGAATACTGACAGGTTCCTCTTTACCTTGGACAATTCCTCAATTAGAGATGCAAAACTTTCTTCAGAGATTGGTGAACCATTTATCTTTATCCTTTCCCTATAGGAAGTAAGATGGGGAGAGGTAAAAAGGCCTGTTGAGTAACCCTCACTTCTGCATATCTCATCTATTATATGAGAGGTTGAAGTCTTTCCCTTTGTTCCTCCGATGAGGAACCCTTTGAGTTTCTTATGAGGATTGTTGATATCTTTTAAGAATTTTCTGAAATGGTCTAAAGATTTTGGATACTTTACTTTCTTGGTTTTTTCACGATTAACAAGGGAAGAAAGGTATTTTTCAGCCTGGGAGTAGTTCACTTTGGATTTTGCTATTCACCAAAGAGCATCCTTTCCTTCATTTCAGAAACGGCTCTTTCTATGCCAACGATAAGAGCTCTTGAAATGATGGCATGACCTATATTCAACTCGCTTATCTCTTCTATTCCAGCTATAGGCCCTACATTCTGAAGATTGAGTCCATGACCTGCATGAACTTCAAGCCCCCTGGTTATTCCAAACTGGGCTGCCTCTTCTATTTTTTTATAGTTTTTCATAGAGGGATTTTCACTCCATGGCCCTGTATTTAACTCTATAGCGCAAGCTCCTAAATTAGAGGCAATCTCGACCATTTTAGGGTCAGATTCAATAAAAAAGGTTACCATTATTCCTGCATCCTTCAATTTCTTTGTGGCCAACTTGATCTCTTTTGATACAACATTCAGATTGAGACCTCCCTCAGTCGTTAACTCCTCTTCTCTTTCAGGGACGAGGCAGACCCAATCAGGTTTTACATCCAGGAGGAATGATTGAATCTCCTTGTCAAGGGAACTTTCTACATTAAGATGAGTCTTTACAACTTCTCTTAAAATTCTTATATCTCTTTCATTTATATGTCTTCTATCTACTCTAATATGGGCAGTGATACCGTCAGCCCCGGCGGATTCTGCGAGAATGGCTACTTCAACAGGGTCGGGGTAATCAGTCCCCCTGGTTTCCCTTATTGTTGCTATGTGATCTACATTAACTCCCAATCTCATCATTTCGCCTCCTTCATTTTAGAAGACTTATCTCCTCCTTGAAGGTCTCCTCTTCTCCCATTCTGCCACAATCGGGGCCACTATGAAAACGGAAGAATATGTTCCGATGATGACACCTACGAGGAGTGTAAGTGAAAAACCGTGAAGAATTCTCCCACCGAGGAAATATAGAGATATAAGGACGAAAAGGGTGGTAATCGAGGTTATTATTGTCCTTGCGAGCGTCTGATTTATAGAGGTATTGATTATCTCATCATAAGGCTTTCCTCGCATCAATTTCAGGTTTTCTCTTATCCTGTCGGAGATCACAATTGAATCATTAATGGAGTAGCCAAGGATTGTGAGAAGACCTGCGATAATCGGGAGATTGAACTCGGTATTTGAAAGTGAAAGAACTCCTATTGTCACTAATAGGTCATGGAAAAGGGCTACAACAGCTCCGACCCCAAAACGGAAGGTAAATCGTATGGAAACATAGATGAGTATACCAATCATTCCAAGGAGTATTACCCAAGTTGCCCTTGCCTGAAGACCCCTTGAAACAGCAGGTCCAACGAGTTGCTCCCTTGGGAAGGTGAGCTCTCTATCTGAGAATTCTTCCTTCAGGGTATTTTTTATTTTCTCAAGAGAGGTTTCCTCAGACCCCTTGAGCTTTATGAGGAATAAATTTTTCCCTTTATATTTCTGGATGGTTGCTCCTCCAAATCCAATCTTCGAAAGAGTAGACCTCATCTGTTCAGAAGAAACAGGTTCTCCTTTAAATTCGGTTTCAAGGATGTATCCACCTGTAAAATCAACGCCGTAGCTCGGGCCCTTATGGATAGCGAGAGAAAAGATCCCAGAAATGATGAGAATGCCGGAAAATATGAAAGCTCCCTTTCGAGCCTTGATGAAGTCATATCTTGGTTTTTTTAAGATGCTTAGCATTCGTAGGTTCTTAAGGCCTTTCAAGATCCAGAACTCGAACATATTCCTGGTTATAAAGATAGCGGTGAAGAAACTTGCTGCAAGCCCGATTGAAAGAGTAACTGCGAATCCCTTTATCGCGCCGGTTCCAAAATAGAAAAGAATGAGGGCAGCGATAAGGGTCGTTGCATTGGCATCAAGGATTGTGGTGAAAACTCTGTCATAACCGCTCACTATTGCCGTTCGTATTGTCTTACCTGAAGCGAGTTCCTCCCGTATTCGTTCGAAGATAAGGACATTTGCATCAATGGCAGCACCCACTGTCAGGACTATGCCAGCAAGACCGGGTAGTGTAAGAGTTGCTCTAAATCCTGAGAGGACAGCCAAGAGAAAGATCAGGTTGAGGATGAGGGCTAATAAGGCTATTCCGCCTGCTTTTAGATAATATGCTAAAATAAACACAGAGACAAGGATTGCACCAAGAATGAGCGACTTTGTTCCTGCTCTAATTGAATCGTTACCAAGGGAAGGCCCGATAGAACGCTCCTCTATTATCTTAAGGGGTGCAGGTAAGGCGCCTGCTTTAAGAACGATTGCCAATGTCTTTGCTTCCTCCATAGAAGTATTACCAAGGGTGATCATTGATTGACCATTAGGAATTCTCTCCCTCACCACTGGAGCGCATTGAGTAGTTCCATCAAGGACAATTGCTATACGCCTCCCTATATTTGCCCCTGTGATTTGAGCCCATTTTGTTCTTGCCTCCCTTGTCATTGTAAGATCAACCCTGACACCCATCGGATTATCCTGGGTTCCAACGCCAGGGGTTGCATCAAGAATAGCCTTACCAGTAAGCAGGGGTTTTTCCTTTAGGAGGTAAAGCGGATAATACTTATACCCCTCCTGGATAACCTCCTTGCCCCATTGGAAGACATATCCAAATGGAATCTGTTTCTTTACCTCTGGGAGATTTAAAAGAGACTCAACATAAGACCTGTAAGAGGAGAGAACTCCATAAACTCTGGCTCCCACAAAATAACTGAAGAGGTTAAATGTATCGCCTTTGATGCTTCTTAAAGTTTCATTAACATTGTTAAAAGTGGTTTGCATCATACTGGGTTCTGCAACCGATTTGAATTCTAAAAGGGCTGTTTTCCCAATAATTTCATGGGCTCGTTCTGGATTGATGATCCCGGGCAGTTGAATTATAACACGGTCGTTGCCCTGTTTCATCACCACAGGCTCTGAGACTCCAAATTGATCAATTCTGTTCCTGATGATCTCAAGGGCTCGCTCTATGGCTCCCTTTACTTCTTCTTCCTTAAGTTTTGATTTATCTAATTGCATAACAAGATGCATCCCCCCTTGAAGATCAAGACCGAGATGAAGAGCTCGAGATTGAATTGTTTTTAGTTTTTTTGGTGATATGAGACTTTTTTCTTCTTCATCAAGTGAAAAATATACCGGGGAGTAGTGTAACTGCCAGATTGCAAGAATTATCACTACAAAAATGAACAACCATTTCCATTTAAGATTTTTCATTCATACCCTCCTCAGTATTGATCAATAGATTTATTAATTATTTAAATACTTCTTTTCCGCCAGCGATGATTCCATTCAAAGCTTCTTTAAAGTAATTTCTTTCCAGGAGAACATCGTGTTCAACATGGTTCTTGTAGAAGTTCCATGATTTTTTTATCTCATCTTGAAGAAGTTGAACAAGATTTCCTTCTCTTCGGCCCCTTTCAACCTTCTCCTTATTATAAAGAAGAATATCATTAGCAAGAGATTTTCCAAGTCTTTGAGCCTTCTTGTGTTTTTCTTTCTTTTCTTCACCCCAGGAATCAGGGAAGACCTCTTCTTTTAATCTTGTTAATCTCTCCTTTGTTTTTGCTACGCTGGGTTGGAATTCTACCCCTTCTTCCACAATCGAAATAAGTTTTATATTAAGGGGTTCTCTATAAACCGTAAAAATGTTGGAGCAATTTGGACACCGAATCGGTCCTCCTCCTACAGGAATGTCTGAATCTTCAACTTTGTATTTTTTCTTACATTTTGGACATTCTATAATCATTTAATCCTCCATTTTATTTATTACTAATACAAAAACCAAAAAGGTCAAGGGTTAATCTTTTTATTTTGCCAGTTAATTCTTATCCTATTCAGTTTGGCCAGTATGGGGTCCGGTTTTTCTACAGGATGTAATTCAAAAATCGCCATTCCATCAAAGAAGCTCAAAAAATTAACTAAGGGGTTCCAGTTTATTTTTCCTTCTCCTGGAATAAGATGATCATCTTTCCCTTTCATATTGGAATCAGATAGATGTAAGTGTGTTATTCTATTCTTCAGTAATTTAAGGAATTGTTCCACATTATCTCCCTTTGCTGCAGCATGTGATGTGTCAAGGCAAACAGGTAGATCAAATTCTGTGACAATGTTTTTTATTTCTTCAGCTCTAGATGCAAAATAGCCCGGGAAGGTGTTCTCTAAAATTGGCTGGACTTCCCAAACTTGAGAGAATTCTAAAATCTCCTGGATACTTTCTCTAACCTTTTCCAGGGAACCGTTCTTTTGACCCGGATGAAGGATAACCCGTGGGATATTCAATCTTTTTGCCACCAGAATGGTCTTTTCTACCTCCCTAAGAGATTTCATTCTTGTCCACTCATTTTTGTTGGCTATATCAACCCATTTAGGAGGGTGGATGGAGGAGCCTTTAACTCGGTTCTCTTTTAAGACTCTTTTCACCTTTTTTATCTCCTGCTCATCTTCAAAATCAAAATGTCCCTTTTCGCACCGAATCTCAAGGAAATTGAAAAAACTTTTTCCCACTGCATTAATAGCATAATAGACATCTTTATCCCATGTTAATGTTGTTGATACACCAAAGTTAATCATTTAATGATAATAAACTTATTCTTCTCAACTGCAAGATTTTCTTTAGATGATATCAAAATGAATAACCGATTCCTATAAAGAAAAGATTACTGGGTGAACGAAAGGGTCCCTTTGCNGCAATGTAATACTGAATAAAGGTGTATAATGTCTGATTTTCTTTTCTTTTAAATATATATATACCAGGTTGAATCTTATAGTATATCTTCCTTGGNTTATCGTTTGAGAGAGTGTATTCTGACCCGAGAGCAAACTGGCTGAAGGAATTTATATTCTTTCCAAATTCCATTGTGAACCGATGACGGTAGTATGGCTTTGAATTAAGCCAATCAACAATGATTCCCTGAGGATAGAAGATATAAGAGCCACGGAAATATACGGTCTTTTGGAAACGATAAGCAGAGTTCTTTGCATTAGATATGATGAAGTTCTCAGCATTGAAGACAACTCGCCCATTTTTTTCTTCTCTATCTATTGGATGTCTGCAATAATGGTTGATATAGAAAGAAAGATAGAACCTCCCTGAATATTGAAAGCCGAAAATAAGAGAGTAATCTGCGTAGGCAGGGTCGAGAATTACTTTACCTTTTTGTTCTGCCATTTCAAGATATGTGGTATATTGAATAAAGAAGTTTGTTTTTTCCTTTATTTTTATCGGAGTTACTCTAGTCCAGATAGAAACGTCTGAATTGTATAAGGTGTCATCTGTGGGATAAAATCCGTAATAGAGATTTCCACTACTTTCGAGGGAAAGAGAAAAAAAAGAAAAAAGAGTAAGAATCATTTTCTTTCTCTCCTATCCAATGCTTGATTTGCAAGGAAATCAGCTATACTATTTTTTTCCCTTGGAATATAGATAACACCCCAACCTTTAAAACTTAAAAGTTCACCCTTCAATTTTACATATAGTGGTTTTAGATCCTCATTTGTTACTCTATAGATTCCGTTAATCTGATTGGCTAACAGTTGACTATCTGTGAAAAATTGGACTGAGCCAAACTTTAATTTTCTGCATTCCATAATTGCCCGAAGCAATGCACGATATTCTGCAATATTATTGGTGGTGGTACCTATGTATTCAGATATTCTTTTAATCTCTTTCCCCTCTTCATTAATAATTAAAATGCCTATGCTACTGGGTCCGGGATTTCCCCTGGAGGCTCCATCTGTATAGACCTTAACTACTCTATCCACTTATAGATCAAAATCCTGCCACAGGAAGGGCAAGTAAGAATCTTGGCTGCATTCTTGACTTCAGCGAATAACTGAGGAGGTATAGTCGAATGGCATTCTGTGCATTTTTCCTCTTCAATTATTGAAACACCAGTTCCTCGAGACTTCTTTATCCTGTTATATTTACGAAGCAAATTCTCATCCATCAGTCTTGCAGCTATACTTTTCCTTTCATCTTCTTTTATTAGCAAATCATCTTTTGAATTCATCAGTTTTTTGCTTAAGGATTCTTTTTCTTCCTTAACTTTTTTTTCTTTTTCTTTAAAAATATCTCCTGCTTTATTCATAATTTTCTCTTGCTCTTCCTTTTCAATATAAACATCAAGCAAATTATCCTCTAATTTTGAAATCTTCTCTTTTGTCTTTTCTATTTCCCTATTCAAAACTAAGAATTCCTTATTACTCTGTGTCTCTCTTTTTCTTTTCTTAAAATTGTCAAAGTTTAATTTTTGTTCTTCTATTTTGCGTTCTAATTCTCTTCTTCTTAAATTAATCTCATCAAGGTTCTCTTTATCTACATCAAATTTTTTCTGAATTTGCTCAAGCTCTTTACTAAGCTCATTTATTTTTTTTGGGGCTTCATTTTCAAGGTTTTTGATTTTGAGGATTTTTTCGTCCTTTTTAGAGATTTCAATCAGGATTTTCATTTTCTCAACAATTTCCATTAATAATCCTCCAGATAAATAAAAAAAGTGCACTGACGTGCACTTTTTGGGCGAAAGAGGACTTGAACCTCTGACCTCCGGTATGTGAGACCGGCGCTCTTACCAACTGAGCTATCCGCCCTTGAATGATTGAACCTCCATTTATTTTTGTCAATTTTGGGCCCGGTAGGTTTCGAACCCACGACCTACTGATTATGAGTCAGCCGCTCTAACCAACTGAGCTACGGGCCCTTTAACTCTATTAAAAATATAATTGCCTATTCTCGTTTGTCAAGCCTTCTGGCTTATTTTATGGGAAAGCCAGAATTACCATACAATTTAATTTTTTTCTCTTCCAATTTAGCCTTTTCCTAAGAAATTTGAATTAATGGGTTGACATTTAACATGAATATAATTATAAAGTTATTCAAAGTATTATATATTTTATAGGAGGATTAATTGAGTGACGAGAATAGGAAGGAAAAACAATTAATTGAGGAGTTAAAAAAATTACGGAATAGTCTTTCGCAATTAGAAGTAGAACTACAAAGCACTGGTAATAAATTTCGAATTATGGTAGAAAGCTCTCCCTTTGCGGTTTTCGCCTATAGAGAAAAATTCATCTTTGTAAACAAGATAACAGAAACTTTTACAGGTTATACAAAGGATGAACTGTATAGGATGAACTTCTGGAAAATAATTCATCCAGATTTTAGAGACTACGTAAGGGATAAGGGCTCGAAGCTCTTAAAGGGAGAAAAAGTTCCTTCCTCATATGAATTCAAAGTTGTAAAAAAGGGCGGGGAGGAATGTTGGGTTACGTTCAGGGGTACTTATCTGGCAGATTTTGAAGGGGAACCTGCTGCTCTTGGTGCAGTAATTGATATAACCGAGAATAAGGAAGCGGAGAAGACTCTGAGGGAGAGTGAAGAAAATTTCCGCACTTTTTTGGAATCTGCACCAGTAGCAATTATGATACATCAGGGTGAAAAATGGGTTTTTGCAAATTCTTTCGCCGAGAAGACGACTGGATATACGAAAGAAGAACTTCTTTCGATGAACTTCTGGAATTTTGTTCATCCTGATTATAGAGATTTGGTGATTGAGAGAGGAGAAAGGAGGCTAAGAGGCGAAAACCCTGAAAATAAGTATGAATTGAAAATTATCGATAAGGACGGTTCTGAAAAATGGGCAGACTTGAGGGCAGAGCTGATTAAATATAAAGGAAAGAATGCGATTTTAGTATCCGCAAGTGATATCACACAGAGTAAGCAAGTTGAGAAAGAGTTAGAGTTGCAAAAGGTCTATTTTGAGTCGCTCTTTGATAATTCCCCTGAGGCAATTGCTCTTATTGATAATAATGATAGAGTAGTCCAAATCAATAAAAGTTTCCAAGAATTATTTAATTATGATATAGAAGAAGCAAGGGGCGAAAATATCAATGATTTGATCGTGCCGGATGGTAGGTGGGAAGAGGCAACATCATTTAGTCAAAAAGTTCTTAATAGAAAAACTGTTATAGAAGAAACTGTAAGACAGAGAAAGGATGGAATACCAATCAATGTTTTTTTAATCGGGGGTCCAATAATCGTAAATGATAAAGTGGTTGGTATCTTTGCAGCATATAATGATATAGGCAAAAGAAAAGGTGCAGAAGAGAAACTCAGAAAAAGCATTAATCAATTAGAGAAGACTTTGTCTGGAGCGGTAACTGCTCTTGCAGAGACAGTAGAGAAAAGAGATCCCTACACAGCAGGGCACCAAAGAAGGGTGGCTCAACTCACCGCAGCAATAGGTAAAGAAATGGGTCTTTCGCAAGAGAGATTAGAAACTCTTAAGATGGCAAGTCTTCTTCACGATATTGGCAAGATTCATATTGCAGCTGAGATTTTGAATAAGCCCTTAAGATTGAATGAATTGGAGATGGGTTTAGTAAAAACCCATCCCCAGGTTGGCTATGACATCCTGAAATCTGTGGAATTTTCCGGTCCAGTTGCAGAAATTGTCCTGCAGCACCATGAAAGGATGGATGGCTCCGGCTATCCGGAGAACCTGGTAGGCGAAGACATTCTCCTCGAAGCAAGAATCCTTGGAGTAGCTGATGTGGTTGAGGCAATGGGTTCCAGAAGACCTTACAGGAATGCTCGTAGTATTGAAATAGCTCTGGATGAGATTAAGAAGAATCGTGGAACACTTTATGATCCAGAGGTGGTTGATATCTGTATAAAACTTTTTGAAGAGGAATTTCATTTTACAGAACAAAGTATACTTAAAGAATAAAATAAAAGATTAGAAAGTCATATTCCAAAAATTTTTATATTTTTATTTCCTTTTAATATTTTATCACTGATTTAACAGGGTAACCTTTAAGTTTTTCTCGACCTTTCAATTCAGTTAACTCAATCAGGAAAATGATCGAGATAACATCACCTCCCAGGCGTTTCACAAGGTTAGCGCTTACTCTTGCTGTTCCTCCAGTTGCAAGAAGGTCATCGCAGATGACAACTTTATCTCCTTTTTTTATCGCATCCTTGTGTATCTCTATTGTATTATGCCCGTATTCAAGAGTGTATGATTCACTTATAGTCTCAGCAGGTAGTTTGCCTGGCTTTCTTATAAGATTAATGCCAAGGCCGAGTTTATAAGCAATTGGAGCAGCAAAGAGAAAACCCCTTGATTCAATTCCAAGGATCGTGTTCACTTTCTTATCCTTTATCAAATTCGCCATAAGGTCTACTGATTCCTTGAATGCCTCTCTATCCTTCAATAAGGTTGTGATATCTCTAAAAATTACGCCTTTTTTCGGAAAATCTGGTATATTCCTGATCTTACTTTTAAGTTTTTGCATTTAAAACCTCACCGTAAATTGTTTGAATTCATTTTTGTATTCCTCCTCTTTTACTTGAACCCCACTCACAGTGGCAAAAGAAGGGCCAATCTTTACATTACGGACAAGTTCTTTCAATTTCCAATCTTCGCCTTCGCCTACAATCTCAACCATACCATCGGGTAAATTCTTAACCCACCCACCAATACCTAATCCATTTGCTTTTCTCATAACGAAAGAACGGAATCCAATTCCCTGGACAAAACCACTTACCCATAGATGAATCCTTTTCATATTGGTAATCTATAGAAATAAAAAAGTGATGTCAAGGGGCGGTATCTATTGGTATTTTCATCTCTTCAATTTTTATGGTTGACAATGGGTTAGAGTTGATTAATATCTATCTATGCAGAGTTCAGATGAGTTAGTAAAGATTTTTCTTGATTTTTTCAAGGAAAAGGATCATAAAATTGTTGAATCATCCTCACTCATCCCCGAGAGAGATAAGACTCTTCTCTTTACATCTGCAGGGATGGTTCAGTTCAAGCCCCTCTGGACAGGAGAAGTTCCCCTTGAGTTCAAAAGAGCTGCTTCCGTTCAGAAATGTCTTCGTCTATCAGATTTAAATGAGGTTGGAAAAACCTACTGTCACGATACCTTTTTTGAGATGCTTGGTAATTTTTCCTTTGGGGATTATTTCAAAGAGGAGGCAATCAGGTGGGTGTGGGAATTCCTTGTGGATGTTCTTGATATTCCCCCTGAAAAACTCTATATCTCGGTTTATCCAGATGATGATGAGAGTTACAAGATATGGAAGGATAAAATCGGTGTTTCCCCAGGAAGAATAATCAGAAATTCTGAAAATTTCTGGGGTCCAGCAGGGGGCAGAGGAGCTTGTGGTCCTGATACAGAGATATTTTATGATCTGGGAGAAAAATTTGGGAAGTGTGAGTTTGATGGGGAATGCGATCGATATATTGAGTTCTGGAATCTTGTTTTTCCTCAATTTGACGAGAGGGAAGGAGGTCGTTTTCCCCTTAAGAATTCTGGTGTGGATACTGGAATGGGAATGGAAAGACTTGCAATGATAATACAGGGGAAATCCTCCATTTTTGAAACCGATCTTTTCCTTCCAATAATTCAGGAGACAGAAAAGATTTCAGGTAGAGAATATTTTAGTAGCAAACGAATCTTCAATATAATCGCTGATCACTCAAGGGCTCTTGTTTTTGCAATTGGTGACGGAGTGTATCCAGGCAATGTAGGAAGGGGTTATGTCATAAGAAGACTAATCCGTCGTGGGTTGACAGTCTCACGGGAAATAGGAATTGAAGAGCCATTTCTTCATAAACTGGTCCCTGTTGTAATATCTATAATGAAAGGGCGTTACCCATATCTAAGGGAGAAAATTGAACACATTACACTTATTATAAAGAAAGAAGAAGAAAATTTCTTTGATACTCTTTCGGCGGGTGTCTCCATACTGAATGAAATTATACAGGAAACAAAGAAGAACAAAAGTTCCACAATAAAGGGTGAAGATGCCTTCAGATTATATGATACCTATGGATTTCCTATTTCCCTCACAGAAGAGATGGCAAAGGAGGAGGGTTTAGTTGTGGATAGAAGAGGTTTTGATGAAGAGATGAAGAAACAAAAGGAAATGGCAAGGAGAAAACAGGAATTTGAAGCAGAAGAAAAGGTCGATTGGGTAATCGTATCAAGAGAAAGATCAAGGTTCGAGGGATATGAGCAGGAGGAAATAGAAACCGAAGTAATAGCCTATAGAAAGGTTGATAATTATTTCGAGGTCATTCTAAAAGAAACACCCTTCTATGCAGAAAAGGGAGGTCAGGTGGGAGATACAGGTAAAATAGAAGGAGAAGGGTGGAAGATGCTTGTCGAAGACACAATCCCATCTCCTCTGGGGAATGTTCATAAAGGGAAGATCGAGGGAAAATTTGTTCCCTCCAGAGTATACGCAGAGATTAATAAAGAAAGAAGATCTGGTATCAGAAGAAACCACACCACAACACACATACTCCAAAGAGTTCTTCGAGAAACTCTTGGAGAATGGGTAAAACAGGAGGGCTCTCTTGTTGCACCAGATCATCTTCGTTTTGATTTCACCCATCCAAACCCTCTCAGCGATCAGGAAATCCAGCGGATAGAAGAAGAGGTAAACAAAGTTATACTAAAGGGTTTACCTGTTGAAAAAGAAATACTTCCCTACGACGAGGCTATCCAGAAGGGTGCAATTGCCCTCTTTGAAGAACAATATGGGGAGAAAGTCCGGATGGTGTCTATTTCAGATTTCTCAAGAGAATTGTGTGGAGGGACTCACCTCAATAATACAATAGAGGCTGGACTCTTTAAGATTACTTCCGAGACAGGGGTTGCCTCAGGAATAAGAAGGATTGAGGCCGTTACCGGCTGGTTTGCTTATAAATGGATGAAAGAATTAGATCAACTCGTTCAGGAAATGGAATTCCTTCTGGAGATTGATAGGGAAAGTTTACCCATTAGAATTGAGAAAACCTTAAACCTATTAAGAGAACAGAAAAGACGGATAGAAAGAATGGAAAACCAGTTGGCTGAGATAAGGTTTCACGAATTGTTAAAAGAGACTTCGAGGATCAAGGAACAAAAATATATAGCCGCAAGAGTGGATGGTTCCAGGGAAACCTTAAGGAAATTAGCAGAAAGGTTAAGGGAAAAAATGCCTGAGGGAGCAGGTCTTCTTGCAACAGAACTTGATTCATCAGTTTTTGCAGTATCTTTTGTGGGTGATAAACTAAAAAATAAACTTAACGCTGGAGAAATAATACAGGAGGCTTGCAGGATAGTAAAAGGGGGAGGAGGAGGTAGTTCGATAAGGGCTGAAGGTGGAGGTAGTAAAGTGGAGAAATTAGAAGAAATGCTAAACAAATTTCCCGAAATCTTAAAGGAACATCTTAAGTAAAATGAGTGTATATAAGAATATTCTTGAGAGAAAAAGCAAAAACGAACTGATAATTGCCGCTCTCCTTGATCCCGATTCAGAAGATATAAAAGACTTAAAGGGGAGAATCAGGCTTCTTGAGGGAAGTAAGGTTGATTTTCTATTCGTTGGTGGAAGCACCTCCTGGAAGAATAATTTTAAAGAGTTTGTAGGAGAGGTAAAAGCAAATTCCTCACTCCCTGTTGTAATCTTTCCTGGTTCAGCAGATCAAATTTCTTCCTCCGCAGATGCTCTTCTTTTCCCCTCCCTTGTTAGCGGTCAAAATCCTCGCTATCTAATAGGGGAACACATTAGGGCAGCATCCATTCTAAAAGGAATGGATATAGAGGTTATTCCAACAGGTTATTTACTGATAGATGGTGGTAGAACAACAACGGTTGAATTCATATCCGGAACAAAACCCATCCCTCAGGATAAACCAGAGATAGCAAGAAGTATTGCCTACGCCTCAGAACTTCTCGGGATGAAACTGATCTATCTTGACTCTGGTAGTGGAGCTAAGAAATCACCCTGCAATTCTCTTATCAAATCGGTTAAGGATTTTATCGATGTTCCTCTTGTTGTTGGAGGAGGGATTAGAAGCCCTGAGGAAATAGAGGAAAAACACAGGGCTGGGGCAGATCTAATTGTGATTGGAACAGCATTAGAAGATGATCCAGAATTCTTTAACAAGTAGTAAAAAAAAGGCTATCCCGCAGATCATTAATCAAAGGTCTTAGAGTTTTTATTGCCCTTGTTGTCCTTACAATAACTTTACTTTTAATATTTACAGCCACAAAGGAAACCTGGAAAGCCTTCTTACGCTTTAACCCTGAAGATCCTTCACCTTGAGGAAATCACCTCTCCATAAACCTTGGAGACAATTTTCCAGAGTTAAAACGAATGCAGCAAAAAATCATATTAATAACTTTTCGAATTAAACCTCCGGGCAAAGCAACCTATAAGGGCAATACTGGCAGTGGCGATTTGGATCGGGGATGAAGGGAATTTCCTCGTCTATTATTTCTTCAAGAATAAATCTCAAGGCATCCATGAAAATATCAAGATGCTCAATTGGAAGATTATTTTTTTCCTGGGGTTTTCTGAGGTTAAAAATTTTTGCAGAAATATCGCTCATATCAATTCCTTTTTCCTCTGAATACAGGTATACATAGATTGGTAACTGAAGACTCTTCATTCTCTTCTTTATTTGCTCTCTGGTTTCTGCATATTCTCCCCTTTGAGTTTTAATAGGCATATTTACAGAACCTGTTTTATAGTCAATCACCATGGGTTTGTAATCGATTTCATCCACTCTATCTACCCTCCCCTTCATGAGAATTTTTTTATGGTTTACTTCGATTTCACTTGATAGGTCTTCTTCGATTCCTCTTATAAAAATATCATTTTCGCTTGCTCTTTTGATTTCAACCTTGATGAAACTATCCAGAGTCTTTTTTATAACCTCCCTTAGGAGGAGTGAACCTCCACCCTCTGGGAACTTTTCTTCCAGTTCCTGGGAAAGAATCTTTAAAAAATTTTCTCTGTCCGGATGGAGTTTCCTGTTAAGGAATCTCTCATAATAATCCCTTAAGAAATTATGAGTAAATTTTCCAATAGTGCTTCTTTCAATTTCCTCCTCTATACCTATCCGTTCCTCTAAATTCAGCACATAACGGTAATAGAATTTAAGAGGGCATTGTATATAGGTGTCAATCGCGGTGGGAGAATATTCCATTGACAGGAGTTTCTTCAGTGTTTTCTTGTTTTTTTTGGGAATGAATTTATTCAGGGGTGTTTTTTTCTTGATTTCAAATATTCGATTTTCAGGTTTTAAACTCTTAGACTCTTTTTCTTTCTCCCAGATAATTCTCTCAATGAACCTTGATTTTATATTCTTGTCAATATCCTGAAGTTTTCCTTCTTTATAAAGGAGGTGGACTTCCTCTGCACCCTGGATCAGTCGGTAGAAGTTATAGGCGAATATTGACTCTTTTTCAGTATAACCAGGAAGACCTATCATGATTCTTAGATGCTGAGGGAGAAGAGGGTCGTATTTTTTTACTTCAGGGATAATCCCTTCATTTACATCCAGAACGATTACCTTTTTAAAGTTCAGGTTCCTCGTTTCCAACATCCCCATAATCTGAATTCCTTTAAGGGGCTCACCCACAAATGGAATTCTTGTTTTGTTGAGGTAATTTTCAAGAAAGGTGACCAACTGCCTGGAATCATCAAAGGAGCAATTGGAAAAGAGAGAGTTTCTAATCTCTTCCAGTTTATTAAATATTGTGCCGATGAATTGATTGTTTAAAGGGTATTTTTTTACAGAAGTGTTATTATAAATAAACTTTAAACCTTCAAAAAGCCCATCGGCCCCATCTATTGGTGAGATTGCTTCCTGGAACGCCTGGATAAAGAGGGAATGAACCTTTCTTAACCTATCTAAAACTCTTTCTCCTCTTTTTTCATCCCCAAAGATTCTGACCAATTCCATTTTATGGATTTCCTGGATAATCTCCTCTAAAGAGAAGAAACTCTTTATCTCTTCTCTATTTTTCTTGATCAGGATTTCCTCGATTTTATGAACGATCATTCTAAAATCTCCACTCTTTTTATCATCCTCCAGGGTTTTTATCCATGGATGCTGAATGAGATTCAAATAATCCGGTAGATAATAGGAGATTTTGTTATCAATTATTCTCTTTGTCTTCTGAAGGGAGAAGATATACTTTATCAGGTTAAAAAGTGAAGACCTCCTGATGGGATAACCAAGGGTAATATTGAAATCTTTATCGAATGATTGAACGACCTCATTGATAAGAGGGATAAGTGGTGCAGGCTCTGGAAGAACTATTGCGACATTTTTACCTTTCTCATCAAGGTTTCTTAGTATATCCTTTGTTGTTAAAATTTCTGAATGGGTATCAAAACACTGATAGATTTTCATATCAGGGTGGTTGTCTTTATCTTCCGCAATTTTTCTGAAGTCTACATTCCAATCTCTTTTCCATTTTTTATTATGGAAATAGTATGGAGAGGTCTCGGGAATATTTCCCTTTTTCTCGTCCGTCTGGATGATAATATCCGCCATATCTTTTTCAAAGAGATATTTCATCACCCTCCATTCGGACTTATTTAACGCGTAGAAACCAGCGAAAATTATTCTTTCAAAAGGTATAATATCCTGAATATCCTGAATATTTTCGCTCACCCATCTATAGACCTCGCCCCTATAGGTAAGTTTTTCGTCTTTTAATAATTTTTCAAAACTATTCTTTATCGAGGTAAAATTTCCCCAAAAATCCTTTACCCACTGGATTATATTCTCATCATATTCAGTTATACTTTCAATATCAGGTTCCCTTGCACACTGAATTTCAACCTCTTCAGTTGCCCGAAGGACCTCTTCCCCCCAGTGGATAAAGTTATGGATAGATTTTGAAATCTTTCCAAGGCTACTTTCTTCATCAATTTCGCTATCCCTTATAGCCTTGTATAAGAGGTAGATCAGATCAATCCTTCCCTCAGGAATCCTCTCATCCCTTTTAAGACTAAAGAGATATTGGGTAAATTCATCAATTGAGAATCGAGCCGGGGGTATAAAAGGCTTATGGATTTTTTCTTTTAAATAATCCAGTAAAAAAAGAGAGGGTCTTTTTCCAGGGAAAACCACACACAACTCTGAAAGATCCCTGCTTCCGTAATTTTGAAGGATATAATCACCTAATTGCGGGATAAAATTCTGAGCAAATGGGATTGTTAGTATTTCATTCAATTTTCAATACCAGGTTGTTAGAAAGGTTAATTATATAAGAGTTGATCTCTTTTTCTGGGAAGTATTGCTTTAATAGTTCTTTATAGTTCAAAAGTTGTTTTTTCCATTTTGAGGAAGGTTCCTCCCCCGTTTTATAATCTATGAGAGCAATTTCATTCTCATGGAGGATAACCCTGTCAAAACGGTGCAAATTTCCCTCTGAATCAATCATCTCTTTTTCTCTCCACACAGAGAGGTCAGGAGCAAACCATTTTCTGATTTCTTTATTCTTAAATATTCTCTGGATTGTTGAGAATGCCTTTTTTGTGAAAATTTCCCTCTCGGTTGGCAGGGCAAACTCATTCAAAGACCTCTGGACTATGGATTCAAGGTTTTCTAAATCTTTTATATCTTTAATGTAATAAAGTATTCTGTGAAGGATCTCCCCTGTTTTTCGAGCTTCAATGCTCTTTTTATTTGTAATCTCATTTATATTGGTCGTCTTTAAGAGTAACCTCGAAGAGGCCCTCTCTATCCCTTCTTTATCATCTATTTTCATTTCCAGATAGGTTTGTTTATAATTTTCTTTACTTTCTTTTTTCTCTGGGGTTGTGCGTTTTCCTCTTGAATAATCTCCACTCCGGACATATCTATCCAGGATATCCTTCCATAATTTGCTATAGCTTTGAGGAGAACCTTCTTCAGGAATGAATATGTAGAGTTCATATTTTGCCCTTGTTAAAGCCACATAAAGATTATTTACCTCTTCAAAGAAAGTCGAAGCTCTTTTCTCTTTTATTCTACTGGATATTTCTTTCTTTAGGGCAGGGTTAGTCTCAGGCAGGATAAACTTCCCCTTATTTTTCGTTTTAACTTTTACTATTTTTTCTATTCCATTATGCTGGATTACAACTTCATTTTTATCCTTCCCTTCCCAGAAGTATAGAAAAGGTAAAATGACAACAGGAAATTCTAACCCTTTTGCTCTATGAATTGTCATTACCTTTATTGCATCCGTATTCTCCGGGAGGAGGATAGAGGGAGGATTTTTAGAATTTTCCCTTCTCTCCCATTCTTTCATCATATCCCCAATAGATGTTATAGATTTCTCTTCAAGATTATGAATGAATTCCAGGAACCCTAAAAGGAATGGCTGGGTCTCTTTGAAGTTTTCCGGGATTCTAAATGTCCTTATGATATCGCTTAAAAGGTCATAAAGGGGCAAGAAACCAACCCTTCTGAAAAACGGTTGGATAAAAACTTCCCAAACTTTTGGGAAATCCTCTCTGAATTTTATATAGAGGGGTCTATTGGCATAAATTTCTTCAGCCCATCTAATTATCTCCTTTTCCGAGACTCTATCTTTCAGGAAGAAGGGGCAGGTTATGAATCCTAAAAAAGAGACATTATCAACCGGATGCTGAAGGAAGTTGAAAAAGGAGAGTAAGCCTTTGATATTGGGGTCACTTGATAGGTAAAGGCTTTCATTTGAGATGACCTGATAACCCTCTTCCGTGAGCCAGTCAACCACCTTCTTTCCATCCACATTTTTTCTTACCAGTACTGTTATATCTCCAGGAGAGAACCTTTTTAATACCTCATTAATGTTTTTTTTCAGTTTCCCTTTTATTGCCTCATCGATATTTTCTTTGAGATTATCTTTGCTGCTGAACCTTTCGAGGGAGACATAGCCAGTAAAATCGCCCCATTTTTTATATGGATCGATTTTCTGGATAACATTCACTCCATAGAAACTCCCTTTCTTTCCCATTTTCTCTTTTACTTCGGGTGGCAGTTGGGAGAATACCTCTCCGACGAAATTGACTATTTCAGGAGCACTTCTGTAGTTAATGAAGGTTAAATTAGTTCCTCTATCTGATTCTTCAACGCTTGGGAAATTCGTAAAAGCTCTATCGAATAATTCAACATCCCCTCCTCTCCATTGATAAATTGCCTGTTTGGGGTCTCCTACATAAAAGAAACTTCCCCCTTCTGATAGGCTATTCTCTACAAGGGGTTTGAGATTAACCCACTGACTTCTGCTGGTATCCTGAAATTCATCAATGAGATAATGTTCGTATCTTTCACCATAGCGATAGAATATAAAAGGTATCTCAAACTCATCAAATAAAGATTTTAATTCTCCATTTATGTCTTCAATGAATCGAACCTTTTCCTCCTGTTTAATTTTTTTCAAGAAATTCTCATATAATTCGTATATATTGATATTGTAATCGTGGTCTCTGAATAAATATAAAGAGTAGTATTCAAATACTGACTTCTTTAATGCCTCAAAAAGGGAACAGAAATTGGTGGGATCAAATTTTGCTATATTTTTCAAGACCCCTCTACAATCCTTTTCAAAACAAGCACTCTTTAGCATTTTATTTATATTCTTACTCTGTAGACTTTTTTCTATTGTAGTTAACAAATTTTTATGGATGCCTTCATGAGTAGCT
Organism: candidate division TA06 bacterium JGI_Cruoil_03_38_101; assembly: GCA_002215665.1. Taxonomy (GTDB): domain Bacteria; phylum Hydrothermota; class UBA3072; order UBA3072; family UBA3072; genus UBA3072. Next base: position 3,147 of record NGFL01000051.1, on the reverse strand, counting down.
GAATATTCAAGGATTTCCTCTGCCAACTGGAAGGATTTTTTGAGCTTCCTTTTTATTTCTTCATCTATCTCTTCAGCTTTTCCTCCTGGGAATTTAAAGTTTTTATTCTGCTTTTTTTCATAATCTTCAATTTTATTCATTCCCCTGCGAATGATACCTTGAAAGTCCCAGTTTGTTTTTCGTTCAAACTCGATCTTATTGAGGATAAAATCCGTCAATCTTTTCCTGAATCCTTCATCTTTTTCAGCAGACTGGATTAAAAGGGATACGGCATAATCCTTGTAGTAATCGGATTCCATAATGAGTTCTGTTTCTGTAGGGAATCCCAGTTCTATCGAAAACCCTTTTACAAGAGTGTTTACGAATGAATCTATCGTCCGAACGGAAAAGTCACTATAATTGTCAAGAATCCAGTCAACAAGCTTGATTGAATCTTTGTCTCCTTTCTCTATCGCCTCTTCTTTAAGAAGTTGGAGAATTCTCTCCTTCATTTCGCTTGCTGCTTTATTTGTAAATGTGATTGCAAGGGTTTTCGGATTTTCGTGCTTCTTTTTTAAGAGTTCGATGTATCTTCTTGAAAGTTGATAGGTTTTCCCTCCACCTGCAGAAGAAAGAAACCTTATAAGTCTTTTTCTCATTTAATTAAGTATAAAAATTTGGATTAAAAAAGTCAAGAACAAGTGAGGAATTTTCCCTTGACAAATGAGGATTGTATTATAATTTAAATACAATGGAATTTGACAAAAGCAGACCTATATATTTACAGATAAAGAGGGAAGTGAAGGAGAGGATTGTGAGAGGGGAGATCAAGGAAGAGGTTCCCACTGTTCGTAGTTTAGCTATGGAATTAGGTGTAAATCCAAATACTGTAGCAAAGGCTTACAGAGAAATGGAGAGAGAAGACATCATTGGGAGTTGGGTGGGTAGGGGGACATGGGTAAAGGATGGGGCGAGGGAGAGATTATGCCCTGATATGATAAAGGAGATTGTGGATGAATTCATTCATAGATTGGTTTCCCTTGGGCTATCATTGGATGAAATAAAAAAATTAGTGGAGGGAGTTAATGATTGAAATTGAAGACCTTGTAAAGAGATATGGTGGTATCTATGCTGTGAGAGGTATTAGTTTAGAGATTGAGGATGGTAGTTTTGTGGGTTTGGTAGGTCCTAATGGGAGTGGAAAGACAACTCTCCTGAAACTCATTTTTGGGTATTGCCGACCGAGTTATGGAAAGATAAAAATCAATGGAGAAGCCCCTGGGGTTCGAACAAAGTCATTCGTAGCCTTCTTTCCCGAAATTGATTCTCTTTATCCCTGGATAAGGGCTCGTGGGATAATTAACTGGTATTCGAGTTTCTTCGATGACTGGGACAAGGAGAAAGAGAAAAATCTCATCCAGGTTTTAGATATTCCAACCTCAAGATATGTTGCACATCTATCAAAAGGTATGAGGGCACGGCTTAAGCTGGTTCTTACTCTATCCAGAAACGCGAAAATCTTTCTTCTTGATGAACCATTATCCGGAATAGATCCATCATCAAGGGATATGATAATATCTGCGATTTTGAAATCTTATCGGGAGGATCAAACCTTCATTCTCTCAACTCATATTGTATCGGAAGCAGAGGTTCTCTTTGATAGAACAATTTTTCTTAAGGACGGCAGTGTAATGATAGACGGTGAATCTGATGAGCTTAGAGAAAAATACGGAAAATCAATCAATGAGATATTCAAGGAGAAGCTAAATGTGTAATTTATTTAAAAAGGAACTATTAGGAGATAAGGACTGGATTTTTATACTGTGCGGATTTGTAGTGGGCTCTAATCTTTTATTCTTACCACTTGCAAGAAGCACTGCAGGGATCTCTATTTTTTTACCTCTTTCTCTTACTCTTCTCGGCTTTTTGCTGTTCGTTTTTGTAAAATCCTTTATTATTTGGAAGGAAGAGTGGGATCAAAAGAAAATTTTTCTACTTCTCTCATTGCCTGTTCCGGGTTATAAAATAGTATTAAGTAAACTCTTTGTTCTTGCTTTTGAGATATTCCTTTACCTCTTTATAGCTTTGTTACTTCCTCTTCTTACCTATCAGCTATCTTCAAATGTCTCATACGGGATTAAGTTAGCAAATTTCGTAAAATTATGGCTAATTGGCTCATTTTGGCTTTTCCTAATTCTTCCATTTTCTACCTTTGCATATCTCTTAGGAAGGGTTTTTTCGAGATTCAGGGGCTTGATTACAACTGCAGGGCTTGTGGGTATAATAATCATTTTCTTCAGGTACATCCATTTTGGGCAAAAAATCTTCTTCTTTATTCCCAAATTTTCCATTAAGTGGAGTGAGGTAGGTTTTTTTACTGTAAATACTCCTCAAATTGCAGCAACCTTCCTTTTTGATCTTGTTCTCCTCTGGGCTTCTTCCTACTTTATAGAAAAGGCTGAATTGTAGGGAGTGCAATTTCTTCGCAAAGAACAAAACCTTAGAATTCATCTTTTGGTCTGTTATTTGTATGTAATATGTCTCACATTTATTGCTAAAATAGATGTCGCATTTTATTATAAATAAATTAAATAAATGCCATATTCTAATTTTTCATTCGGTCTTATAATTCGAGAAAAACGCAGTCAATTTCCCCAGCGAGGAAATTGCTGCTCGGCTCTCAGGCTCGCTCCAGTAAGATTAAAATCTTACGAACCATGCCCGCTCGCCTTCCGAGACGTTTTCCTGAATCATAAGACTCTGATCTTTATTATGACATCTATTTTTAGTAATATTGCTAAAATATGGCATTTATAAATACTCTTTTGGTCTTGACAAAGTTATAAAATTTATTATAGTATTATTTGTTATCGATCTTTGGAAATTGAATTGCGGTGGAATTGAATAATATTATTGCGATTCGTGTCTATTCGCGATACCTGCTTTATTCAAATAAAAAGGGGGTGATAAAAAGAATATTTTAAGTGGGTAAAGGTTGTATTAAGGTTTCCCGAGTAAAAATGGTTTGTAAATTGGATAAAAAAGGAGGTTAATTGTGAGGAAATTTGTTTTAAGCTGTTTATTATTTGTATTTGTCTTTGGAAGCCAGGCTACTGAAAAAAGGAACATTGAAGTACAGAAGGAAGTTAAGGAAATCAAAACTAAAAT
>NGFL01000057.1 GCA_002215665.1 candidate division TA06 bacterium JGI_Cruoil_03_38_101 | reverse complement strand
GTCTTATCCAACCTCCTAATGGGTATTGTTAAAGACATAAATGCCTTCCTTTAGAATTTTCATAGCATCCCTTAAGTCATCTTCCTTCAAAACGTATGCTATCCTAGCTTCATCCTTTCCCTTTCCTTCAGTTGCATAGAAACCAGAAGCAGGTGCAAGCATTGTGGTCTTTTTATCAATTTCAAAATCTTTTAACATCCATCGAACAAATTCCTCGCTATCATCAACGGGAAGTTTTACTACGGTATAAAAAGCCCCTTCTGGCTTTAGAGTAAACAATCCATCCATTTCTTGAATCTCATGGTAAACAACGTCACGGCGATGTTCGTATTCCTTAACCATATCAGGGATGAATTTGCTTCGGGTCCTGAAACCAGAACTCGCCCCATACTGCTCTATGGTTGGAGGACAAAGCCTTGCCATCCCGAACCTCATAACAGCGTCGAACAATTCTTTATTCTTTGCAATGATAAAACCAATTCGAGCTCCACAGGATGAGAACCGCTTAGAAACTGAATCAGCTATAGCAATCCTGTCAAGAGCATCTTCAAATTTCAGGAAGGATGAACTCTCTCTTCCATCGAAGACAAATTCTCTATAGACTTCATCAGCAAATAGCCACAAATTATGATCTTTGGCTATATTAACTAACATCTCCATCTCTTCCTGAGTTAGAACAGTCCCTGTTGGATTGTTAGGTGTGCAAGTGAGAATTGCAGACGTCTTCTCTGTTATAAGGGGTTCTATCTTATCCCTGGGAGGAAGATGGAATCCAAAGTGGATTGAAGTTGTAATAGGTTTTATCTTTGCTCCAACAATAGCCGCTATACCGTTATAATTAGCGTAAAAGGGCTCAGGGATTAATACTTCATCTCCGGGATTTAGAGTTGCCAGCATCAAGAAAAAAACTGCTTCACTACCTCCTGTTGTTATAAATACTTCATCGGGTTGGATATCAAGAGAATAATCTTCATTAAAATAGGAAGATATAACTTCTCTTAACATTGGAATCCCCTGGGTTGGACCATAAGAGAGAACATCCTGTTTAAAATTACGGATTGACTCGAAAATTGTTTCAGGAGTTTTTATATCGGGCTGACCAATATTCAGGTGGTAGACATGTATTCCCCGTTTTTTTGCATCATCGGCTAAAGGTATAAGTTTCCTTATTGGCGATTTAGGGACGGTTCTACCTTTATTTGAAATCATTAATCCTCCTTTTTTAGACCAAGATATTGATCGAGAGCATCTTGCAGAATTTCAAGACCTTCTTCCAACATTTCAGGGTTAAGATAACGATAATCTATTAGAATTTCACCTTCATCCTCATAGTCATCAGAGTGGAAGTGGACTGAGGGTGCCACAAAGACTGTTTTCTTATCACGGTTATAATCACACAACAACCATTCTACAAAAGATTCGGCTTGTGAGATGGGAAGCTTTATGAAAACCGAACCAATCCCCTGGAAATAAAAAGATGAAATGTCTTCTCTATTATCTATAAAGTTTTGGATTATACTTCTCTTTTGGTTCATCTCATTTATTCTATCTGCAAGGATATCTCTGGCGTTGTCCAGAAAATAAACTAAAGATGCAAGTTGATAAGGGCTCACTGGAAATAGATCTCGGGCAATTAGCTCAATTCTCTGAGGCAGAGCTGTATGAAACATCATAACTGTCACGTCATCCATTGAAAAATCCTTAAGGAGTGAATTAATTCTTATCAGTCGCTCGTTCTCAAGGGAAATATTACGCATTTGGACAAAGTTTTCTGGTTCTCTTATTAGATGAGAGAGAGTCTCATCCACTCCAATATAGAGGTGGTAATTTCTGCATAGAAAAAGGATTCTTTCCATGCTTTCCTCTGAATATGTTATGCCCCCAGAAAAATTAGGTTCCGAATAATAGAATAATTTTGTTCTTGCGGTTATGAGATCCTCAATATTCCCCCTCAATGGGAGCTCATAATCGTTTATGGAACTTGTTTCAATGGGAATGAGTTTTACGGAAAGGGAGTGGGCGTACTGCTTGAGGAAGTAAGGAATAGGGGCTGGTGTTATAACCTCATCATTCAAATCCAATGTAGAAAAAAATAATAGATAATAAGCTGAAAACTGGTCGGGTAAAATCAATATTTTGTATTCCTCTCCCAATTCGAGGAACTCTTTAAGTTTCTGGATCGCCTCCTCTTCCTGAAAAGATTGGATCCGGTTCAAAGGATGAGTACTTATGGGTTTCACCGAAAAAAGGTTAATTATCTGGACGTCTCTATCAAGGAAATAATAAAACCTTTCTAAATAAAGATTAAATATAAAAGAATCATAGAGATGCATCCTTCTCGAACTATAGAGATCACCAGGAAACATTATCACTCCTTCCAAGGGCAGTAAGGACAAAATTTTTTGGATTTAAGAGTTGATTTTTTATTTCTCTAACCTCACTCAGTTTAACATTCTCGATTCTTGAAAGAAGAAGAGGGATAGAAATTCTCCTGCCTTGATAAATCTCCTCTTTAGCATTTCTTACCATCCTGTTCGTGTTATTTTCCAGGGAGATCACGATATTACCTTTTAGTCTCTCTTTCGCAATTTCAACTTCTCTCTGACTAAAATTTAATGAATTTAGCAATTCTCTAATCGCGTCAAGCGTTTTTCGCAGTTTATCTTTATCCGTGGAGAAGTAAATGCCAAAGACACCTGTATCTGAGAAGAATTCGCCGAAAGCCGATACATCATAGACAAGAGCCATTTCCTGCCTTAATTTCTGGAATAATCTTGAACTCATTCCAGAACCAAGAATTGAACCACAAACAAGTAAGGGAAATCTTTCCTGATTGTTATAGGGAAAGGACTGTAGGGTAAGAGCAACATATTCATGGTTTAGTTCAGGCTTTGAGATGATATTGATTCTGGTTCTCTCCTCACTTGATGAAGTTCTACCAGAGGCATTTCCTCTTTTATCCCCGAGTTTTTCTGCCGCTTGATTACACAATTTCCTGTGATTTACTCTTCCTACCGCTGAAACAAACATCTTGTCTGTCGTCCAATTCTGCTCCCAGAAATTCTTTATTTCCTCCTGAGTTAATCTTTTAACGGATTCTGGTGTTCCCAGTATCGGGCTGGAAAGAGGATGATCCTTTCCAAAAATGCTGGAGAAGGTGTAGAAGAATAGAAGGTCCTCCGGAGAGTCATAAAATCTCTTTATTTCCTCCTGGATTACAAGGCGCTCCCTATCCAAATCTTCTTTACGGAATAATGGATTCTTTATCAAGTCAGATAAAACATCAATAGCGCGTCCTAATTCCTCTGGAAGCACGTGTGCATAAAAAGAAGTCCATTCCTTGGAGGTAGAAGCATTCAGGATCCCACCCCTTGACTCTATTTCAGTGGAAATCTCCCTTTCTTTTCTCTTTTTTGTTCCCTTAAAGACAGAATGCTCAATGAAATGAGATATTCCTGCCTCATTTTCATCCTCATCCCTGGAGCCTGTGGTTATGTAGATACCTATAACGGTTGAAAGAGCGGTTGGTATGTTTTCCGAAGAAACTGTTACTCCAGAAGGAAGGACTGTTTTTTTATAACTGATCATTTACCCTCATCAGTTTCGCTGTTCCTTCGGCAAAAATCGAACCATCCGGGTCTCTTATAATAGAGCTTGTGCGAATAAACCTACCTCTATCCTGAATCACCTTTCCTTCTCCAATATACTCGACTCCGGTTTTGACGGGTTTTTTGAATCTCACGGTAAGTTCCGCTGTAACGAATTTCTTCCCAAGGGAAACTCCCGCATATACCGCCATTTCGTCAAGGATTGTTGCAAGGATTCCACCATGCACTATTCCATTATAGCCCTGGGTGTAATCGGGAAATTTTATTGTTGCTTTTGAGCTTCCCTGGTCGGTTTGAATATCCAGTTTTAACCCGTATTTATTCTTTTTACCGCATGCAAAGCAATAATCATCTCTCTTGAAATCCATAATGACAAAATATGGAATTCCTATAAGTTGTCAATGGGCAAGATCCTTGACAAAACTAAAATTGTATTTATAATGTATAAAATTAGGAGACAATATGGTATTGTTACTGTTATCACTACAGATTACCAGTGTAGAGGTTGGTCCGATAATTGATGGAAAGATCGAGCCTCTCTGGAGCAAGGCAGAACCTTTAAGTGGATTCATCCAGGAAGTTCCTGATCCTGGAGAAGCTGTTAGTGAATCCACTCGGGTATATCTCCTATTGGATAAGGAGAATCTATATGCAGCTTTTGAATGTAAATCGAACGATGCAGAGCCTACTGTGAAGATAAGTGATTGGGACCACGCTTATGGAGATGAAGTATCTCTCTTTATTGATACCTTTGGAGATAAAAGAACCTGTTATCGTTTTACGGTTTCCTCAGCTGGAACTCAGGAAGATGCTATTATTTCCCAGGGAGGGAGATCTTTTGATTTCTCATTTGATGGTATCTGGGATGCTGCAACTTCTGTCCAGGAAGATGAGTGGTCTTGTGAGATGAAAATCCCTTTCAAAACAATAAGATATAATAGAGGAAAGTGGGGTCTGCAACTTTCACGAAAGATAGAAGAGAAAAGGGAAACTGTCTATTTTAAGGAAGTGAATGAAATGAAAGGGCTTCGGATAAGTGATTTTGAACCTATTACAGGAATAAATCCTGAAATGAAAGGAAGGTTCCTGGAGTTCTATCCGGTTGGAATTCTCCGTCATGAATTGGATAATTCAGGAGATGCAGGCCTTGATGTCTCCTGGGATCCTTCGCCTAATACCTCGCTTGACTTTACTGTAAATCCGGATTACGCTCAGATTGAGGCTGACCCTTTCCAGGTGAATTTAACGCAATACGCTCTCTACCTTTCAGAAAAGAGGCCCTTCTTCCTTGAAAGTAGAGAATCGTTTAATCTACAATCGTCTGATTCACGTAGAGGCCGCCAATTTAAAATTGGACCAGGACCCTTGAAACTTTTCTATTCCAGAAACATTGGAAAAATTGTAAACGATACGATAAAGATTCCTATAAGAGCGGGAACAAAGGTTACAACAAGGGGAAAGGGTTTTGAAGGAGGAGTTCTATATGCTAACACAGGGAAAGGAGGGGACGAACCTTCCGCTAACTATCTTGTCGGAAGGTTTCTAAAACAGCTCCCCTTTGGTCTGAATTTTGGATTCTCCTACAGCGGTAAATACACTCATGACTACAATGCCCAGATTGCATCTCTTGATGGTTCCCAAGATTTCGGAGATAATAACATTATGTATCAGCTTGCAGTTGCCGATTCTACCGGAAAAACTGGCCTTGCAGAATATTTCGAATGGAAGAAAATGAGTGAAAATCTCCTTGCTGCATTTTCGTTTTACAATGTGGATGAGGATTTCAGAGGAAATGAGATAGGTTTTATAAACCTTAGGGGTCTTTCAATTAATTCTCTAGTGGGCCCCGTTTTCTATCCAAATAAAAAAGGGATCAGGATGTGTAGTATTGCTATCGCGGGTGGGATTAGTAAAGAACCCTGGGTTGAGGATTATTCCTATGTTATAGCTCCTGTGGGCCTTCTCAATTTCCGGAATGGTTGGAATATTAATACAAATGCCAATATAGGCAAAGTTTATTCTGATTCCTCTTATTCCAAAGAGAAGGGTTCTGATATATCTTATATTCTTAGAGGTATAAGTCTCTTCCTGAACTCCAGTCACTCAGGCATTTTTGGCCTATCTTTCATGAGTAATTTCAGTTACTCATACAACTATCTCGCTAGTCATCTTGGCTATCAATTAAGTAGTGGAAGTTTCTTCAGATTCCAGCCCACCCCGAACTTCTTCCTTGGCTCTTCTGTTAATTTAACAGGTTTTTGGAAAGAAGGAACCAACACAGAAGAACTCTTCTCCTTTGAAAATTTAGAAGATCTTTATATAACAACTTCTCCTACCGCTGAATATCATTTCTCACCTTCCCTTAGCATAGAATTCAGAACGGATTTCACCTATCTCTGGAGCGAGAAGGAGCTTATCCAGACGAGGATAAATCCTCTTATAAAATGGATGATTTCTCCAAAATCTTATCTTTATCTGGTGTATTTTAAGGAAATTGGAGAGGCGGAGGGTTTCTTTGAAGAACCAGGAAATTCTGTTATCAAGTTAAGATATTTAATATATATATAAAAACTTTTTTATGGAAGGTTCTTACCCAAAAAGGCCAACAAGTGAAATACCATATTCAAGAGAAGGTATTGTTTTCCATTCTTTTTTAATCCATATTCCAATTCGGGATTTATTTCTTATTGGGTATAAAAATGAAAGTTTTATAGCAAATCCCCGACATTCAAGGGGTATATTCTCTGTTATCACCCAATTTCCTAATCTATACTTATCTTTAACCAGTTCTGAAAGAATTGTATAATAGATTCCAGGTTTTATAAGAAACTTCCTAACTTTGAATTCACCCGAAGCTCCAATAAGGAGTTTTGACGATTGGTGGGTTACAGAAGAATTTGGACTTATTGGGGTATAACCAATTAATCTTAATGAGGAATATCTTGCCATCTGGATTTCCAGAAATCCATAAGTCGAGTCATCGAAAGGAACAGAAATCCCGGTACCAATTAAGAAAGAGTATGAACCAGAGGTAGAAAGACCTCCACAACCGCAGAAAAACATTCCTAATTCAGAAAGGAATAAAAGAACCACTAAGGTTATTCCTGACTATTTGGTAATATTGGTGTCGATCTGTGCCTTCTGAAGTTTTTCTGAATAATCGATGTAAACGGTTTTAATCTCGCCAAATACTTCATAGGGCCACTTTCCACCCTCACGATGTCCATTCCCTGTGTTCTTGTATCCACCAAAAGGCAGGTGACATTCAGCTCCAATGGTAGGAGCATTTACATAAACAAGACCTGCTTCCAGTTTATCAATCGCCTTCATTGCCCACTCGATATTGCTGGTATAGATTGAGGAGGAAAGACCGTAGTCAACATCATTTGCAATCTGGATTCCTTCCTCAAAGCTTGAGATCTTTATAACTGAAAGGACTGGGCCAAAAATCTCCTCTTGTTCTATTCTCATACCAGATTCAACCTCAGTAAATATCGTTGGCTCCATAAAGAACCCTTTATCATATTTCCCTCCGGTGATTTTCTTCCCACCAAAGAATAGTTTTGCTCCTTCCTGCCTGCCAACATCTACATAGTTGAGAATTTTCTTTAACTGAGGTTCGTTAATTACCGGCCCAACATCTGTTGATTCAACAAGGCCATCTCCTATCTTCAATTCTTTGGTTCTCTTTACAAAGATATCCAGAAATTCATTATATATATCCTTATGCAGGAGTAATCTTGAAGTTGCTGTACACCTTTGCCCGGTTGTTCCAAACGCTCCCCAGAGGAGTCCTTCGATGGCATTCTCAATATTAGCATCTGGCATTACAATTTGAGGGTTTTTACCCCCTAATTCAAGAGAGACTCTTTTTAAGTTCTTACCCGCAACCTCAGCTACCCTTCTTCCCACAGCAGCAGAACCTGTAAAACTAATAACACCTATCTCAGGTTGTTCCAAAATCGCCTCTCCAACCGTACTTCCTGGACCATGGACAAGATTTACAACACCTCTCGGGACACCGCCTTCAGTAAGTATCTCAACAAGTTTTACTGTGGTTGCTGGGGTATCAGAGGCTGATTTAAAAACAATTGTATTTCCCATAAGGAGTGCAGGGAATATCTTCCAGCAGGGAATAGCCATAGGGAAATTCCAGGGTGTGATTATCCCTGCAGTTCCAACAGGCCTGGTAATTGTATAGGCAGTCTTATTGGGAAGTTCACAAGGAGATGTCACACCAAAAAGCCTCCGCGCCTCCCCAAAGGCATAATATGCAGTATCTATGCCTTCCTGCGTATCACCCCTTGTTTCCTTTAAAATCTTTCCCATTTCTCTGGTCATAAGTTTTGCTATTTCTTCCTTCCTCTGAACCATTATGTCTCCAACTTTTCCAAGAATTTTTCCTCTTTCAGGAACGGGAAGATTAGCCCACTCCTCTCTATGCTGAACAGCCGCTTCAGTTGCTTTCTCCACATCTTTCCTATCAGACTTAGGAAAAATACCAATCACTTCTTCCCAGTGAGCAGGATTCCTATTCTCAAAGGTCTCCCCGGATTCGGCCCCTACCCATTTCCCATTAATAAAATTGTGAAACTTTTTAGCCATAAAACCTCCTTATTCCCAATTTTTCCTTAAATTTTTTGTTTCACAAAATAGTTTCCTAATTTTTCTTTCATATTGGGCATCCATTTCTATATTTCTCCTTTTCATAACTTTCCTTGCAGTTTCAATCGCTTTATTTAATTTGTATTCAGAAAAATCACCACCCCACCAGGTAAAAGGAGGTAGATACTTCGGAGGAAAACCCTGAGAAAAGATATTACAGAATGGACCTATGATTGAGCCTGTGTTAAAGGATGTATTAACAGCGGTTTTTGAATGATCTCCAATTAAAAGTCCGAGGAACTGCATATTCGTTTGATATGTCTTATCTTCAATTATTACCTTCACAGGTCTGTAATTATTCTTCAAATCAGAATCTGTTGTCCCTGCTCCCAGATTTACCCACTCTCCAATAAAGGAATGCCCCAGAAAACCAAAGTGTTGTTTATTAGCATACCCTTGAAAAATGCTATCTTCGATCTCACCTGATAGTTTTGTAACCCTTCCAATTCCAATATTGCTAAGAAAACTCCCGGGTTTTATCTGGCATCCCTCACCTATGTAAGCTGGCCCATCAATTACAGTGTTACCTCTGATGAGAACTCTATTATCAATCCAGATAGGGCCACCCTGCGTATTAAAAATTACCCCCCTCTCTATTTTTACCTCACTTCCAATAAAAATCCTTTTTGGATCTTCTATATAAATTAATTCATCAAGAGGACTCTGAATTTGACCTAAATTTGGGTCCCCCTCTAAGTCATGTACCAATCTGTTCTTAAGATCACCTATTATATCCCAGATGAATTCATAAAGCGGGTTTTCTTTCTGGATGGTATTAAGTTCCTCAAACTCTCTTATAGAAAGCAACCTATCGCTTCTATAAGCGAGGACTTCGTCATCCTTGTTAATAACTTTTGAACCAGATTTTATATCAGCAAGACCCTTGAATTCTTTCAGTCGAGCATTCAAAAAGAGATTATCCTTTTGGTAGTCGATTTTATCCCCGTATTCTGCCCTCATCGAGTAGATGAGAGGCGATTTCCCAAACCATCTTTCTACCCTTTCCTTCTGGGTCCAACGTCCAGACCTTATTTCACCAAGCGATCTCAGACATGAAATAGGGTAAAAATTTGGGTATTTCTCATCCTCAAATAAAACTATCTCCATTATTTTTAAGCTATCAAACCAGAGTAATAAGTCAAGGGGGATTAATATATTGTATTAAGGTATAAAGTCGGCTGTCACCCCTATTCTTCCATTATAGTACACCTTTCCCTTTCCAAGTTTATGAATATTGGTGTTCAAAACAAGATGGAAATCTTTTGTAATATCGATAGTCAAAGAGGTTGTAAAATCATAGAAGAATCGTGGAGGGTAAAGATCCATCATCCTATAAGATGTAATATTCCATCCAGGATAATAATTATACCCCAACGCTCCCTGAACCATCCCCATACTTTTCTTTCCTGAAAGATGGTAACCCATCTTAAGCTCCGGAGAAAATAGAGTGTCTTCCCCGGCAATCCGCATCCCTTCTCCCTGAATTTCCAGACCGCTTTTATGCCAGAAGTGTAGATAAGCCCCGATTTTATTCTCCTCCCGAGACTTATTCCACATTATGCCGACCTCTCTATAATTTCTACCCCTTTCTTCCAGCCCAAATTCTATTTTGTCGTTGTTCTGCTCTCGTCCCCATCTTCCCTCCTTATCCTCGAGGTATTGATGATCATATTTAAGGAAAAATTTTCTTGAACTCTCTTTTGGAAACTTTAGATTAAGGTAGCTAATATTTTTTAGAAATAAGTTTGGTCTATAAATAGAATTCAAGTAGCTATGGAGCTCAATATACCGAGTTGACCATAGGGAAATGTTCCCCGAATACTCTCTTGTATCTATACCTTCCCCTATAGGCACCATCTTTTGAATATACTCCCCGTAGGGATTTTCGTAATAAGTTCCGCCGGTTGAGTCATAGGAATAATTGCCCTCTCCTGGATCGACCTCTTGATAGTATCTTTCCCACTCAGTGGATTTCCTCTGAGATATGTTAAATTCATTCCTGAGACAAAAAAACAGGAGGGTTAGATTTGCTCGGAGAGTCCCATTTGTCATTCCTCTAATCTCTCCTGACTTTAAATTTCTTCTTAATTGCTGAGATGCCTGAAGGGTAGTATTCTTATATGCCAGATCTGTTTTTACAGTATAGGTTTGCGCTGTATCTCCAGTTCTGTCGCCTTCTAACCCAACTCCCAGAAAAAGAGGAGAGCTGGAAAAAGCGGCTTCGTTTTTATATCTATCATCTCTTGATAATCTCCTTAAGTAAAGATTACAACTTTTCCATAAAAGACCTCCCTTTACTTCTTCTCTGGCTCCCTTTATCCTCCTCCAGTCGAGATAGACAGGTAAGAAGTTAATCGTTATAATATCTCTTCTCAGGCTATCTACTGTGCTTCCATAGCTGTATAAACCTCTTATCCCTGGAGTGGGTTTTGATGTTATTGTATATTCAATGAGTTCAGGGGGAAGATCTTTTAGTTCCCAGGCCTTTAATAAATCCTTTTCCCCTTCCCATTCTCTCGTTTTAAAATTGGGAGTCCTCCTGTAATAATTGAGGTCAAGATTAAAAAAACGATTCGGAGAAAAACTTGTTCCAAGATTGCCTGAAAATCCATCCTCATTAACTCCTCCGAACTGATTTCTGTATCTTCTTACCTTTAATTTGCCGGATAATGAAATATCTCCTTTTGACTCTTCAAAATCCGATGTTAAAAGATTATTCTCTCCTGGCAAATCAAGTTTCTTTTTTGCACTGTATGGTCCAGCACCTGTCCATCTAAATGAATGGAGGGAATCGATGTAAATATACTCGCCCTTACTTTCCCCAACCCAATTGAAGTAAACCTCGTATGAACCCATTTTATTCCCTTTGTAGAGAAAAATTGAATCTTCGAGATCATAATCACCATTCCCTTCTCCGACAAAAGTAGCAGAATAGTTATAGCCAAATCCAGAATCTGGATAAACCTCGCTGAATTCTTCTCCCTTAAAATCTTCTTGACGTATAAATGAGAAATTGTAATTGTTGTGATTAAAACTTGCTTTATAGAAAAGATTACTAACACCGGTTTGGTAATACTCAAAGAGGATGAGGATCGTTGATTCATTATCAATAAAAACTGTTGGATTAAAGGTAATAGCACCTTCTGAATAGTCCACTACATAATCCTTATCTCTTCCCCGCTTCAGTAGCCTTCCATCTAAATAAACCTGCTCGGAACCTCTAACAATGGAAAAGTCGATACTCGTTCCCTGCGGATTGAAAAAGTAAGGCCCACGATTCCCCTCCTCACCCCTGAATGTAACTTTACCATATTTTCCTGGTGAAACTCCAACAACAGAAGAAAATTCTTTCCAGCTACCTTCCAGACCAATCAATCTCTTCTTTACTCCTTCTTCCATTGACTCAATATCTCCCAATCGAAAGGATGCTTCTTCTGATTCTGCCTGCACGAAAATCTCATCGATTTCGCTTATATTCTGCGATGCACCAGAACCTTCCGGGATATTCTCATCAGAGAGGACTCCCGAAATATTGAAATTTCCTGCTTTTCCTCCCAGTTTCATCCATAGGCTCTGGCTAACATCAGCACCTCCCGACTTCACATCTACAAATACACCTTTATTACCCTTTATTATGAGGTTTCCTTTATCCTTTATAGGATTACCTGTTGGCAGTCTTTCCATTGACCTATCGGAAACCGATAGAGACCATCTTGAGTAGGCTTTCTTTACGGGAAAATTCAGGTATGAGAACTTAATAGTGAAAGTTTCTTCAACCATACTCTTGAATTTCACCATTCCTTTACTGTAATCTATAGTATATAATGAATCCCCTGATAGTAAAATTCCTCCCTGCCAGATACTATCTGAATGAGTAAGAATGAATGAATGCCCCAAGTAAATTTCCGAGGTATCCGAGGGATTCAATAGTAAAATATCAGTTGATATAGAGAAAAGGATTAGTAACAAATCAACCCTTCAATTTCTGATTAGTGGAAGATTAAAGATACAGGTTAGAAAGTTGATACTTTTTATTCTCCTTAAGTAGTCAAATGAGTCAGACGGAACTCTTCCACTATCTCTTTCAATCTTTCCGTCGAACTCTTCAGGTTGGTAATTCTCTCGCTTAGGTCACCGCTCACAATACTTTGTTCCTCAATTAATTGGTTAATGCCTTTTATCGAACCTATGTTATCTTTTCCAATCCCAGCAGCCAGTTCAATCCTTGCCCCAAGATCTTCAATGTCCTGGATCTCCCTTTTTGAAACCTTGTAAGTTTTATCCAAACCCTCTTGTAGTGAAGATAACTCTGAGGTAATTAGATCAAACTGTTCCATAATGGAAGAAGAAGCTGTACCAATGTTCTCCGTAGCTCCAACCACCTTGTATATTTTTTTTGAAAAATCCTTAACATTTTTCATTATTATTTTCGCATTATTAGATATCTCATCCGAATTGGATGAAGCAGTATTTGCAAGTTTATTAATTTCTCCTGCTATAACTGAAAATGTTTTTGATTCTTTGGCTGTTCTTGTTGCCTCAATCGAAGCATTCAAAGCAAGAAGAGAGGTATCTTCAGCAATATTTTTCGATGAATCGGAGATCTCCATTACCCCGCTGGATAGGTTTGTAAGAGTCTTAACCGTTTCTTTTACTTCTCCTATCGCATCAGTTATCCCGGATAAACGGGTAAGATTTTCCTCAACACTATTCCTGCTTCTATCCAGGGTATTAGTAAATTCCTTCATTCCCTCGGACATTTCTTCCCTTAAAGTCTTTATATTTTCGTGGGATGAAAGAAGTTCATCCATAGCATTTTCAACCTTTACCAGAGATTTGACCTGTTCTTCCCCACCTCGGATAACTTCCTTCATATTTTCATGGATTGAATTCATCTCTCCAGTAATCTTCTCCATAGCTTTTATGCTTTCATCCGTAAACTCTTCTAACTTCTCTGAAGAGCCAATAAGAGGTTGGAGAGTAATATTAGTTTGTAAGGCATAAGATAGTTGAGAGGCAAAAAACTTGGCATATTCAACTTCCTTTTCAGTGAACGTTCCCACCAGATTATGTTCAAAATTAAGAAGCCCGAGGACATTTTCACCGTAGATTAATGGTATCAGCATTTCAGAGCGCACATCTCCCCCTGGTTCTTCATAATCCTTTTCTCTTGAGGTATCACGAACAATTATAGCTCTTCTTTCTTTTACACACCTTCCTTTTATGCCCTCGTGGATAGAAATAGCATATCCCGGTTCATCTTTCTTTGATGCACTATAGATTATCTTCAACTCTTCCTCGTTATCAGTTAGCTTCAAAATGTCCAGGCCTGTCCAATCAATATATTGGCTTGAATAGGATTCAACCGCTTTTAGGGTTTCATCAAAAGACTTTTTCATCACTGCAGATTGGAGTTGAATGAGGTCTCTGGATATAGAACCTTCTATTGCCTTGGATGAGACCCTTCTTATAAAGTAGCGCAGGATTAAAAACCCTGCTCCAAAGAGAGAGATCGAACCTATTGTTGGATTTAAAGTAACCTTATAAGCAACTATTGCAGTGGAGGTAGCGAGGATGTAATAAAAGATTTCCCAGGAATTGATATATATAATTTCTTCTATTCTGGTTTTTCTTGATATGAACTCGGGAAGGTAGAATAAACCAATCAGAATAACATAATAGAAAGGAAAGAAAAGTAATAATCTCGGCCAATTATTCATTATCCCGGTTCCCATTAATCCTCCAACAATTAAAATAGACAAAGCATATGCAGATGCATTAACCAATGCTTGGAAAACTCCTTTCTTGAATATTACATCCGCAATCAGAAGGAAAATGAACGTCCAAAATGCCGCTTGAACAGAACCATAAAGAAAATATAAAAGAATAGAGAGGCTATGGCATAGACTAAGATAAGAATATTTCCGAAGTGGCAAAGGTCGATATCTGAATAAAAAAGTTGCAAAGAAAAGGATAAATAATATTTTAGAAAACCTAATTCCGTAAAGAGGCATGAAGATGGCAAAGAGAATAGCAAGCGATAAAATCTGGAAAAATCCTATCTTTCTTTTAAGGTCCCAGGATCTAAATTTTAAAATATTCATTCAACCTCATGATCTTTTTAAAAAAATTAAACTTATTGTTCTGAATATCATACATTAAATATAGCAAAAAACAACCCCTTTTTAATAGACCTTTGGAACTCAATGAAGGTCGCTGTAAATAATTTCTGCAAGTTTCCTGCCAATCCCGGGGGCTCTCTGGATTTCCTCCTTTGAAGCGGATAAGAGCCTCTTCTCTGAACCAAAATGCTGGATTAATGCAATCTTTCTTTTATATCCAATCCCTTTGATCTCATCCAATTCAGATAGAGAAAGTCTCCTCCTCCTGAGTCTTTGATGATAATCAAGGGCGAATCTGTGAGCTTCATTTCGAATTCTTATAAGTAATTTTAAAGCAGGTGAATTGAACGGCAGAGACATTATCTTACCTGTGGGAAGATGAATCTCTTCTAACCTCTTTGCAAGGCCTATTGTAGGTATTTTTAAAAAAATTAGTTTTTCCATAGCACTCAATGCTGCATTTAGTTGTGTTTTCCCTCCATCAATCAACATCAGGTCAGGAAGCTCTTCTTCCTTTAATAATCTTTTAATCCTCCGTGAAACTACCTCTCCTATCATTGCTGGATCGTTTATGCCTTTCACACCTTTTATTTTAAAACGTCTATATTCTTTTTTTGCAGGAACTCCATTTATAAATACCACACAGGAGCCTACTGAGTCAGAACCGCTTATATTTGAGATGTCAAAGCCTTCTATTCGAGCAGGAATTCTTTCAAGAAGAAGGACTTCCTGAAGGGCAATAAGAGATCGATGGGTTCTTTTAGGAGGTCGAGACAGTTCTCTATCCAGTTCAAGCTTTGCATTCTTGCAGGCCATATCGGTAAGTCGTCTTAGGACCCCCTTTTTTGTAATCTTGATCTTTGTTGATAACAATTCTTCAAGCAACTTCTTATCTTCTAACTTTCCTGAAATGACAATCTCATCTGGTATAAAAGAAACCTTTAAATATCTTCTCCCAAGGAAACGCTGGAGATATTCAGATATTCGGGATTCTTCTTTTGAATTCATAAAGTAATATTCCTTATTCACCATTTTCCCTTCTCTAATCTGGAAAACTACAGCACAGGCTATTCCACTTTTCTCATGGATTCCAATTATATCTCTTGACTTTTTATCTCCGAGAACCATTCTCTGTTTTTTTGTTAGTTCTCGAAGGCTCATTAATTGATTACGGTGGATTGCAGACATCTCATAATTCAAATTCTTTGAGGTTTTCCACATCTTCTCCTGGATAATTTCCTCTAATTTCTTTGTTTTCCCTTTCAGAAAATCTATAACTTCCTGGATTAGTTCTCTGTATTCACCTTTTGTAACTTTCCCTATGCATGGAGCAAGGCATTTATTGATATGATATTCGAGGCAGACCTTATCCGGAAGTTTCTTCCCTTTGCAGGTTCTTATAGGGAATATATCTCTTATCGTTCTCAGGGATCTTTTGACAGCCTGAACGTTGGCATAAGGACCAAAGTATAGTGAACCATCGTCTTTAATCTTCCTGGTATAGAATACGCGCGGATATTCCTCCTTGATTGTTATCTTTATATAGGGATACCGTTTATCATCCTTTAATCTGATATTGTATTTTGGCTGATGTTCCTTTATCTCATTTTCTTCAAGGATCAGGGCCTCAAGTTCATTGGAGGTGATGGTGTAGTCAATTGAAGTTGATTGCTGCAGAATCCTTTCTCCTTTTATTGTATTCTTTCCCCTGAAATAACTCCGAACCCTTTTCCTGAGGTTCTTTGCTTTGCCTATATATAATATTTCTTCTCTCTTTTTGAAATGGTAAACTCCTGGAAGTTCTGGTATATTTTTAGAAAATTTTTTTAACATAATAAAGAATAATAATCTTCTAAATTCTTCGCAAGGCCGTCAATCATCATTAAAAGACTCTAACCTTGACTAATCTGGATAAAATCATAAGTTGAGGACAGAAAATCAATGTTTAGCGGGATTTTCCATATGAATTAAAGGAGGAGGCAAAATGAAAGAAATCATGATGGGAAACGAAGCTGTCGCAAGAGGAGCCTGGGAAGGAGGTCTTCATGTTGCCACTGCTTATCCAGGAACTCCGAGCAGTGAAATCCTTGAAAGTCTTTCTCACTATCCTGAGATCTACTCTGAATGGTGTACCAATGAAAAAGTAGCTCTTGAAGTCGCTACAGGGGTTAGTTTTGCAGGAGGTCGTGCTTTAGTTGCAATGAAACATGTAGGCCTCAATGTGGCTGCAGATCCACTTTTTTCTCTATCTTACATTGGAGCTACTGGAGGTATCGTAATCGTAACCTGTGATGATCCCAGTATGCATTCGTCTCAGAATGAACAGGATAATCGTCATTATGCAATCTCTGCGAAGATTCCTCTACTGGAACCTTCAGATTCAGAGGAGGCAAGAATATTTACAAAATTAGCTCTCAAGATGTCTGAAGATTTTGATACTCCTGTTTTACTCCGTCTTACTACGAGAATCTCACATACGAGGTCTGTTGTAAACCTGGGAGAAAGAGAGGCTGTTCCAGTGAAAGGGTATAAAAAGGATTTCAAGAAGCGGGTTATCCTCCCAGTGAATGCAAGAAAACTTCACTCAAAAGTAGAGGAAAGAACAAAAAAACTAAAGGAATTTGCCAATAACTTTGAATGGAATAGGATTGAAGAGGAAAGCAGTAAAGTTGGTATAGTAACAGATTCAATATCTTATCAATATGTAAAAGAAGTATTTCCTGAAGCTTCAGTCCTGAAACTCTCTATGCCCTGGCCTTTCCCTGATAAATTGGTAAGAAGATTTGCTTCCTCGGTGGATCGTTTGCTATGTATTGAAGAGAATGATCCCTTTATTGAGAGTCAAATCCGCCAATTGTCAATTCCTGTTGTAGGAAAAGATAAGGTTCCTATGGTTTTAGAACTCAATCCCACAAGGGTTGCAAAAAGTTTTGGAAAGGAGTTTGGATATCCCGTTTCAGTAGATATAAAAGACCTCCCGCCTCGTCCTCCAGCTCTATGCCCTGGTTGCCCCCATACCGGGTTTTTCTATATTGCAAGCAAATTAAAATTAATTGTCACAGGTGACATTGGTTGCTACACCCTTGGAGCCCTACCTCCTTTAAATGCAATAGATACATGCGTGGAGATGGGTGCATCCATTGGGAATGCCTATGGTATCCAGTTAGCTTTAACAAAACTTGGTGATGAAAATCTGAAGAAAAAAGTTGTCGCTGTAATTGGAGACTCTACCTTTTTCCACTCTGGTATTACAGGGCTTATAAACACTTACTATAATCATGGCTTTGGGACTGTGGTAATACTTGATAATTACTCTACTGCGATGACCGGTCACCAGGGTCATCCGGGAGTTGGAAAGACCCTTATGGGAACCCCAGGAAGAAAGGTTGAATTAACCAGTCTAATAAAAGGTATAGGCATCCAGAATGTATATACAGTAAATGCCTATGATCTTGATAAGATAAAAGAAGCTCTAAAAAGAGAAATCGAAAGGGACGATCTTTCCGTTGTAATCATTAGGTCACCGTGTGCATTGATAGAAGATTTCGAGAAAAAGCCCTATTACCATGTAGACGAAAACAAATGCACCTCCTGTTCCCTCTGCCTTAAGTTAGGCTGTCCTGCGATATCAATGGGCGATAATTATGCTATCATTGATAAATATCTCTGCACTGGCTGTTCCCTATGTTCCCAGGTATGCCCATTTGAAGCGATTGTTCAAAAGGAGGAAAAATGAAGATTGTATCCATTGTTGTGTGTGGAGTAGGAGGGCAGGGAATATTAACTGCTTCTGATATCGTAGCAAAGATTGCCCTAAGAGGTGGTTATGATGTAAAGAAAAGCGAGGTTCACGGGATGTCTCAAAGAGGAGGTTCTGTAATCTCGGCTATTAGATACGGTGATAAGGTCTATTCACCCCTTGTCACAGAGGGTATGGCTGATTATATACTATCTTTTGAAAAACTGGAGGCTCTTAGGAACCTGCCAAGATTAAAGAATCATGGTGTAGTAATATCTAATGATTATAAGGTAAACCCCGCTTCTGTTCTTTCAGGAGAACTTGAATACCCGGAGGATATAGAAGAGCGAATCATAAATGCAGGGGTGGAACTCGAATTGATTCCCGGGATAGAACTTGCTCATAAAACGGGAAATATAAAAACTGTAAACACAATTCTCCTCGGAGCTCTCGCAAAAAGATTATCCTTCCAAAAAGAAAACTGGATCCGGGCGATCTACGAAAGAGTTCCAAAGGAGACCCATAACAGCAACAAAAAAGCGTTTGAACTTGGATATAATTTTAAAGGAGAAGATTAAAGCCTTTGTATTCCTTGAAGAGATAAATCTTCCTGAAAATCTGTAACATTTTATCAATAAATGTGTTATATTTAAAAAATAACTAATGAGTATAGAAAAATTATACAAAAATTATGGAAGGATGCTTCTTGATATGTCATATAGAATAACCCAGAATAGAGCTGATGCAGAGGAAATATTACAAGAAACATTTCTCGAATTCTGGAAAAGAAAACCTAAAGGGGCAATAATAGCATGGTTAAAGAAGGTTGTTGTGAATAAGAGTTTTAATTTAATAAGGGATAGAAAGAATCTTGAAGTTGAAAAAGCTTCACCAAGAACACCAGAAAAGTTAATGGAGGATGAGGAAAAGGCCATGGTGGTAAAAAAAGCTCTAAGTCAACTCAAACCTATAGAAAATACTGTGGTGGTTCTTAAGAGGTACCAGGGAATGTCGCACAAAGAAATCGCGAATATTCTTGGGATTAGCGAGAATAACAGTCGTGTTATCTTTTATAGGGCAATGAAGAACTTAAAAGAACAACTCGGGTCTTATATTAAGAGGGGGAATATCAATGGATAAAGAAGTAATTGATTATCTTTCTGGAGAATTAAACTGGTTTAAGAGGTCTGTTTTTAAACTACGCATCAAAAGAAATCCTATAATAAAGAAGAAACTAAAAGAGTATAAAGAAGCCTGGGATACACTTTTAGAGTGGAAAGAGACAATCGAACTTCCCGAAATTGATCTCGTCCAAAAAGTCAGTTTTCCATTAAGGTTAAAGCCTGCCTTTCTACTTGCAATCGGTATAATCGGGCTTGGTATTGGCTTTTATTTTGGACTTAAAAGTTATACCAGCACATTTGATTATATGAACTATGCTACGGAGGTTTTATATGAAGAATAAGGTAATAATTTTAATGATTGGAATCCTTGTAGTAGCTGCCACAGGAGGATTCTTTGCCGGTAGATATTTTACCATTCGTCGCACTGCTTCTTACTTCGCAAAAGAAATGCCTAAAAGGATTCCAGTTGAAGATTTAAGAAGTTACAGAAAGCAAATGGAACAATACCGTAAACTCTTAGATAAAGAACGTCAGGAACTCACAGAGGCAGTAAAGAAAGATGAAATTGATAAGGTTCGAAAGCATATAGATAGTTTATCCAGGATAAAAAGGGAATTATTAATGAATACCTGCGATGAGATTCGTAGGATTTCCAAGGCTTTGCCACCAGAAATCAGGAAATCCTTCATAGAACACAGACTCAAAAAACCGCAGAGACCGCCTCTTCGTAAGTCTTTAAACCCTTAGAAAGGAGGTTTCAATGAAAAATTTAGGTAAAGTTATCTCTCTTCTATTTGTATCAGCAATTTTAATAGCTCCTCTCACATCCTTTGCAGAAAAGAGTGAAGAAGAAGATTTTATAAAAGTTGAAGAAATAAGGAGGGGTCTTCCAGCAGAACTCAATTTAAGTGAAAAAGTAGAAAAGGAAATTAAAAGCCTGGATCTGAAGCATAGAGAGAAGATGATTGATTATAGAAGCAATTTAGAAAAGAAGGAACTAGAATTAGACAAAATCCTTATGGAAGACAAACTCGATACAGAAAAATTACTTTCTAAATACGAAGAAATATCAAAAGCGAAAGAAGAAATAGCAAAAGCTGATATAAAACACAAAATCGATATCTATAAACTGATACCAGAAGATAAGAAAAAAGAAGCAAAAGAAATACTTTTTCGTCCCAAAAGGTTCGGATTGAGGCGATTTTGGGAGTTCCCTGAACTCCAAAAGCTCCCTGAACCACGTAAGCTTCTTGAAAAGATGAGGATATTTATAGAGAAGACCCCTGAACCAGAATCAAACTGAAACCATAATTGTATAAAGAGATTCATGATTGAATGATAACCCCGAGTTCAATATAAAAACCTAACCGGGCGGTATTTGCCGCTCGGTTCTCTATTCTACCAAACTGCCTCTCTTGACATACAACAATCAAGATATTAGCATAAAAATAAAGGAGGAACGATGAGGTTTAATCTATCATTCAAATGGTTATCTCTTGAAAGTATGAATATGGCTATTGACCTTGGAACTACCAGCACTCTTATCTATACCAAAGATGAAGGTATAGTTCTTGAAGAGGATTCAATGGTTGCTATTGACAAAAATACCAGAGAAATGATCACTGCAGGAAAGGAAGTCAAGGAAATGCTTGGAAGGATTCCTGATAACATTATCATTTCTGAACCCCTTGAGGATGGAGTCATCGCTGATTTCAAATTAGTGGAAGAGATGCTGAGGTTCTTCATCGGGAAAGTCCAGAAAAGAAGATTATTCATAAAGCCAAAGGTCGTTGTCGCAGTTCCATCAGGCATTACACCTGTTGAAAAAAGAGCAGTTATAAATTCAATTGAGGAAGCTGGAGCAAGGGAGGTATATTTGGTTTCAGAACCCATAGCAGCGGCCTTAGGCGAAGGAATGCCTGTGACAGAACCAGCTGGCAATATGATAATAGATATTGGTGGCGGAACCACGGAAATTGCCGTGATAGCATTGTCAGGAATAGTAAACAAAGTTTCCATAAAAATTGCAGGTAATGAATTAGATGATGCCATACAAACATATATGTATGATAAGTATAATATGGCAATTGGGAAGGTGAGTGCAGAGAAGATCAAAAAGAACATTGGCTCTGCCCATCCTTCTGTAGAAAACAAAGAGATGGAAATTAGGGGTCGGGATCTGGTGGAAGGCCTACCAAAAAAAATTATAATAAATTCAAATGAAATTCGAGAAGCTATGTCGGAAACTCTTGGGCTTATGAAAAATGCAATCAAAAAATCTTTATCAGAGACACCTCCAGAACTTGCTTCCGACATTGTTGAAAAGGGTCTGTTCCTCACTGGAGGAGGTGCTCTACTCTCTGGTATAGATAAAATGATATCCAAATCTACAAATTTAAAGGTATCAGTGTCCGAAGATCCCTTAAGGGGTGTAGTTAAAGGAGCGGGAATAATACTGGTTAATATTAATGAATATAGAGATTTATTAATGGATCCCAATAGATGAAAAAGAAATTCATTGGCACCTATCTTCTTCTCCTATTCTTCTCACTATGCATTATGATAATAGATAGTAAAGAGAAAATTTATATAAGCGATCGGCTATATAATTTCTTCTCTTTTAATATTCGTGATTTGATAAATAAATGGACGAGATCTAAAGAGTTAGAAAGAGAAAACTCCGAGCTTCTTAAAGAAATAGCAGAACTGTCTTATGAAAAACAGAGCTATCAGACATTAAAGAAGGAAAATCAAAAACTAAAAAAAATATTGAAATTTCAAACCCATTATCCCAAATCTATTATCCCCTGTCGGATCATTAATCGACTCCCTGAAGAGGTTAATGTTTCTTACCTTATTGGGAAAGGGGCTTCTCAGGGCATCCGGGAGAATGCCCCAGTGATAAGTTCTAAAGGCGTTTTTGGAAAGGTTTTGAAGATTGGCAGGGAAAATTCTCTTGTCTCGACTCTGAAAAACTATAATGTTGCCCTTTCTGTTCTGGATACAAGAAGTAATGTAAAAGGAATTTTCCGTTGGGATAAGAAATTTTATCTGGAAGGGGTCCCACAATATGCAGATGTAAAAAGTGGAGATACGATTGTTACTTCAAGTAAAGGTTCTGTTTTCCCTGAAGGGTTGCCCATTGGAAGGCTCGTTCGTGTGTCAAAGGACGAAGCTAATTATTCCTTGAAAATAGAAATAGAGCCATTTGAGGATTTCAGTGATGTTGATGTAGTCTTTGTGATAAAAGAATGAAAATATTCATCGTAATCATCCTCTCAATTCTGGCGCTTTTTTTATCTCTAAATTTCATGGATTTACTTTCTATTGGTAACATCTCCTTTAAGCCCTTAATCCTTCTTTTATATTTCATAACTCTATACTGGAACCCATGGTTTGGATTATTTATCGGGTTTTTCCTTGGATTCCTTTACGGAATCTTTTTCTCCGTTCCTATCGGTCTCTATCCTCTTATATTTACATCTGTTGCCTTTGGCCTTTACCTTGTTGAAAAAAGGATTTATAAGTACAATTATCGTTCCCTTGTATTTCTCTTCTTTGTTACGTTCTTTGTTGGATTTGTCCAACTGTTAACCGAAACCAATCAGGTTAAAATGATATCCCTTCAACTATTCATCAAGGTTATTCCAGAATCTATCCTGACCACACTTATCGGATTGGCAATTCTGTATTTTATCAAGAAATCCAGATGAAATATACCTTAAGGATACTTATCTTTGCAGTCGTATTCATTTTAATTGGAAGATTGTTTCAACTTCAGATTCTAAGTACAGGTTACTACAAAGGGCTTTCGGAAAGAGATAGAATTAGAAGGGAGATTATCCCAGCTCCCAGGGGAAGAATATTATCCAGAGAGGGCAAAATTCTTGCTGAATCCCGTCCTTCTTTTTCCTTAATGATTGATCCTTATAGGGTGGACTCAGCTGGAATCTTTCGTCTTTCTAAGATCCTTGGTATAAAGGAGGAAGTAATTTTCAAAAAAGTAAAGCCTCATTTTAGAACTTGTAGGATAAGAAGAGTTCCTTTCGATGTAGTATCCAAAATAGTTGAAAAGCAGGAAAAATTCCCTTACATTAGATTGATCACAGAGCCAGTGCGTTATTATCCTTATGATCCTATTTTTTCTCATCTAGTAGGTTATACGGGAGAAATCACTTCAAAAGAGTTAAAGGAGTTTAAGGGGAGTTACAGAGGGGGTGATATAGTGGGAAAGAAAGGCGTAGAGTTAAAATACGATAAGTTCCTTCAAGGGAAGAAAGGTGTTTCCCTTGTTGAAGTCGATGTAAGGGGTAGGGTGGTTAGAAGATTTAACCGGCCGGCTGAAAAATCTCCTCAAAGGGGGCTGGATCTCCATCTTACCGTCTCAGAAGATCTCAACCTTTATGCGGATTCGCTTTTCTCAGACTTTCAAAGTGGTGCTTGTGTTGGAATGAATCCCAAAAATGGGGAAATCCTTCTCTACTATTCAAAACCAGGATATTCATCAAATAAACTTGCTGCTGGAATTTCTACCTCCGAATGGGCCAACTTAAGAAATAGAGAAGATGCCCCCCTGTGGGACAGGATAATTTGCGGTGGATATCCTCCGGGTTCCATTGGTAAAATACCAACAGCAATTATAGGTATGGAAAATAGAGTTGTGGATGAATTTACCACTCTTATCCCCTGTAAAGGGGCTCTTCTTATTGGAAATCGCTATTTTCATTGCTGGAAGGAACACGACAAGTTGGCTCTACCTGATGCTATAATACAATCCTGCGATATATACTTCTATCAGGTGGGAATGAAAATGAGTCTGGAAGAGATGGTAGAAGGTGAAAAAAAATTAGGTTTCGGTAAAAGGTCTGGTATTGATCTACCAGGGGAAAGAGAAGGCTTCATTCCTACAAGGGAATGGTATAATAAAAAATATGGTAGAAGAGGATGGGATAGAGGAATCCTTGCCAACCTTGCCATAGGGCAGGGAGAGTTACTTCTTACTCCTCTCCAGATAGTTACTTTCTTCTCATCCTTGGCAAATGGAGGTACAACATATATTCCTCATATTCTAAAAGACATAAGAGATAATGAGGGAAAGATTGTATGGAAACCCCAACTTAAACGGACCCGCCTTCCTGTCTCACCGAAGACCTTAAACATTATACTAGAGGCGATGAAAGCAGTAGTTAACAGCCAAAAAGGAACAGCGTATTTTTCAAGATTAAAAGGAATAGAAATTGGAGGAAAAACAGGAACGGCTCAAAATCCTCAAGGGAAGGATCATTCCCTTTTTGTGGGTTTTGCTCCCTTTACCGATCCAAAGATTGTTGTCTTTACAATAATTGAAAATGCAGGTCATGGAAGTTCATATGCTGCTCCAATGACCACAAAAATAATCAAAAGATATCTCTCCAACTAAATTATCTCTATTTGACATTCTCAGGCAAATCTTATTTTCAGAACATCTCCATCATTTACCTTATAATCCTTACCAACAAGTCTTATAAGACCCTTTTCCCTTACCTTCTTTCCACCGCCTGCGTCCAAAAGCTCCTCAACAGAGACAACTTCTGCCTTTATGAACCCTTCTCTCATATCAGAATGTATGCTCCCCGCAGCCTCCAGAGCTGAGGAATCCTTCTTTAATCTCCATCCACGAACTTCTTTTTCTCCAATGGTAAAAAATGTAATCAAACCCATTTCAGAATAGATACTCTTTATTAACCTCTGGGTCGCACTCTCCCTTATCCCATATAAATCCATATATTCTTTTCTCTCTTCCTTTGGTATCTCCTGGAAATCCGCCTCTAATTTGCCTTTAAAAACAAGGGAGGGAACTTCGATCTCTTCTATATATTGAGCAAAATTTTCTTCATCTTGATCTTCCGAAATATTAATTACAGCGAAAACGGGTTTAAAAGAGAAAAAATTATAGCCCCTTATGATTTTATCTTTGGGAAGTGAGGAATTAATCAGTAAGACTTCTTCTTCCAGAAAAGTTAAAACCTTATTTAGCAGTGTTTCTTCCCTCTCATTCTCCTTCCTGTGTTCTTTTTTTATCCTCTTCAATCGCTTCTCCACTAAATCCTGATCCGAGATGATCATATCTGCCTTGAATTCCTTCCAGATGCCAGCAGGTTCTTCACCATAGAAGGCACCGATCGTAAGAAGGTATGCATCAACATTTCTAACTGTCTCATTTTTTGGCTCAAAAATGCCCACATCTATTATATCAACCCTGGATGGAACTTTCTCTTTCTCAGGGTAAAGGGAATGGAGACGGTTGAGACGTTCATCAGGTATTTCAATTATACCAACACTTATGGACTCTCGGTGTTCCTCTTCTATACCGGTAAGGGCTTTGAATATAGTTGTCTTACCACTACCGTGGTTGCCTATTATCCCAACCTTCATACTGATCAACCTTCCTGTCTTCTAAAAGATTGTTTAACTCCGTTATATTCTTATTGCGAGAGTCTTCTGGACTAATATTTACAGAAAAAAGACCTTCCACTCTTCTCCCTACTTTCAAAATAACTTCTCCTTGAGGATTTACAACCTCACTTCCACCTGTAAACTCATTTCTCATTCCGTACCTCCCTTCAATGCCTGTCCTATTGGCGAGGACTATATAGACCCTGTTCTCAATCGCCCTCGTTACCGCAGCAGCCTGGTAATAAGGCAGGATGAGATTGGCTGAGTGGAGTATGATATCAACACCTTTTACCATCAAGGTTCTCATTGCCTCAGGAAATATCCAATCAAAGCATAAAAGAAGTCCTACTTTTACCCCTTGAACTTCAAATACAGGAAATCCTTTATCTCCAGGTTCGAATATCTCCTTTTCTCTGTAAAAGAGATGAACTTTTCTGTAGATTCCTTTTATTCCATCTCCTCTGAGAAGGAGACTGGAATTGTATAGTTTCTTGCCTTCCTTTTCAAGAAACCCAACTGCCATTATGATTTTATATTCAGAAGCTATACTTATTAATTCCTGGGTGAGTGGTCCACCAATTTCCTCTCCCAATAGGTATGCTTCTTCAGGATTCCTGAAGGTGTATCCTGTAAGGGCAAGTTCTGGTAGAACAAGGACCTCAGGGGCTTTCTCTCTTCTAAGTATTTCCTTGATTATTTCTAAATTTCTGTCGGGTTTACCAAAAATGGGAGAAAATTGCAGAAAACCTACCTCCATCAGATAATATCCTCTACAGTTTTAAAGAATTTCCTCAACTCTTCCTCTTTTATAATGTACGGTGGAAGAAGTCGAACCGTATTTTTCCTTATTATATTCACAAGGTATCCCTTTTCTCTGATTTCATCCGCAAATTTTTTCCCATCTGTAACATCAAATCCAAGCTGGAGACCCCTTCCTCTTATTCCTAATTCTTCCCTGAAATCTTCTACAACATTTCTTTCTATTTCCATATTATGTCGCATCAAACCATTTTCAATTTTTTCAAGGACTACTTCTGCCAACTGCAAAGCCAAAAGATTGCCTCCCATTGTGGTTCCGTGATCTCCAACTTTCAGATTGGATGCGACCCTCTCTTTCATTGCCACAGCTCCAAGGGGAAGACCTCCACCCAACCCTTTTCCAAGGGTTACAATATCCGGATGGAAATCCTCGAATGAAGAGGCAAGGAAACTTCCCGTTCTACCCAAACCCGATTGGATCTCATCCGTAATAATAATTGCACCTTTATTCTGAAGTTCTTTTAAAACATCAAAGCAGGCGCTATTCATCACTCTCACTCCTCCTGCTCCCTGAATAGGCTCAAATATCACAATTGCCGCATCTTTTCCTTTTTTTCTAAGGTCATCCGGATCATTCCAGTAAACAAATTCTACAGGGGTATCTATTCTTGGAAAATCCTGTTGAATGAATAAATGAGAAAGAGAGAAAGAGCCAAGAGTTCTGCCATGAAAAGAACCTTCAAAAGCAAGAACCTTTCCCGGTTTTTCCTTCCAGGCAAACTTTAAAGCCGCTTCATTGGATTCGGTTCCTGAATTTGTGAAAAACGTCTTATCCATCCCACATAAATTATTCAATTTACCAGCAATTTTCTCCCTAAGAGGATGCAGGTAAAGATTAGAAATATGAGCCACTATCTTACGATCAGATAGAGCTCTCTCGCAGTCCAAATTATGATAGCCTAAGATATTTACGCCAAGACCTCCGATAAGGTCGAGATATTTCTTATTTGAATCACTAATAAGATAGCACCCCTCTGCCTCCTTGATTTGGACGGGTATATTCGGGTAAATATTGAGAAAATTCATTCCTGTTTGAAAACTCCTCTTATAGATTTATTATTTTGGATTTTCCCTCACTTTTTCTATTGCTTCTATGATGATAGAGATAATCTTTGAACGATAACCAGGATCAGCTATCTTTGCTTCAATCACTGCATGACCCAGATCACTTGTGCTGTATAGAGACTCTGATTTATTGAGAGCCAATGCTATAACTTCATTTCGAAATGGTTCTATGCCTTTATATTTCGGATAATCCTCAATTAACTTATCAAGGATCTCCTCTATCATTTTTTCCATATAATTTATGTAAGTCATAAAAGATTATAATCAAAATGAGAAATTTTTCAAGGACTTCTTGGTTTTTTGATTAAAAAGCACATCTATCTTGAATAAAAGTTTTATCTGTGAAGATTGTTCGGATTATTGTAAATGGAAATATAATCGCTGCATGGGGAAGCATCTGTGGAAAATGGAATATTTAAAAGGTTCTTTCCTGAAAGTAGAAAAATACTTCTTGACAAAATACCTTTTTATCATATATTGAATTCTGAGATTAAGAGGTTGGTTAATTATAAGAATAAAAAGGAGAGATAGTGAAGACTTTTTCTATAAAAAAAGAGAATGTTATAAGAGATTGGTGGATTATAGATGCTAAGGATAAAACTCTGGGGAGACTTGCTTCCAGGATAGCAATAATACTAAGAGGTAAACATAAGCCAGAGTTCACACCGCATATAGATAATGGAGATTTTGTCATCGTGATAAATGCTGATAAAGTCCGACTCACAGGCAAGAAGGTAGAGCAGAAACTATATCGCCATCATAGTGGGTATCCCGGCGGACTAAAAGAAATCCCTCTATCAAAGAAGATGAAAAAGGATCCCGAGGGTGTAATAATCCATGCAGTCTCTGGAATGTTACCAAAGAACAAACTTGGGAGGAAAATGATAAAGAAACTAAAAGTCTACCCAGGGGAAAATTATCCCCATCAAGCGCAGAAACCCAAAAAATTAGAGCTGGGAGGTTAAAATATGGAAGAACTTGCTTTTGTTACTGGGAGAAGAAAATCAGCTGAGGCTACTGCCCGTTTCTTTCCAGGCAGTGGTCAAATTACAGTAAACAAAAAATCAATAAAGGATTATTTTAAGCTAGACCGCTTCGTCTACGAAGGTAAAAAACCTCTTGATAGGGTCAATGCGCAAAATAAATTCGATATAAAAATTTGTGTAAAAGGTGGTGGCCCTTCTGGACAGGCAGAAGCGATAAGGTATTCTATTGCAAAGGGGCTTGCCCTGATTAATCCAGAATATAAAAAAGCCTTAAAAGATGCGGGTTTCTTAACGAGAAATGCAAGAGTCAAAGAAAGAAAGAAATACGGTCTCAGGAAAGCCAGAAAGGCTTTCCAGCACTCTAAGAGGTAGGAGGAAGTTTATGGCTCTGCAATTCAAAGATCTTTTAGATGCGAGGGCTCATTTTGGCCATAGGAAGAGCAATTGGAATCCAAAAATGAAGCCTTATATATACACCCAGAAGAATGGANTACATATAATTGANCTTCGAAAATCAGTAAAACTCTTAGGGGAAGCTTACAGAGCTGTTGCAAATGTGGCTGCTTCTGGTGGGATGTTTCTTTTTATTGGAACTAAGAAACAAGCAGAGGGCGTAATAGAAGAGGCAGCAAAACGTGTGGGCGCTTCATATGTGACTGAACGGTGGCTTGGTGGAACCCTCACTAACTTCAGTGTAATAAGGAAAAGTATTCAGAAGTATAATGACCTTTGCAGTCAGATTGAACAGGAGCAATTTGGAGAGCTTCCTCCAAAAGAGCAAAGCCACTTATTAAGGCAACGAGATAAAATGGATCGACATTTTAAAGGTATCCAGAATATGGAAAGGATCCCAGATTTACTTTATGTTGTGGATGTTGTCCGCGAAGATATTGCAATTAAGGAAGCTAATATCCTTGAAATCCCTGTAGTTGCAATATTGGATACTGACTCAGATCCTGAAATGGTTAATTATCCAATTCCTGCGAATGATGACGCTATAGAATCTATCAGGTTGATAACAAGTGTAATAGAAACCGCCATTGTTGAAGGTCAAAGCAGAATAGAAGAAAAGATAGCTAAATCAGAAGATTAATGTAAAAACCGAGTGGTAATCCCCAGGAATATTCCTGATGTTTAATATACATATAAAAACGAAAGAAAAATCTAATTGGAGGTAGTTTGCCATCATCAAAAGACGTAGATATAGAACTTATAAAAAGGCTAAGAGCCAGAACAAACGCTGGTATTCTTGATTGTAAGAATGCTCTTATAGAAAGTAGCGGAGATATTAAAAAGGCAATCCAGATTTTAAGGAAGAAAGGAATAGCAAAGGCTGCTACAAGGATAGGAAGAGAGGCGAGAGAAGGAGTAATTATGGCTTATGTTCATCCAGGCGATCAGTTGGGTGCTCTTGTCGAGCTTAACTGTGAAACTGATTTTGTTGCAAGAACTGATGAGTTTAAGAATCTTGCTAAAGAGATAGCAATGCAGGTAGTTGCAACGAACCCAATTTCTGTTGATCGTGAATCTATCCCCGAAGAAACCCTAAAAGAGGAACGTTCCATCTACGAAGACCAGGTAAAAAGAATGGATAAACCCGAAGAGATACAAGAAAAGATAGTTGAAAACAAACTCGAGAAGTTTTATAGTGAGGTTGCCCTTTTAGAGCAGGAATACTTCAGGGATCCGTCTATAACAATAGGAGATCTGATAAAAGAAAAGATCTCAGTTATAGGTGAAAACATAGTAGTAAGGCGATTTAAAAGGCTCCAGATTGGAGAATAATCTATCATATAATAAAATACTCCTCAAGATAAGTGGGGACTTCTTCAGAAAAGAAGATGAATTTCTCTCTTTTGAAGGTGTTCGCTTTATTGCTTTACAGGTAAAAGCAATACATAAGATGGGCGTGAAGATTGGAATTGTAGTTGGTGGAGGAAATATATTGCGAGGATCAAAATCTTCTCAAAAATATGGCTTGCCCGCAGATGAATTGGATGAACTGGGTATGCAAGCAACCCTTCTAAACAGTGGGCTTCTTTCCTCAACATTAAAAAATTTAGGAGTACCTAATGTTGTCCTATCGGCAATACCGGTTTCTCCATCCATAGGTGAGCCATACAACAGATTCAAAACAGAGGAATTTCTCTCCCGTGGTAACGTATTAATCTTCGGGGGAGGCACAGGAAATCCATACTTTACTACAGATACAGCCTCTGTCCTTCGCGCTTTACAGATCCATGCTAATATCCTATTGAAGGCAACCAACGTTGATGGGGTTTATGATAAGGACCCCAATAAGTTTAAGGATGCTAAGTTATACAAAAGACTCACCTACCGGGAAGCGCTAAAAAAAGATCTCAGGATAATGGATTTAACAGCGTTTTCACTGGCCCTGGATCATAAACTATCAATCATAGTATTCAATGCTAAAAATCCCCGTAATATAGAAAAGGTAGTTCTGGGAAAAGATATTGGGACAATTATTGAAGGAGGGAGTAATGGATAAAGAACTAAAAAAGGAATTGGTTACCAAGATGGAAAAAACGGTATCTATTCTCTCTGATGAATTCTCCAGCGTAAAAAGTGGACGTGCATCTCCAGGTCTTGTTAAAGATATAAAAGTGGATTATTACGGAATAAAAACACCCCTAAACCAACTCGCTTCAATTGCAACTCCAGAACCTCATCTTATTGTAATTCATCCCTATGATGAGAAATCTATTGATTTTATTGAAAAGGCTTTGGTAACTTCTGATCTCGGGCTGAATCCATCCAACGATGGGGCAGTTCTCCGTATACCCATTCCTCCCCTTACCGATGAAAGAAGGCAAGAACTAAAGAAATTAGTTAATAGACTTGCTGAAGAAAGCAGAGTTTCTTTGAGGAATATAAGAAGAGAAATCATAAAAAAGATTCAGGGTTTGGAGAATAAAGGAGAAATATCAGAAGATGAAGCAATTAGAGATAAGGATGAGATTCAGGAAATTACCAATTATTTTACTGAGAAGATAAATAATTTTCTATTAAAGAAGGAGAAAGAGGTTCTGGATGAATAATGTTCCCACCCATATTGCAATTATAATGGATGGGAACGGACGGTGGGCAAGGGATAAAGGTCTTTCACGCCTTCAAGGCCATTTTGCAGGAGTCAATTCTGTTCGAAGGATAATTGATGATTGTATTGACTTTAACATAAAGTACTTAACCTTGTATACATTCTCTCGTGAGAATTGGAAACGTCCTCAAGAAGAAGTTCGTGGACTGATGTCACTATTTACCAGAGTGATCGGAAGGGAAGTTGATGAACTTAAGGAGAATAAAATTAGAGTTAGATTTCTTGGCAAACTTGAGGAGCTGCCTACCTGTGTCATGGAGAAGGCTTTATGGATTCAAAATCAGACAAAGAATTTTAACAACCTCAATCTCATCATCGCCTTCAATTACAGTGGAAGGGATGAGATAGTTGATGCTGTAAACAAGGCTATAAAAGAGGGAAAAAAAGTTGATGAAGAAAGTTTTAGGAAATTCCTGGCCCTTCCAGATGTTCCTGACCCGGATCTACTTATAAGGACCAGCGGTGAATTGCGAATCTCTAATTTTCTTATCTATGAGTTAGCCTATACTGAATTGTACTTCACTCGCACACTTTGGCCTGATTTTGACAGGGGTGATTTTATTAAAGCACTAAAATCATATCAAAAGAGGAAAAGAAGATTCGGCACGGTATCTCAGATTTAACAAGACGATGGATATGTGCTATCTTATTCATCCCGGCACTCTTAACAATTGCCTGGGCTGGAGGTATATATTTCCTTATTTTAGTTGAACTGGGCATATTTCTTGGGGTATATGAGTTCTGTGATATATTGAGAGAAAGAGGTCTCACACCCTATAAATCCCTTGCAATTCTTTCTTCACTTATTCTTGGTCTAAATGCCTATTTTCAAAGCCATCTCTTTACCATTATAACAATCACAATGCTTGTAATTGTTGTAGCAACTGCAGAGCTATTTCGTCGTAAGAAAGAAGAGGCTATATTCCATCTCTCAGGAACTATCTTTGGTGTAATATATGTAGGATGGTTGTTAAGCCATCTCATCCTCCTGATGATGATGCCAGAAGTTATACCACCACAAGCTTATAGGAATATCTTTGGTTTTCAAATAAGACTGGGAACGAGTTTTGCTCTCCTCCCCTTTGTTTTAACCTGGATGAATGATTCAATAGCCTTCTTTATAGGGAGGCGATTCGGAAAGAGGAAGTTCTACCCTTCTATCTCACCAAATAAAACCTGGGAAGGTGTTATTGGGGGAGCTGCAGGAGGTATTGCTGCAGCATTCATCTATCAGCAGGTTTATGCTTCTTATCTTTCCTGGTTTGACTGTCTGGCTCTCGGAGGTGGAACTGCAATTGTTGCACCAATTGGAGATTTAGTTGAATCAATGATAAAAAGGGATGTCAATATAAAGGATGCAGCAACCACAATACCAGGACACGGAGGTTTTCTGGATAGATTTGATTCTCTCCTCTTCACAGCACCTCTTATATACTATTATCTCCGATTCTTTTCAGCGAGATGAAAAAGGTAGCAATATTTGGTTCTACCGGTTCTATTGGTAGAAATGCTCTTTCAGTTATAAAGAGACTCAAAGGATTTGAAGTGTTTGCTCTATATGGCGGTAACAATATTTCACTTCTAATAAAGCAATCGGAAGAATTTAACCCTGAATTTGTTGGAACATTTTTCAAAGAAAATAAGAAAATATTAGAGGAACAGATAAAGGGGAGATGGAAAACACTAATTGGCATAGAGGGAGCTGTTTGGTTAGCAGAAAGACCAGAAGTGGATACGATCCTTATAGGGGCAGCGGGAAGTTCCGTTTATGAGCTTCTTATAAGAGGGCTAAAAAACGGCAAAAGGGTTGCGACAGCAAATAAAGAATCTCTTGTTGCCTACTCCTCCATCCTGAGAAAGAAGATATCTGATCTACCAGGTGAACTTATCCCAATTGACAGTGAACACTCCGCTATCTATCAGTCACTTTCGGGTTCAAAACGCTCGGATGTTAGGAAAGTTATCTTAACAGCATCCGGGGGTCCTTTTTACGAAAGAGAATCTTTTGATGGAATAACCCCCGAGGAAGCTTTAAACCATCCCACCTGGCAGATGGGCAAAAAGGTAACGATAGATTCAGCAACTCTTATGAATAAAGGCTTCGAAATTATCGAGGCTTCGGTCCTCTTTGATCTCTCATGGGAAGAAATCGAGGTAGTAATACATCCCCAGTCAATTATTCACGGAATGGTAGAATTCAAAGATGGTTCAGTCATTTCCCAGATGTCTATTCCTGATATGAAAATACCTATTCAATTTGCTCTAACAGCTCCAAGACGAAAAAATCACCCAGCCAGTATGCTTACCAGTCACAATTTGGAGTCTCTCACCTTCAAAAAAGTGAATGAGAAAAGATTNCCCCTAATTCCATTGAGTTATTATGCTTTAAGAGTTGGTGGAACTCTCCCGGCAGTTCTTGTAGCATCGGATGAGATTGCTGTAGAAGCATTTCTCAAAGGAAAGATTGAATTCAAAGAAATTATGGATATAGTGATAAACGTAACTCAGGGGCATAAAGTAATTAAAGAACCTGATATATCGGATATTGTTGCCTCAGAAAAGTGGGCATCTCAAAAAGCAAAGGAAATGATTAAATGATTGGATCAATAATCGTTGCAATTATTGCACTCAGCATTCTTATTTTTGTCCATGAACTTTTCCACTTTTTGATCGCAAAGTCATCTTCCATTGATACTCCTATTTTCTCCATAGGTTTTGGACCAAAGCTTGCTTCCTTTAAACTACGAGGGACAGATTTTAGAATTTCAGCAATTCCATTTGGAGGTTATGTTGAACTGAAGGGTATGGAACCCGAAGAGATAAAAGGGGAAGAAGATGAATTCTACTCAAAAAATGCGGCCATCAGAGCAGGAGTTGTCTTTGCTGGACCTTTTGGTAATATCCTGTTCGGTTTTCTAATATATCTATTTGTCTTATCTCTTTCCGGAATAGATGTTCCTTCCACCACTATGGTAAGCAAATCGATTGAGGAAAGCAATCTATTATATGGAGATAAGATTCTTCAAATTGACTCAAAAGAAGTTTCAAACTGGCACGATATAACCGTAAATTTAAAAGGCGGTTCTAAAGCCTTAATCCTACGGGATGGAGCAAAGAAGAAAATTATTGTTGACTCTCTAAACAAGGATTCTCTTTCACCTCTTTACCCACCTATTATTGGAAAGGTAATTAGGAATAGTCCTGCTTATAAAAGCGGCCTTCGGGAAGGTGCACGGATACTTGAGATTGGAGGCAAAAAAATAGAAAACTGGAATAATATAACCACCATGATCGCACCTTCAGCTTCTGAAACCCTGGATATTGTTTACTTGAAGATAGAAGATACTATAAAGACCACTATAATACCTGAGGAACAAAAGGTTCTCGAAGGAGATTCTGTTGTAAAGAAAGGAATGATAGGAATTTTATCTCCAGCAAAACGGGTAAAAATACCTTTCTCCGAAAGTTCTTCTCTTGCCTGCAAAGAGACCTGGGGAACATCAACTCAGATCTTCAAAGTCTTTTCTCTCCTGGCGCATAGAAAGGTTTCTGCACGGAACCTTGCAGGGCCAGTTGGGATTGTTATGCTCACCCAGAAGAGCATGGAATGGGGGATTATCAACCTTCTACTCTTTGTTGCCTTTATATCTATCAATCTGGCTATTGTTAATCTCATACCTATCCCTCCTTTAGATGGATTTCATATCATAGTATCTATTGCAAGTAGTATTATCAGGACAAAGCCTTCGAAAAAGATGCTTCAAATTGTTCAATTAATAGGTACGATTATAATCCTTTCCCTTATGATTTTTTTAGTCTTTAACGACGTATTAAGAATATTCAGGGGAGGGTTCTAAATTCTCAACCCTTGACAACTTTTAAATAAATTTTAAACTACAATAGTGTACTGGGTAGTTGAGGGAAAACGGTGAGAATCCGTTACAGCCCCGCTACTGTAATTGACAACGAAAGCTGCAATTACCACTGGTTTTCCAGGAAGGTGCAGTGAGTAGGTTGGTCATAAGTCAGGAGACCTGCTATCCAGAAGTACTCCGTGGGGAGGAATAAATGAATAATTTAAAATTAATTTCAAGAATTACAATATTTACAGCTTTAGCCATATCCCTTGGTTATGTACTTTCTTTTGTGCCAAATCTTGAACTTATTACTTCAACAATTTTCCTGGCTGGTGTTTTCCTCGGTTGTAGGCCAGGAATGTTAGTAGGTCTCTTAAGTTTTCTCATCTTTGGTTTCCTGAATCCACTGGGGCCATCACCTCTACCCCTTTTAATAACACAAATCATAGGAGGAATGTTTGCAGGATTTTGGGGGGGTATTTACAGGAAAAAAGAATGGGATAAAGCTTACATCCTTGTTCTCCTCGGGATATTCATAACTTTTACCTATGACATACTCACAACCTCAGCTGGTTTTTTCTTTTTCCCAACGAAAAAAACATTTCTTGCCTATCTTGTGATTGGACTCCCCTTTGTTTTATGGCATATATTGACACAGAGTATAATCTATGGTTTTATTTTAACACCGATTATTCGGCGTTTAAAGAAAAGGAGGTAGTATGTTTTTGTTTTTCTTTGCTTTTTTGCAATTTGAATCAAAGGGAATCACTGTAACTGCAAAACAATTCAGAGATCTTCCATATCAAGTTCAAACAATTAAAGTTGATAGAATCTTGACCATTTCGAACCTTGGTGAATTCCTGGAGAAGAAAGCAGGGGTTGGAATAGAAGAATACGGATCTCCAGGTTCATTAACTCAAGTAGTTGCTTTAGGCCTTTCCCCGAGTCATACCCTTACACTCCTCAATGGACATCGCATAAGCGATCCTAAAACAGGAGGGTTCGATCTTTCCGCAATCCCTTTGAACTCGGTTAAAAGAATCGAGATAATAAAGGGTCCTTCTTCAGTGTTTCGAGGTTCCAATGCTATAAGTGGGATAGTAAATTTTATTACGGAAGGAAAAGAGAATAAGATAAAGATTCAGGGGAATACTCATCCAGGAGTGTTAATAGGGATCCGGGGTAGTAAATTTGGAATATCAGGAAACTTAAGTCTTGAGAGGGGGATAGGTGAAAGGAGTAATACTGATTATGAAAGGCACTCCTTATTTCTGGATTGGGAAGGATTTAATATTCTTGGAACCTATAGAAATATTGGAACACCTGGTCCAGTCCCCAACCCAGAGCTAATCCCTCCATTTGGCGACTGGTCTGCAATGAATCTGTACGACAAGCAGATAACCAAATTTGTTGACGGTTCTTATCAGAAAAAATTAGAGTTTGGGGATATTGGTGTTATCGTATCGCCCGATATTAGATGGGAGTTGTTAGAACCAGAGAGTATATACAGTGATTATTTTACTAATGATACAATCAAAGAAAACGACAGATATAAAACTCTTGTGGGTCAACTTGACACAAAAATCTTCTATAGGTGGATGACTTTATCCATACATCTTGAAAGGGATACAATTTTGATGGACCAATATAAATCCAACCAGCAGAATATTTCCTGGTCTGCTGGTGATAAAAATGCAGGAATAATGCTCGCAAGTTCTTACAATTTTAGCGGGTTTAATCTTTTTACATCCATAAGGGAAGATTGGTTTGAAAGTTTTGGACTCCATTCATCATGGAGTCTTGGAGCTCGTAGTGCAGGACAAATTGAGGGATACTTCTCTCTTGGCTCAGCCTTCCGTGCTCCTACTTTAAATGACCTCTATTGGCCTAATTACTCAAATGATAGCCTACAACCTGAATATTCCATTGGCCTTAATGCAGGAATCCAGAGCTCAGGGTTTTCGGCTTCGGGTCATATCGAAGATATAAAGGACAGAATTGGGTATGGGTCGGACTGGAAACCACATAATATCTATAAATCCCGGATCTACGGAATTGACATCCAATACAACCAGTCTTATAAAAATCTTACCTATACCTTTAGCTATTCCTATCTAAATGGCTATGATTATTACGATAATCTAACAAGGGAACTTCAGTATCGGCCAAAACATTCCTTTTTAGGGATTATAACATATAAAGGACCTGTCAATGGAGAAATCTCGAGTAAATGGATTGGAAAGAAAAAGAAATGGTTCTCAAATCCTGGAAAATGGAAAGTCAAAGGTCCTTATCTGGTTATAGATGGGTCAGTAGAAAAGAAAATCGGAGGTGTTAGAATAGGGTTTGGTGTGGAAAATATCCTTGATGAGAAATACATCGCAAGTTTTGGCAATTGTTATAACGATAGGGACTATCCTGGTTTGGGGAGGTATTTTAATTTCTGGATAGAGTTTTAAATGTTTTGAATCACAACCCCTTGACAAAATTGAAAAGAGGCTTATTAATACAGAGCTCGGTAGCTATAACGGAGAGGTTATACTCGTTCCCATTCCGAACACGAAAGTCAAGCTCTCCAGTGCTGATGGTATTGCCTCCTTGAGGGGTGAGAGAGTAGGTCGCTGCCGGGCTTTTTTATTTTAGCAGAATGTAATCATAATAAAAAGATTCCATTCTCTTTACAAATATTAATCATATTTTGTGGCCAGATGCCTGCCTGAACTTCCCCTATGTGTGCTTTTTGTAAAAACAACATACAAAGTCTTGATTGACCAATACCTCCACCAATAGTTAAAGGCAATTTATTTTTTAATAATAGCTGATGATATTGTAATTCAGTTCTATCCATAGTGCGGGTAATCCTTAATTGCTCTAATAATGCTTTTTTGTCAACCCTTATGCCCATTGAAGAAAGTTCAAAGGCCTTATTTAAAATAGGATTCCAAACAAGAATGTCTCCATTTAACCCCCTTGTATTTTCCCCGGTTTGTGTAGACCAATCATCATAGTCCGGGGCTCTCAAATCGTGAGGTTTTCCATCTGCTAATTTTGCTCCAATCCCAATGAGAAAAACAGCACCCTTCTCTTTAGTTATTTCATCTTCTCTTTCAGGAGAGGTTAAATTTGGATATTTTTTTTGTAATTCTTCAGAGTGAATGAAAATTATTTCCTCAGGCAAAAAGGGTTTTATTTGGGGACACTTTCTAAATACTAACGCTTCTGATTCTTTTATTACTTTATATATGCTCTTTACAAACTCTTTTAAAAAATCAAGAGTCCTCTCCTCTTTTCTTATAATTTTCTCCCAATCCCACTGATCAACATAGATTGAATGCAAATTATCAAGCTCTTCATCAGGTCTAATAGCATTCATATCAGTGTATAAACCCTCTCCAAGTTTAAAATCATATCTTGCTAAAGCCAATCTTTTCCACTTCGCGAGAGATTGAACAACCTCTGCTTGTGCATTATTATCGTCTTTAATTCTAAAGGAAA
Source organism: candidate division TA06 bacterium JGI_Cruoil_03_38_101 (assembly GCA_002215665.1). Classification (GTDB taxonomy): domain Bacteria; phylum Hydrothermota; class UBA3072; order UBA3072; family UBA3072; genus UBA3072. The sequence goes on along the minus strand of NGFL01000057.1, from coordinate 13,777 downwards.
CCGGTCTTTCTACACCTGTTAGGGTATCATTCACACCTGTGCCTTTTCTTACAAATAAAGATGCACTAACTCTCATCAAATTCAATCGGTTTGCCAGCTCAACCTGAAAATAGTCCTTAATTAACTTTATTGCTTCTTCTGTTTTTCTTAAACCTAAGTGAGATTTATAATTTTTTGGAATTATTAAGTCCATAATCTCGTTGTAGAAGATGATTAACTATACTCATCCCAACTTTTAACTTTTAAGTCTTTATTTGAAACACAATTAATTGCCTCGACAAATCTCTTTGCAAGTTGCAAATTAGTAATTAATGGGACATTGAAGTCCACCGCCTGCCTTCTTATAAGGTAATCATTATCAAGTTCTTCCTTTTCAATATTTTTAGGTATATTTATTACTAAATCGATTTTCCCATCAGCTATATAATTAAGAGCATTTGGTTTTTTATCCTCTAAAGGCCAATGCAAAACCTTTGCTTCAATACCATTTGCTTTCATAAAATTGGCTGTCCCTTTTGTAGCATAAAGCTCAAAACCCATTTTATCTAAGGCTCTCGTACTCTCTAAGAATTCTGCTTTACTATCTATCGGTCCAGTAGATAACAAAATTGTTTTCTTTGGTAATTTAAAGCCCACTGAAATAAGACTTTTCAGAAACGCCTCATTGAAATCGTCTCCCAAGCAAGCAACCTCTCCTGTAGAAACCATCTCCACGCCTAATGTTGGGTCAGAACCTTTCAGTCTGGAGAAAGAAAATTGCGGCGCCTTAACTCCCACATAATCCAAGTCAAAAGGAGACCAAATTGTCCTTGAAACGTCCTTCCCCATAATAATTCTGGTTGCTACATCAATAAAGTTTTTCTTAAGAAACTTAGAAACAAAAGGAAAACTTCTTGAAGCCCTTAAATTGCACTCAATAACCTTGATATCATTACTTTTAGCTATAAATTGTATGTTAAACGGTCCTGTTATACTCAAAGCCTTTGCGATCTTCCTTGTAATTATTTTGATCCTTCTCATTGTTTCGAGATAAGTTCTCTGAGGTGGCAGCACCATAGTTGCATCACCCGAATGAACCCCTGCATTTTCAACATGTTCAGAGATAGCATAACAATAAAGATCGCCCCTTTCTGCAACAGCATCAATCTCTATCTCTTTGGCTCCAGTTATAAATTTACTTAGAACGACTGGATGATCTTTACAAACCCTGGATGCTTTTTTAAGATATTCTTTTAATTCATCGTTACTTAAAGCAATACTCATTGCAGCACCGCTAAGCACGTAACTTGGTCTAACTAAAATAGGGTATCCAACCTTACTCGCAAACTCCTCCGCTTCTTCTATACTATTCACTTCCTTCCACTCTGGTTGATGTACCTCTAATTTATCTAACAATTGAGAAAACTTATGCCTATCTTCAGCTTTATCAATACTAATGGGAGAAGTCCCCAGTATTGTTATACCAACATTGTGCAAGGGTAAAGCCAAATTATTAGCTATTTGACCACCCATTGAGACTATTATCCCTAATGGTCTTTCCTTCTCATAGATATCCAAAACTCTTTCAAAAGTGATTTCATCAAAATAAAGTTTATCGCAAATATCATAATCTGTACTAACCGTTTCGGGATTATAGTTTATCATTATAGCTCTGTAATTCAAATCCCTTAGCGTTCTCACCGCATTAACACCACACCAGTCAAATTCCACTGAGGACCCAATTCTATAGGCTCCACTACCTAATACAACGACCTGGTTTTTCTCTTTGTAATCAATGTCATCTTCAAAGCCATTATAAGTTAAATACAAATAATTGGTTTCAGCAGGATACTCTGCTGCTAATGTATCTATTTGTTTCACGCAGGGTATAATACCCATCTCTTTTCTTCTTTTCCTCACCGCCAGTTCTGATTCTCTGGTTAAAATTGCTATCTGGAGATCAGAAAAACCCTTTTGTTTTGCTTCTTTTAATAAAAACTCGGGCAGGTCTTTAAGCTTATAACTCCTCAATTTTTTCTCTAACTCAATTATATTCCTCATTTTATATAAAAACCACGGATCAACCTTGGTAAGCTCATAAATCTTATCAATAGAATGACCTCTTCTGATTGCTTCAGCAATCGCAAATACCCTTTTATCCGTCGGCTCCTTAAGTTCTCGCTCCAGGTTGTTAAACTCGAGGCCATTACAAACAAGACCGTTCATTCCAACTTCTAACATTCGAATCGCTTTTTGGAGAACCTCCTCAAAACCCCTTGCAATTGCCATCACCTCACCTACAGATTTCATCTCAGAACCTATATTAAGCTTAACTTTCCTGAATTTTTGTAAATCCCATCTTGGATATTTGAGAACGACATAATCTAAAGCTGGCTCAAAACAAGCTGAAGTCTCTTTAGTTATGGCATTTCTCACCTCTGTTAAACCATAACCTAAAGCCAGCTTGGCTGCAATAAAAGCCAATGGATATCCTGTTGCTTTAGAAGCTAAAGCGGAACTCCTGCTTAATCGGGCATTAACTTCTATTATCCTATAGTCTCCTGATTCAGGATTAAGTGCAAATTGAATATTACACTCACCAACAACACCAAGATGCCTTATCACCTTTATAGCCAGAGCCCTTAATTTAAAATTCTCAGAAGCTGTTAGGGTCTGGACCGGGGCAACAACTATGCTTTCCCCCGTATGAATTCCCATAGGGTCAAAATTTTCCATGGAACAAACAACAATGCAGTTATCGTAACAATCTCTTACAACCTCATATTCTATTTCTTTCCAACCCTCAAGATATTCCTCTATCATGATTTGCCTCGTGAAAGAAAAAGCCTTTCTCGTTATCTCAATTAATTGTTCTTTTTCTTGGGCTATCCCGGAACCTAAACCTCCTAAAGCGTAAGCTATCCTAATAATAACAGGGTAACCAATTTTATCTGCTACCCGCAAAGCTTCTTCTACCTTGCTTACCGCTTTACCCCTTGGAACTTTAAGACTAATCTCATTTATTTTTTTCTCAAATAGCTCTCTATCTTCTGTATCCTGGATAACCTGGACTGGGGTTCCCAGGACTTCAACTTTAAACTTTTTTAAAACTCCTTTTTCTTCTAATGCGGCACCGACATTCAATGCCGTTTGTCCTCCAAAACCAAGTAAAATGCCATCAGGTTTTTCCTTTTCAATAACCTTTTCAACAAAATAGGTATTTAGGGGTAGAAAGTAAACTTTATCAGTTAAATAAGAAGATGTTTGAATCGTTGCAATATTTGGATTAACCAGAACTGTTTCAATCCCCTCTTCCCTTAAAGCTTTAATAGCTTGACTGCCAGAATAGTCAAATTCTCCAGCCTGTCCTATCCTTATTGCTCCTGACCCTAAAATTAAAACTTTTTCTAACTTCTTTTTCATCTCATAGCCCTCATAAAAGTATCAAACAAAAATTCAGTATCATCTGGACCAGGGGAAGCTTCGGGATGGAATTGTGCTCCAAAAAATGGCTTTGATATGTGGATAATACCCTCGTTTGTTCTATCATTATTGTTGTAGAACCACTCTCTCCAATCCTGAGGAAATGTATTCAAATCAATTGCATATCCGTGATTTTGCGAAGTAATATAACATCTTTTAGTACCAACCTCTATGCAAGGTTGATTCTGACTCCGATGACCATATTTTAATTTATAGGTATCAGCTCCAGCAGCAAGACCTAAAATTTGGGAACCAAGACAGACACCAAGAATTGGTATCTTTTTTGATAAAGCCCTTCTGACATTCTCCATTGTTTTATTGCATTTTTTAGGGTCTCCCGGGCCGTTTGATATTATTATGCCATCTGCATTCTCTCCCAGGAAATCATAATCCCAGGGACACCTGATAACGGTTATATCTCTCTTCAGAAAAGCCCTGATTATATTATTTTTTACGCCACAATCTACAATTACAACTGTGTTCTTGCCTTTCTTATATTCTATGGGTGTTTTAATACTAACTTCTGCTACCAGGTTTCTTTTGTTTGGATCCTCAAAATTGATATCTTCCTTATCATAGACAATTTTTCCAAGTAGGGTTCCTTTCTCTCTTAATTTTTTAGTTAACTTTCTCGTATCTATCCCATATATTCCTGGGATATTGTATTCTTTCATCCAATCAGATAAAGACTTTTTAGCATTCCAATGAGAATAAGCATTAGGGTTATCGGCTATTATTAAACCCAGAACCTGTATCCTATCTGATTCAAAATTTTTTAACAGGTTATCTTCTTTTTCATCTCCCGGGACTCCATAATTGCCTATTAAAGGGTATGTTAAAACTAAAATTTGTCCCCTGTAGGATGGATCAGTCAAACTCTCTGGATATCCAACCATTCCCGTGTTAAAAACTACTTCCCCGCTTACATTTTTTTTAGAACCAAAGGGGTATCCCTGAAAAACAGAACCGTCTTCAAGGATAAGTTTAGGTATTTTCTCTTCCAATTTCTTCCCGGGTTTATTGGTAGTTGTAATTACCATATTTGCAATATAAGAGTTTTCCTTTTATCGTCAAGGATTCCTTTCTTTCAAAAATAAAAACTAAGCGAAAGATTAATAGATTAAATAACCAGCTTTCCCTTTTCTATAATAGTGGTTTTATCCAGAATCAAGGTGGGATTCTTCAAGACCCCATCAAGATGGGAATCCACAGAGACTGTTCCACCAAATGTTGAATTATCTCCAAAGGCAATATGAATGGTTCCTCTTACCTTTTCGTCTTCCAGGACAAGACCCGTAATTTTAGCTTTTGGATTTGTTCCGATACCGAGTTCTGCCACATTCCAGGCATCCTTCCCATACTTTTTGTGGACGGATTTAAGGAAATCTACTGCTTCTCCATTAACTTCAGTAATATATCCCTTATCAATTTTTATCTCGAGAGGTTTCTTTATCAATCCATAACCAGCGAGGGAACCATCTATTATGAGTCTTCCAGAAGCTGTTCCTTCGAGTGGAGCAATATAAGCTTCCCCTGCAGGAAGGTTTGAAAAATCTCCAGGAGAATGACAGATTCCAGTATCTGGATGCCCTTCTCTCCCCTTTATCGAGAAAGTTAAATCTGTTCCTCTTTCAGTCTGTATCTTTACCTTCTCTGTAATTGTAAGTTTCCTGGCCAACCTCTTCGAAAGACTCTCCATTTCTTTATAATCAACATTAAGGGTTCTTTCCATCATATTCTCTGTTATTCCAGGCAATGTTGCAATTCGAGCCCCATTACAAGAGGCAGCCATTCGGGCTTTTGTATGACTCAAGGATTTAGTCGTAGGTATAAGGGCAACATCACAGTGGAGAAGAGCATTTGCTACTAATTCAGGAGGCTCTTCTCCATTGCTCTCCCTTTCCTCCATTTCAATGAGGATTGGCTCCTTTGCAAACCTTGCCGCCTCAAATAAAGCATATCCAATCTTTCTACTCTTCTCATCGCAGATGATAAGAGCGACTTCATTTCTCTTAAGACCCATTGCAGTTTCAACCGCTATCTTTGCAGATTCCTTTAAACCCATAAATACCCCCTATTTTTTAAGAGGCTATAATTAATGAGAACCTCCCAGCAATTCTCTAGCATGCTTGATGGCAGTCTCCTTAGAACTTTCACCCGAAATCATTCTGGCTATCTCTTCCACTCTTTCTTTTCCTGAAACTGTCTTAACAGTGGTGATTGTCCTGCCATCTTTTGTCTTTTTCTCTACCTTTATATGAAAATCAGCCTCTACGGCTATTGATGGTAGATGTGTTACACAGAGTACCTGACGTTTCTTACCAATCCCCTTCATCTTTTCGCCAACCTTCTTGGCAAGGCTCCCCCCTATTCCAACATCTATTTCATCAAATACAAGACCTTCTACCCTGTCTACATTTGATAGAATAGATTTTAGAGCCAACATAACCCTTGATAACTCTCCACCAGAAGCAATGCTTGAGAGAGGATTCCATCCCTCTCCTATGTTTGGCTCAAAAAGAAAACGAACTCTATCCTTCCCTTTCTCATCAATTTCTTCTTTTTCTTTTATCTCAACCTTGAAATGGGCCTTCTCAAAACCTAAATCTTTTAACTCTTCTTCTACCCTCTTTCTAAATTCAATAGAGATTTCTCTTCTGTTTTTTGAAAGTTCCTCTGCAAAGTGAAAGAGTTTCTCTTCCTCCTTTTTGATGGTCTCTTTTAGATTTTCAATTTTCTCTGATAGGAAGTCGATGTTGAAAATCTTATCCGTTAATTCCTCTTTCAGTTTTAGGAGTTCTTCATAATTCTTGCTATATTTCCTCTTGAGACGCTCTACATTTTCAACAATCCCTTCCAGTTCGGTCAATCTTTCCCTGTCATAGTCAAGGGAATCACTGTACCTAAGGAGTTCTAATGATGCATCCTGAAGTATGAAATTTGACTCTTTAATCCTTTTACTTAAGGGTTTAAGAGTTTTATCAAAATTACTTGCTCTTTCCATATCTTTACTGATTTCTCCAAGAGTATTTAAGATAGAATCTTCCGATTCACTAACCCGTTGGACAAAAGAATCAACTATTCTTGAGATTTCCTCAAAATTGTCCAGTTTTTTCTTTTCTTCCTTTAACTCTTTATACTCAGAAGGAGAAAGGGTAATAGATTCAAGTTCCTTCTTCTGGAAGTCGTATAACTCCTTCTTCTCTGCAATTTCCTGTTTTTCTTTGATAGCTGAGTTGAGTTGGCTCTTCAACTGTTTGGTTAATTTATATTGTTTTTCGAGCTTCTCTCTTTCTTTAAGTAATTTTCCATATGAATCCAGGAAATCAACATGGGTTTCTTCATCTATGAGCAACTGATGCTCATGTTGCCCATGAATATCAAAAAGAAGATTCCCAATTCCCTTTAACATCCGCAGATTTGCAATTGTTCCATTTATATAGATTCGGCCTCCACCCTTTCTTTTAACAATCCGCCTTATTATAAGCTCCTCCTCGATTATCCCATAGGACCTCAGGAGTTTTTTGATCTCTTTAGAAGTCGAAAAAATCCCCTCAACTGTTGCTTTATCTGCTTCTTTCCTAATGGAATTCACATCCCCTTTTTCACCAAGGAGAAGAGAAAGCGCATTTATGATAATAGATTTTCCTGTTCCAGTAGAACCTGTAAGAACATTAAAACCTGAATCAAAGTTTATATCAACCTTGTTCAATAAGGCATAATCCTTTACTTTCATCTCTTTAATCATCTGTTTCCCCAGTTTAATTTTTCTCTCAGGACTTGAAAATAATTCTTACCCTTAATCTTAACTATTTTTAAAGGATGATCGCTTTTTTTGACATGAATTATCTCTCCAGGAATGAGTTCAAGAATTCGCTGACCATCAAAGATAAGATGGCAATTGTCTTTTGTCTGAATACTGATTTCTGATTCTTCCTGGACAACAAGAGGTCTAAAACTCAGGGTATGAGGAGAGATAGGTGTTATTACGAAACCTCTGGTCCCTGGAGTTAATATTGGTCCACCTGATGAGAGAGAATAGGCGGTTGAACCGGTGGGTGTAGATATAATTAAACCATCACCTGAAAGGTCGGTTACATATTGTTCATTGATAGATATCGAAAACTTTATCATTCTCGCATCCCTTCCCGAAAAAACTACATCATTGAGGGCAAAATCTTCTTCATCTCTATAGGATGCATTAAGCATCATCCTTTCCTGTTCGCTGTAATTACCAATCTTAAGATCTCTAAAGGCCTCTTCAATTTCTTCCTTTCTTATATCGGTTAAGAATCCAAGACTCCCGAGGTTGATTCCAAGGATTGGAATGCTATAGGGATGAACAATTGATGCTGTCCATAGAAAGGTTCCATCCCCACCCGCTGCTATTGCAAGATCGCAACTTTCTATATGCTTTTCATTCTTATACTCAACCAGTGGGAATCCATTTTTCTCGGCGGATTCCTTTATCTTTTTAAGAACTGTATTGATAAATTTCTTACCAGGAGTATAAAATACTATAATCTTCATTTTTTTATACCCTTAAGAATCCTTTTTCTACCAAATTCATCATCCAGTATTAAATAAGATAGCTTTTTTGGAACCTTCAAGTGAGGAATATTCGATCCATCTAGTTCAAGAAAAAGGATTCCTTTCTTTCTTAATAAATCTGGTGAAGACTTTAATATACGGTTGATAATCTGGATGCCCCCCATTCCACCATTTAGGGCAAGTTCTGGTTCCCTTTTGACAAGGGGATCGAGATTCTGCATCTCCTTTTCAGGTATATAGGGTGGGTTTGATATAATCAAATTGAATTGCTCTTTACTTTTGAAAGGTTCTAAAGAGTCGGCACCAATAAGGGTGATTCTCTCTTCTAACTTATAATGTTGAATGTTTTTCATACACAGCTGTAAGGCTTCTTCTGAAATATCTGTAGCAAAGATTCTTGCTTCTTTTAATTTTAAAGCCATAGATATTGCAATAACACCTGTTCCTGTTCCAATCTCAAGGATTATCGGATTTTTAATCTTCTTTAATTCCAGTATTGCATAATAAGTCATTAGCTCAGTCTCAGGACGGGGTATAAAAGCTTTCTTCTTGGTGAAAATATCGATTCCGAGAAAATTAGTCCTGCCGATTATATACTGTAAAGGTTCTCCCTGGATCCTTCTACTTAAATATTCCTTGAATTGCACAAATTCTTCTTCATTAATTTTATCATTATCCGAAAGAATAACCTCTTTTGATTTGTGAGTAACTTCCTCCAGTAGGGTCATAGTTTCAAATTCTGCAGAACCACTGCAAGGCTTTAATTGAACTACCCCAAAATCAAGAGCTTCAAGTAACCTCATTAGTTAATTCCTCTCGTTGTGCCTGAAGGAGAACATCAATTAGATCGTCAAGTCCGCCATCTATCACAGCGTCAAGGTTATATTTGGTATAATTGATCCTGTGATCGGTAAGTCTGTTCTGAGGAAAATTATAAGTCCTGATCTTTTCACTTCTGTCGCCGGTTCCGACTAACTTCCTTCTCTTAGATTTTCGCTCACTCTCTTTTTTGTTTTTTTCAAATTCATATAGTCGACTCCTTAAGAGTTTCAAAGCCTTCACACGGTTCTGGTATTGAGAGCGTTCATCCTGACAGGAGATAACAATGCCTGAAGGAATATGTTCAATTCGAACTGCGGTGGAAGCTTTGTTGACATACTGTCCTCCAGGACCCGAGGCAGAGAAGAAATCAATCCTGAGATCATCTGGATTTATCTGGATTTCTACTTCTTCCCTCTCTGGCAAGACTGCTACAGATACAGCAGATGTGTGAATTCTTCCTCCAGATTCTGTTTCTGGAACTCTCTGGACTCGATGAATGCCACTTTCAAACTTTAATCTACCATAAACATTCTTTCCTGAAATTAGAGTTATTACTTCTCTGTATCCATTCATATCTGTTTTATTGTAATCAACTATATCAAACTTCCAGCCCTTACTTTCGGAAAACCTCCTGTACATACGAAGAAGATCAGCAGCGAATAAAGCTGCCTCTTCTCCTCCTGTTCCAGCTCGTATTTCAAGAACTGCATTTTTATGATCCTCTGGATCCTCAGGTATAAGGGCTTCTTTGATCTCTCTTGAAAGCTCTTCTTCCCTTTTTTCTAACTCCTGGATTTCTTCCCTTGCAAGGGCGATGATTTCTTCATCCCGGGTTGTTCCTAAAAGTTCTCTATCCTCCTCAATCTTACTTAACAATTCAGTATATTCTTCATAGGGCTTTATCACAGATTCTAATGATTTCTTTTCTTTGGAGAGTTCTACTAATTTCTTTCTATCACTGATTATTTCTCCCTTTTTTAACTCTTCAAGTATCTTTTTGTATTTTTTTTCTAATTCTTCTGCTTTCTGAAGAAATATTGGTTTCTCTTTTGCCATCTACAATAAAGTTTTACTCAACTCTGGAAGAATTTCTGATACATCACCAAATAGGGAATCATCAAGATAGTTGGTTATCACAGTTTCCTCTTTGTTAATTTCAAGAGTATAGGCACCATTTTCCCTTGCAAGAAGTGGGAAGGAAGCTGCAGGTTGAACCATCCCGGAGGTTCCTATAATAAGACATATTTCACAATCTTCCACCAGTTCTCGCGCTTTTTGGAGAGCATAAAGGGGAATAATTTCCCCATACCAGACAACATCTGGTCGAATAAGACCTCCACATTCATCGCATTTTGGAATCTCTCCTGATCGGATCTCGCCAAATTTCTTACCACATTCGTTACATTTATTTCTATAAATATTTCCATGGAGTTCAATAACATTTTTAGAACCAGCCTCCTGGTGCAAGTTATCAATATTCTGTGTGATTATGGCAAAATCATCAAAGGAATTTTGTATCTCTGTTAAGGCATAATGAGCGGGATTGGGTTTTGCCTTTCTCATCATTTCTCTCATTTCCTCGTGCCAGTGCCAAACTAATTGAGGGTTTTCTCTGAAGCTTTTTGGGGAAAATGGGTCTTTATCCTTCCAGAATCCATTTGGCCCTCTAAATGTTGGTATTCCGGAGGGGGCAGATATTCCAGCCCCTGTTAGTGCAAAACCTTTCCTTGCATTCTTTATTTTCCCGGTGATATGCTCATCTATCTTCATAATAAAAAGATAACGAAAATTAATCGATTGTCAATGTTTACCCTAGTCTGCCTTTTATTTACTGTTAGATGCAGGCAAATAAGACTATTTACTACTAATCTATCTTAGAATGAAGAGATAAAGTCAATACCTCAAAATTTTCATATTCATATTTTCTTATGATCAGTAACATTCATATGTTTCATAGCCCTTGTGGAATATACAATCGCTGTAATCCCTGAATGAAACAGGATAAAAATCAAAGAGTATAAGGGAACCCTTAATAAAATACACACAAGGATTGGAATGTTATATAGGTTTCTTCTACCAGCCACTCTTCTAAAAATTCTTTCGAAATTCCCAGCATCATCCAAACTTTTCCCCATTGCCCTTCTAAACTGATCATAGACGTGACGGTAGAACGCTATAAAAAGAATTATGAATATACAGAGGATCAATGGAGTGGAGCTCTGTGTTGAACTGTAAAGAAAGTAAGAAAGAGCGATAAACCACGAGAATTCATATAAGAGGTCGAAGGAATGTTCCAGTGAACCTAATTTGCTTGTCATTAATTTCACTCTTGCCAATTTACCATCTAAACCATCAGCTATTCCTACAACAAACGTTAAAATTGAGGCCCACAATAAATAACCAAAGAAAAACAAAGCTGTTACTATGTAAGCCAATATATTTACAAGAACAGTTAATTGATTGGGTGTGATATTAAAATTAGAAATAAAAGCTACCAATTTGTTTTCTATTGGTTTATGAACATAATAAGCAAGAGCATCAGATGGATTTTTGCTGGCATTCTCGATTATCATTTCCTGAGCCTTTCTCAAATCTTTTTCCTTATCGATATCTATCCACCATGGTTTAATATCTTTTCTCATCTTTGATGCGTAACTTTCAATCTGAGTAATATCAAATGTCTCAGCATCCCTATTTTTAGCAGCTTTAGCAATACCATCTGCAAGCTCAGCCTTGCCTTCTTTTATCGCTTCTTCAATATAAGAAAATATTTTTGGTGAACACAGAAGGATGCCAGTATCTATGGAGTTTGATTCTTCTATATTTTTACCGATATCAACAATCTTCCCATTTTTTTCAAGAACTTTTGTGTCTCCTGGTAATGGTTCCTTTCTATCAATAGATAGAATAATGGAACTTCTCATATTGGAATTAAAAAGCTCCTTCAGAATGCGGAGATCGAAGATGTGATCAGCCATTAATAAAATGAAGTTCTCCTTTAACAATTCTTTAGCCTTTAAAACAGAAACTCCATTTCCTTTTTCCCATTCTTTATTTTCGATATAATCAATTTTTACATCAAACCTACTTCCGTCTCCTAAATTTGCCTTTATTTTGTCTCCAAGGTAGCCAATGACTATTACAAATTCATCAATGCCAACTTGTTTTGAGGTTAATATTATTCTTTGAATTAAGGATAAACCTAAGAGTTGAATTAGTGATTTGGGTTTATCTTCAGTTAAATCATTTAGTCTACTCCCTCGTCCAGCAGCAATAATTAAAGCTTTCATATTTATCTCCTACCCGTTTTAAAGAGCTGTTCTTCTGAAAATAGTTTTTTAATGAGAAAATTACTATAATAACTACTCAATTTACATCCTCTTCATATCTTATTTTCTAAAATTTGTTTTTAAAATTTTACCTCCAACTATTTTTATAAAAGCATACTTACTTGGTTGCATTTCCCTCTTAATTCGATCTGCATTTATATACTGGACTACTAAACTCAATGGCTTTCTAATAACATGAACCTGGACGTAACCGTATGGGGAATTACGGGAAGGATAAGTAATAGAGCCTGTATTTATAAATAAAGGTCCACTATCCTCGTATCCTGGGATTGCTTTTCTTTCCCAAAAATGCGTTGTTGCAGAAAGCACTAAATCACATTTATCCATAACTTTAGTTCGTTGCTCGGATGAAAGCTGATCAATCCAGAATCCAGTTCTCGAATGAGCCGCTGCAATAATAATGTCTTTTGGACCCTTATCAATTGATTTAAGGATATCCACCAAGTATCGTTTAGAATCCTCTGTAAAAGCAATACTATCCTCTTTTGGCTCATCAGAATAGTGTAATTGAATCAGATGAATTGTGTACCCCTTCACTTTGATTTTTGCGTAATATTCGCATTTATTATCGCGTATCGTCACATTAGGATTTTCTGAAAGATCAACCTCCTCAAGAATTGGGGCTCCTGCTCCCCAATCTGACTGACTCCTACCATAAAATTCATTCTCACCATCAGCAACATTGGGATAAAAATTTTGATGCCACCACTTATTCTCTTTCAAAAAGGGTAGAAAGTCATTCTCCCAGCCTTTTTTAACATGATCTCCCAAACCAATAACAAATTGAGCATTACTTTCCTTTAACCATTTGACCATGTTTGCAAATTGTTTACTGCTTTTGGGAGAATCACCTTTATTATCACTCATTATAGCAAAGTTGAAAACCGCTTCCTTATCTAAATCCTCAATGTTATTAATACCGGAAATCTTACCCTCTTTAAATCGATATATCTTTTCGCAGTTGATTCCCGGAAAAGCTAAGACGAAGATGACAAAAAACATTTTAAGAATTTCTTTCATAACTTCTTATTTTTTACTTTGGTTATGCCATACAAAATGATTGCAGAAAATCTTGAACAGCGATTAAACAATACAGTAGCCTTTCTTTAAAGAAACATTGTCTTTCATATTACTTTAACCTCTCCATATTGCTTTTTGGATTACTTGAAATCGATCTTTAACTCCAAAACTTTTATACAAATTTTCAGTTAAAGTTCCTGTTGGATAATTAGTTTTTTCTTGTATTGCTACAAGTTCTATTGCGGCGAGCAAAAATTCAACGGTAAATTCTCCAACTTTGTCTAATTCCTTGAAGGGTTCAGCGTGTTCGGGTTTAAAACACTGGAGACTTGGCGGAAATAAAGTTATGGGTTTAATCTGACTTAGCATTGTTAGAATATGGTCTCTTAATTTTAGAGTCAACGACGGATTATAAGCGTACTTTACATACATCTCTATAATTAAGTGAATATGGGCAGGGGTTCTCTCTCGCTTCCCTGGTTCTCTGTATTTTACAATGTTTGATGTTTCAGCCAAGCTGATATAGTATCCTTTATTTGTTTTTTTCTAAATATTGTTGCTTGCTGTTTGAT
>NGFL01000023.1:64965-69180 GCA_002215665.1 candidate division TA06 bacterium JGI_Cruoil_03_38_101 | reverse complement strand
CATGGGTTGGTAAGCAATGGGAGGTAAATTATGATAAAAAATAATAGAAACTCCCCAAAAATGGTTGCTTTTTGTGGGATTATTTGTAGTAATTGCCCTGCATTTATTGCAACAAGTGAGGACAGTGACCCCAAAAGGAAAGATTTGGCCGAGTTATGGTCCAAGGAGTTTAATACTGAGATTAAACCTGAGGATATCAACTGCGATGGATGCCTGTTAGTAGATAAAAGGCTTTTCAGTTATTGCCAGATATGCGAGATTAGGAAGTGCGGTCTTGAGAAAAATGTCAAAAACTGTGCCTATTGTGAAGAGTTTCCTTGCAAAAAACTCGGGAAACTTTGGAACATTATAAAGGCCCCTGAGGCAAAAGCAACTCTCGAAGAAATACGAAAAGGCCTTTAATGTGGATATGGTAAACTTCTTTGCAGAGTAAAAGAAATAGGGGAAGAGATGGTCTGTGAAAAGGATCGTTTGAACAATACTAAATATGCAAAAACAGAGTGAAAATTCAGTTGAGAAGAGGTTAAGATGTTAAATGGCTATTTATGGTTTGATAAGAAGAACATAAAAGTAGTGTTTACTGAGAGAGATAGAGAATTCGTTGATAAAACATTTGTTGGGTTAAAGGAGGCGATTAAATTCCTCTCTGGATATTTTCGTCTGGGGAAAAGTTTTCCCTTAGTTAGAGCAATATTAGTGCCGAATAGAGGGGAATTTGATCGTCTCGTTATAGAGTTACTCAAAGTCGATATCAAAAAACCTTCAAGGCCAAGTAGAATAGCCCAGACGCAACGCACAGATTTAGTTCTTCTCTCTCCTTCTGCATATTCAAAAGATTCAATTTACGAATATAACCCCGAGGAATATAAAAGGCTTATTTTCCATGAGACGGCACATATTTTTGAAGAGTACCTTTCACCAAATATAGAGGCATTACCAAGGTGGTGGGGTGAAGGGCTCGCAGTTTATCTTTCAGGACAATGGAAATATGAAGACGAGTTCAGAGAGCCTGTTCTTGAAGGACTTAAAATTAAGGAGATCCCTAAATTTGAGGAAATCAAAGGGGATACAGAACTTTGCTATCAATGGGGTTGGACCATTGTGAAATATATAGAATTCCAATACGGGCAGAAAATGATTGTGAAGATTGTTAGAGAGTGCGCAGATGGCAATGTAATTAAAATAATTGGGGAACCAATCGAGAATTTTGAAAAGGAGTGGAAAAAATATCTGGAGAACGAAAAAATTTTCAACTTCGGTTAATATTGTATTTTACTAACTTCATAGCCCATATCTTCGCAGATTCAGAAAAACATTAGATGTTGAAACAAAGTAATATCAAAATGAATAATAATTTTAAGGAAATGATGGTCTATTATAATGAAAGAGCAAAAGAGTATGATGAAGTCTATATAGGGAAAGGTCCTGCTATTCCTTATCCTGATGCCTGCCGGAATGATGTAAGCAAAATCAAAAAGATGGTCTCATCATTCGGAAAGGGACATCTAATTGATATAGGATGCGGGACTGGATTCTGGTTACCGTATTATTCGCAAAATTGTTCAAAAATAACGTTGATTGACCAATCAGAAGAGATGATTTTAGAATGCAAAGAAAGAGTAGATAAATTGAGATTAAAAAATAGATGCGATTTTGTTCAAGGAGATTTTTTTGAAGTTGAATTTGAGAACTGCTTATTTGAGAGTGTAGTTACAGGATTTTTCATAAGTCATATAACTTCGGAACTGGAGCAAGTATTTTTTGCCAAACTTAATAAGATTCTTAAGCCAAATGCACAGTTAATGATTATCGACTCTGCCTGGAGCAGTAAACGAGAACAATATCGTAAAAAGGAAGGTATTCAAAAAAGGGTCTTAAATAACGGTCGTATATTCACCATATACAAGAGATATTTTAATGGATCAGATATCGAAGAGATTTTGGAGAGGCATCGTTTCAAATTGAAATCATCCTATATAGGTGATGTGTTTTTGGTAATAATAGGTAATAAAAAAGAGAGGAGGTAAAGCAATGAATTTATCCGATAAGCAGAAAATAGTGGCGATAATGAAGGCAAATTCTCTCCATGCATACCTTGGAACTTGTGATGATGACCAACCGAGAGTTCGTCCAGTCTCGCCCATAGTCGAAGACAATATGTCTATGTGGGTAACGACTTACTCCACTTCCAGGAAGGTAAAACAGATACAACAGAATCCCAAGATTTGTCTTGCCTTTGTGGAGCAGCCTCGTGGAGATAAAGCTGCCATTGTCATTGGTGAAGCTGAAAAGATCCCTGATTTAGAAGATAAAAGAAGGGTATGGAAGCTTGCAACCTTCGATCTATCCGAACATTTCCCGAACGGCCCAGAGTCACCCGAGTTTTGCCTGCTAAAAATCAGCATAAAGAAAATCGAATGGCGGGATAGCTGGGAAAGTCCTGTGAAAATCTATGAGCCAATATAAAATTGAGTGGGTTGATTTAAAAAGCAATAGATATACTGCTGCAATAGCCATTGCAAGGGCAAAGAATGAAGCCAATGTAAAATGGATGTCGTGCAACAAATCTTTATCTTGTGAAAAGGAGGAAAAAATGAAAGAAAGACCGATGTATTTACACGGTGTTGCCCGATTCCTTGACATTATTTGTTATTTTGGTAAAATACAGATAAAATGAGAAATAAAACGGAGTCTTTTAGCAGGATAAAGATTTTTAGAAGAAATAAAGATAAAGTTATTCTGGAAATGCTATCTAATTCTGATTACATTCAAAAAATAGAATGCATTGATTCTGATCCCTGGAACTCAAAAGAAAATAATTGGATTTTTCAAGAGTCTTTTAATGTTGTAAAGAGCCTGTTTTGTAGTTTCAAAAATGAGGATGTTTGTATAGATCCTTCTTTAAGACAGGGAGGGAGAATCTCTTTGAGGATTTGCGAAAGGAAAAGATGCCGAGAAAATACATACTCGCTTCGATCGCCTTCTCCTTTTGGGAATTGTTTCTTCCGGTTACAACTCTGGAGATGCTTGAAAAGTCAGGCGAAATAGGGATGCCAAAATTATTTAAGTTGAAAGAGTTAAACTATTATGATGAAACATTCACTAAAAATAGGATTTAGCTTTGGCATAACCTCTGCCATAATCACAACGCTTGGATTAATGGTAGGGTTGCATTCAGGCACTCACTCAGAATTTGTGGTTATCGGGGGTATATTGACAATAGCTGTAGCAGACGCATTCTCGGACGCATTGGGCATACATATTTCTGAAGAATCAGAGAATAAACACACTACAAAAGAGATATGGGAATCAACACTCTCTACTTTCTTGTCCAAATTTATTTTTGCATTAACATTTATTGTTCCCCTTATGTTTCTTCGACTCTCAACAGCGATTATTGTAAGCGTGTTTTGGGGCTTGTCTTTGTTAGGTATTTTTAGTTTCTATATTGCCAGAGAGCAAAAAACAAATCCTTGGAAAGTGGTCATGGAACATTTAATTATTGCAGGGGTAGTTATAGTTATAACACATTATGTTGGTGATTGGATTGGGGCAACATTTGGTTAGGCATCCTCGCAACACCCGTTCACTATTTCCCAATCGGTGCTATCGCACTTACACAACAGCAGATAAGAGAGAATTCCCTGCCAGAGGCAGGCAGGAAAGATTCCACAAATTGCCTTCTGCAACTGTTAGGCGAAATGCTCATCAAGGAGCATAAAATATAGAAACAAGCGATTAATATCTTATAGAAAGGAACTAAAAATGAAGGCATTAATAGTATATTACTCATGGACTGGAAAAACAGAGTTGGTTGCCAAAGCAATTTCTAAAATCTTAAATGCAGATGCAAGGAAAGTTGAAGAAGTGAAGAAAAGAAAGGGCTTCCTTGGTTTTATTAGTGGTGGATGGAATGCAAGAAAAGAGAAACGCAGTGAAATAAAACCTATAGACTTTAATTTAGACAATTATGACCTAGTATTCTTGGGAACACCAGTTTGGGCATTAAAGCCGACACCAGCGATTAACGCATTTATCTCAAAGGCTGATTTTAAAGATGAGAAAGTGGTTATATTTGTTACAATGGGTGGGATTGGTGGTAAAAGTGTAATTAAAATGATGTGNGATACAATAGAATCAAAAGGTGGGAAAATTATTAATTCATTTGCAATTCGAACTGGTGGAATAAAAGGCGAAAAGATAGTCNAACAAGGA
>NGFL01000023.1:807-64956 GCA_002215665.1 candidate division TA06 bacterium JGI_Cruoil_03_38_101 | reverse complement strand
GGAAGACAATACAGAAATGAACAGTCGAATCCCNTGGGTTGAATTACTATTAGACTTCTTCATCATTGCTACTNTTTCCATGTACATGAATACCTTATGTCATGAGTGGGGACACAGTCTAACTGCTACTATTTTTGGAGTTAAAACCCATCCCNTTGATATACACTACACACCATTTCTANTTGGCATTGATGAAAATGTAGATTATAGTAAGGTTGCGGAGCTCCCCGGTTGGCAGGGGGTAACAATCGCAGCTGCAGGGCCTTTTGTCAACTTCCTTTTTGCTTGTTTATCTCTTATTTTTCTACTAAAATTTTATTGGCAAAACACAATTGGTCGTAGAGCCTTATTGTTTTTCTTCTATAGCCTTGCTTTTTTTGGAATTGGTGGGTGGTCTAACTACACAATTATTCGTGGGATTGTACCGAGGGGTGACATGGCAAATATCGTGCGTTTTGGTTCCATACCTCCCATGGTTATCTGGATACCTGGAATTATCACATCAGCAATATTTCTTGTGCTCTTTTTTGGAGCAGTACGGGCGAAATTTTGTAGAGCCTTCAATCTGGTAACTCAGCGGGCTAAGGTCGTTCAGGTAATAACCGTGGCATTTTTCTTTCTAATGTATCAGGGTAGTGTTATATATAACTATCTGTTTAAATATTGAGATAACATCTCTTGAAATGTTTCAGGCAAAAACGAAGTCGCAACTTCATACAATAGCGGGTAAAAAGCTTGGTTTCACTACACCCAAATTCTGCTTCGCTGAACTTCTTTTGCACCGAGGACCTTATGTGAAATTGCGGTATCAAGAAGCGGAAGGAAGTAAGTATGAAGAAAGGATTGGATTTTTGCTATCATTGTGAGGATTTTCCTTGCGAGAAGCTCAACGATTGGGCTAAAGGAAGCAAGAAATATGGGGAAGCTTTAAACCAACTTAAAGAGATGAGAAAGAAATGAAAATGACAATTCTTGAAGAGAGAAAAATTATTAAAACGATAAAAAAATTACCCAAGAGTTCTTTCACTATCCTTGATTTTATGGAAGTCTTCAAGAAGTTATTTCCTGATGAATGGCAGAAACTCGTTGAGAGATTTGGTTTATTTGGCGAAAAGAAAAGATACACAGTGGCGACATACCTTGCAAACAGGCTTTATGCCTACTCACACAAACCCGAGTCTCGTCTGGAACCCTTTGGGAAATACAGAAAGGGTGGAAAGGGAGATTATCGAAGGGCAACGAGGGAAGAAAGAGAATTCTTTGGAAGCCCATGGATAGCAATTTATCGCGAGGTAGAAAAAGGAAGGATGTAATATGAGAAATTTAGCCCGGTTCTTGACAATATGACAAAATCAAGTAATATAGAAGTTAATGAGGGCTAAATTTACATTTCTGGGTCAAAGACTGGTTAAAATTTTATTAAAAAGGAAAAGAAGAAATGAATTATAAAACTTTACATAAGTTTAGTTACGGCTTATATGTGGTGAGTTCTAAGAAGGGGAATAATTTTAACGGACAGATTGCAAATACTGTTTTTCAAGTTACATCAGAGCCACCAACTATAGCAGTGAGTATCAATAAACAAAATCTTACTCATCAATTTATTAAAGAAAGTCGAAAATTTGCCATTTCAATTCTATCAAAAGAGACTCCAATGAAATTTATCGGGCATTTTGGCTTCAAATCTGGTGTAAAGATAGATAAGTTCAAAGATGTAAATTATAAGGTTAGCAATGCCGATGTTCCTATAGTTTTAGAAAATGCTGTTGCCTATCTTACTGCCGAAGTAATTAAAGAAGTTAATGTTGGAACTCACACTGTTTTTATTGGGAAAGTAGTAGAAGCCGAAATCATTAATGATAAAGAGCCTATGACCTATGCCTATTATCATGAAGTGAAGCGTGGTAAAGCACCGAAGACCGCGCCGACGTATATTAAAGAAGAAATAAAAAAGGAGGTTGAAAAGATGGCTAAATACAGGTGCGAAGTCTGCGGATATGTGTATGACCCAGAAAAAGGTGACCCAGATGGTGGAATAGCACCGGGAACAAAATTTGAAGATATTCCTAACGATTGGGTATGCCCTGTATGTAGTGCCAGTAAAGATGAGTTTGAAAGAGTAGAATAGAAATGAGTGTGGCAAGGCAATTAAAACCAAATATTTACTCAGTTGGAGCCGTTGATTGGGATAGAAGATTATTTGATGAACTCATACCTCTGCCCGACGGGACTAGCTATAATGCCTATTTGGTTAAGGGTGGAGAAAAGACAGCTCTGATAGATACAGTGGACCCAACGATGGAAGACGCATTGATAGAGAATCTCAAACGACTTGAGGTCAAAGTTGTAGATTATGTTATCGCTAACCACGCCGAGCAGGATCATTCAGGATCTTTACCAAAAATCCTCGATATTTATCCCTCATCCAGGGTCGTTTGCACACCCAAATGTAAATCTATGCTTATGGATTTGCTTTTAATCCCTGATGATAAATTCATAATAGTGGATGATGGGGAGACATTCTCATTGGGCGATAAAACGCTGTGGTTCATTCATGCGCCTTGGGTTCACTGGCCAGAAACAATGCTCACATACCTGAGAGAAGACAAAATTTTGTTTACCTGTGATTTTTTCGGTTCTCACCTCGCAACAAGTGAATTGTTTGTAACCGATGAGTTAACAGTTTATGAGGCAGCAAAGAGGTACTATGCAGAAATAATGATGCCTTTTAGAAAAGCAATTAAGAAAAATCTGGAGAAGATAAAAGATTTAAAGATAGATATTATTGCACCAAGTCATGGTCCAATCTATAATAAACCTGATTTTATTCTCAATGCCTATAGAGATTGGGTTTCTGACGAGGTAAAAAATGAAGTTGTTATACCTTACGTCTCAATGCATGGTAGCACAAAGAAAATGGTGGATTACTTCGTAAGATGTTTGATTGAAAGAGGTATAACTGTGAAGCAGTTCAATCTGGCGAAGACTGACATTGGAAAATTGGCGATGGCATTAGTAGATGCTGCTACAATTGTAATTGGCTCACCCACAGTATTAGTTGGCCCGCATCCAAATGTCGTTTATGCGGCTTATCTTGCAAATGCCTTAAGGCCAAAGTTGAAATTTGCGTCAATCATCGGATCCTATGGCTGGGGTGGTAAAATGATAGAACAACTTACAGGGGTAATTACCAATTTAAAGGTAGAAATACTGGCTCCCGTTGTTATAAAAGGATTTCCAAAAGAAGATGATTTCAGAGCGTTGGATAGGTTAGCAGATGAAATCTTGAATAAACATAAGGAATGTAATATCATTAAAAGTGAGGGCTAAAAAGGAGGTGAGAAAATAGCAAGAGTGAAAGAAGTCGTAGAAATTTATAGATGTGAAATCTGTGGAAATGTGGTTGAAGTGAAAGAGGTTGGCGGTGGTGAGTTATTCTGCTGTGGTCAACCAATGAAGTTAGTAAAATAAAAAAAGGAGGTAGTAAAAATGGGAACAAAAGGAAGAGAAATGGTCAGTATGGATGTGAGCGAACTTATAGAGTTGCTTAACAAGGCTTTTGCAGATGAATGGTTGGCTTATTACCAATACTGGGTTGGCGCAAAAGTAGTTAAAGGACCAATGCGTGGGCAAGTTACTTCTGAACTTGAAGAGCATGCGGGAGAGGAACTTGAACATGCACAAATGCTCATAGAAAGAATTACTCAGCTTGGCGGTACTCCGATACTCAATCCAGAAGATTGGTATAGAATGACTAACTGCGGATATGATGCTCCCACAGACCATTTTGTGGTACCTGTGTTGGAGCAAAACATTAAGGGTGAACAGTGTGCAATTGAGGTTTATAATAAACTACTCGAGATCACCAAGGATAAAGACCCGGTTACTTATCATATGGCCTTGGAAATACTCGAGGATGAGGTGGAGCACGAAGAAGACCTTCAAGCTATCTTAGAGGATTTAAGAGAACGGAGGTGAAAATGGTGAAATTAGGAGAGCGGCTCCAGGAAGCGGACTGGAAAACAGAAAAGCATGTTCCGGTTATTGAGTGCCCTGATCAGGTTAAGGCGGGTGAGCTATTTGAGATAAAGGTCAGTTTAGGCAAAGAAATTTCTCATCCGAATACAACCGAACATCATATACGCTGGATATCACTCTTCTTCCATCCAGATGGTGAAAAGTTTACATACCAAGTCGGGTACTACGAGTTTAGCGCTCACGGTGAGTCAGCTCAGGGAGCTAACAAGGGTTCAGTATACACACACCATGGGATTACTACAGAGCTCAAAATTAACAAGTCCGGTACACTCTATGCATTGGCTTTTTGTAACATTCACGGACTCTGGCAAGCTGCCAAGGAGATAAAGATCGTCTGAAACCTGTGGATGATACTCCCGCATAGCATAGTTTAAACTCTCTTCTTACTGCGACATTCATAGGGGTGTGGCAGAAGTATATATAAATTAAATAAAAATAAAGGAGGCAGATAAAATGTTAATAGTAGATAAATTAGCTCCAGATTTTGTGGGGAATGCCTATTTTGAAGGTAAACTGACAAATGTAAAACTCTCTGATTACAGAGGAAAATGGGTATTGGTATGCTTTTATCCTGGAGACTTTACCTATGTTTGTGCGACTGAAGTTGCCGGTATAATTGGGAACTATGAAAGCCTGAAGCAGTTTGGCGGAGCAGGCATTGCCATTAGCGCTGACTCGGTTCATTCTCATAAAGTTTGGGCAGAGACGAGCCCAGCAATAACTGCTGCCTTGAAAGAGACAGGGAGGAAGTTTCCTCCAATGCCTATGGTTGCAGATCCAACATTTGAAATTGGCAGAAAGTATGGAGTTGTTGATGAAGACCAAGGCATTGAGACCAGAGGAAGGTTCATCGTTGACCCTGAAGGTATCCTTCGGGGTTATGAGGTGTTAAACGCCACAGTCGGTAGGAACCTTGAGGAAACCTTCAGACAACTTCAGGCTTTCAAGTTTGTTAAAGAGACAGGCAAAGTTACACCGGCAGGTTGGAAGCCCGGGGAAGGGGGGATAGAACCGACTATAGAGAATGCAGGAAAGATTTAGCTGATTAAAGTTTAAGACTTCTTCTACAGCGAGTTCTTATCTGCTGCAAAGATAATATCTGAAAAGATTTCAAAAATCGATGGTAACCTCGAAGTTTTAGTAACGGAAAATAGGTTGTGATTACTATTTCGGCGTTAATGAGCACCTTAAATAAAATTTTGAATTAGAGGAGAAAAGAGGAAGCCTGATTGACTAAGTTAGTGATTAAATTGGAAGGGAAAATTACTTCACCCACTGGAAATTTACGAAGGTAAAGAACCATTAAAGATTTCTGTTGAACTTTATGGAATTTCACCCTGGGTTAAAAATTGCTTAAGCTATAATAAAAATTGTGAAGGTTGCCGTGCAACAAATTTTTATCCTGGGTAGGGAGGAAAAATGAAAGAGAGAAAGGCATTTTATGGGGCAAAAATTGGAAATTAAGAGCCTCAGCAAAAAGAACCTGGAAGATATTGCAAGGATATGCGTTTGCGATGAATGTGTTGAATGGTTTGCAAAGGACTACGATGTAAATATAAAAAGAGTGAAGGAGGGTTTTGCCAAAGGTAAAGTAATGAGGGTTGATTGGATAAAGAAAAGGTTACCCTTAGGTTATGGAGCAAAGATTGCTTATGAAGCCGAAAAACCAATCGGATTTATTGATTACTTGCCTATTGAAGCACAAAAAGAGAGCATCTCTGGAAAGGATATTACCTTGATTAATTGTATTTTTATTATTCCAGGGAGTAGAGACAAAGGCTATAGCAAGTTTTTGCTTTACGAAGCGGAAGAGGAAGCCGAAAAAATTAGCAGAGGTATTGCAGTGATAGCCCATAAACATCCAGAATGGATGCCAGCGGATTACTTTGCAAAAAGAGGTTATAAAGTCGTTGATAGTCAAAATGGGAGTATTAAACAACTTCTTATGTTTAAGAAATTTCAGCCTACCGAATCTCCTAAATTTTTAAGGCAAAAGTATGGCTATAAACAAAAATCAAAAACCGGGAGGGTGGTTGTAGAAATAGTCTGGAGTGGCAGGTGTCCACATAATCAAATAAGTGTTGAGTTATTGAAGGAAGTGCTGGATGAATTTGGGGATAAGGTAATCATAAAAGAGGTGATAACTAATGAGCTTGAGTCAGATGTTATCAGAAAATATGGGCTTGGTTACGGCATCTATGTAAATGGTAAACCGAATTTTTGGCTATTGGGTGCTTCAAAAGAAGAAATCCGACAAAAGATTTTGAGTTAATTGGCTTTGCTTTTATAGTTATGAATTTTTACAGTGCAAGATATTCCTGAAGAGTAATTAGATTGACATAATAAATTAAGGTAGACTTCAAAGCAACAGTGGATTTACTAATTGCTTTAAGTCTGCTAAGCCCTGAATTTAAGATAGCTTGACTTTTGTTTTTCTTTCACATATACTTTGCATATAAAATATAAAGATTATTTACTTGGATCAAAAAGCTTGTAAGTGAAAAGGAGGTAATAAAAATGGATTCGTTTTCAGGAAATCGGAAAGGAATAATTATACTAAAAGCGATAATTTATGCATTAGCAGGAATTTTCGTTGTGATAGCAAGTGTAATGACAATTCCTGCATTTAGAAAATATATGAATCTTTCATTTATAATCATCTCAGGAACAGCCTTCTTTTTATTAGGTGTGGCATTAATATTTTTAACTTTGAAGCAAAAAGTGAGTGGAAAGCTTAAATTTTTCTTAATATTAACAGGGGCTTCCTCTGCAGGATTTTTTGTCAGCGAGATTTTACACAACGTTATTTATGGCCTGTTTATTCACTGGTTCGGTGCAGATTTTTGGGTTAGAATTGGCGTAAACGATGAACCCCTCTTCTTCATTATGGCAATCTTCCTGTGTCCAATAGGGTTTTTGATTGGTATAATTGGTAGTGTAGTGCTGTTTATCAAGGATAAGAAAAAGCATTTAAAAGTTGTGCCTTAAGGGAAATATAAGCCTGAATTTAGAAACGAGAGTTAACAACGTTGCTATAAATAGATCCAAAGGAATAGCTAATCCCTATCCTGAATGAGAAATCGTAGTCAGTTGCGAGTTGTTTCTTTTGTAGCAAGATTTCATCTATTGTTCGGCCACCTTTTACTAATGATAATTGATCATGAATTGCACTCGCGGATCCATACCCATAAAGAGAAAACCCTTCAAATAAACGTAAAGATAATCCCCCATGAAAGGTCAAGTGATATTTATTGAAATCATGTAGATAATTCGCTGCATCTAACCTAAAATCTATAGAACCCCATTGTTCCTTAATGCCATAGTCAATCTCAAGAGCTTGCTGGTATAATTGTTCTTCAGTTTTATCAAAGATTGTTTTCTCGAAGTAAGAAGTTTTACCGCCTCCAATTCTGTATAAAAAGGTAAGTTCTCTTCTGATGGATTCTGAATACGGAAAGATATTGTATTCAACAGCAGGAGCAACACCGTAAGAAACCTTAATATTACCATAAGTTTGGGAAATGACAGTTCCGTAAATTCCGGCAGAAAAATGGTTCCCCAGGCTTTTTACAACCAGACCTTTAATAAATTGTCCTTTCCTGTAACTGCTATATTCCTCACTGTCAATTTTATAATTATTATAGTGTCGATCTAATCTGGCGAAAAGATTGATTTTTAATGCTTCTGTTACTCGAGACGCGGATAGATCAAAATTAAAGTCATAATCCTCTTCGGAAGTTTTTTTATCTAAATCAGCGTCTCCAGAGATCCTGAAAACCCAATAATTCCATTTATCCTTTATTTTCTCTGATTCTTCTTTGCTTTTCTCTTCAGTTTCCTTATAGGAAATTGAAAGATAATTAGATAAAGGGGTTTTAGAAATGTAACGAACCAACCCCATTTTTAGGACTCTTACAATTTCACTTCGGATAGTCTCTTCAGAATCTGTAACATTTGAAAAATAGCTCAGGGTATCACACATACCCTCAAAGCTCTTTTTACCATAAAAAAACATTGTATATTTTCTTCCACCACCACCTGTATGCTCGCTTGATAATATGATATGGAGATTTGCCTGGTTACGATCACGAACGTAATTTATAAAGGGAATTTCTGTTTTAATGTAATCTACATATCCATATCTTCCACCAAAAGCAAAATCCAGAAAGACATTTATGGAGGTTGATGGAAGATTTTTCTCGTTACTTTCAAGAGATATTGTTGAATCAGAAGGAAGAATTGAGATAACAATAAAAAAGATATTTATTTTTCTCTCCTTTTTAGTTTAGATTCCCAAAGATTAAAATTTCAACTTATTGAATGAATCTTATTTCAATTGACCTGGTAGAAATTAGTAGAATATTTTTCTCAAATCCAAAAGTTTTTTATCTATGGGTTTTGGTGACTTAGATAACACTTTTTCAAGTTCAACAGGTACTACCTTGCTGGCTTTTAGAGCGGTCATCTCATCGAAGTCTCCGTTTATGCACAGTTCTGCAGCTAGTACCCCAAATCGTGTTGCCAGTAAGCGATCGAAAGGTGTTGCCTGGCCACCCCGTTGCAGGTAAGCAAGTCTTGTTACTCTAACATCCATATTCAGGATTTCCCGGAGTTGATCCGCAAGATAATGCCCAATTCCAGACAGCCTTACATGTCCAAATTCATCGGCTTCAGTTCCTTTTGTTATTTGTTGATCTAGTTCAATTGGTTTTGCACCCTCGGAGATTACCACTATTGAAAAATTTTTCCCCTTTGCTCTTCGTTCTTCAATCCTTTTCTTTATTTCTTTAATTGTGTAAGGTTCTTCAGGAACTAAGATTATATCTGCACCACCTGCAAGACCTCCAAATAGCCCTATCCAGCCTGAGTCACGACCCATGACTTCTACTACCATTACTCGGTGATGGGAATAGGCTGTGGTATGTAGCCCATCTATAGCCTCTGTCACCCTTGCCAAAGCAGAGTCAAAACCTATAGCAAATTCGGTTTCAGCCAGATCATTGTCTATCGTTTGAGGTATCCCCACAGCTTTTATTCCGTAATCTTTCAGTTTGTGAGCCACCCCTAACGTATCATCACCGCCAATAGCGATTAATGCATCCAGACCGTTTTTTTTATAAGTTTCCTTCACCTTAGAAACACCTTCTTCGGTTTTGAAGGGATTAGTCCTGGAGCTCCCGAGTAAAGTTCCTCCACTTGGGAGAACACCCGAAACTTCTTTTAACCCTAACTCTTGCCAGTCGTTTTTGATTAAACCAGCCCAGCCGTCTTTAAATCCGAGTATATCGATCCCATCCAAATTTGCTCTTTTAACAATGGCTCTAATAGCTGCGTTGATTCCTGGTGAGTCACCACCCCCAGTAATTACTCCTATTTTTTTCATTTTAAATCCTCCATGGTTATTTCATCATAAGTAAAGGCTTTTCCCTGCAGAGCCCACTTGATCGATTAACTTCTCAGCAGTCTTCTCTACTTGCTTTCGGATAAGCTTTGAGACAACCCTTGGGTCAAAGTCAGCTTTTACAGGACTCCATTTCGAATCAGAGAAAAAGCCATCTCGGTTGTCAGGTTCGCCCTTTGGAGGCAAGATTGAATCCTTATGTTCGAAATAATAATCTAAAGACGTTCTGGCATATTCGTACTGATAGCGTGTATCTTTGTTTACCTTACAGATACCATATTTGATGATTTCTTTTACTTGTTTTTCCGTAAGTCCTGAGGATCCATGAAGTACCAAAGGAACCTCTTTACCGGCATCTATTAAGGCATTGTTTATCTTTTGAGCCAGATCAGTGCGGAGTTTTATGTTTTTTCCTTTACTTACACCATGCTGGGTTCCAATAGAGACGGCTAACAGATCGAGCCCTGTCTTTTCCACAAATTCAACAGCCTCATCTGGATTGGTATAGAAGGCTTCAGCAGAAGCGGTTCCTTTCTCCTCCACCCCTTTGATTTTACCCAGTTCACCTTCTATTAGTATACCTTTTCCCTCAGCCATTTTGACAACCTCGTGAGTAATTCTAACATTTTCATCGAAAGATTCCTTGGAAGCATCAATCATAATTGAAGATGCAAGTTTTTCCTCGATGGCCATCTTAATGAAATCCATATCTTTCTTTTTCCAATGGTCAAGATTAAGAAAAACACCTATATCATACTTTTTAGCTAGTATCTGTATATACTTCGTTACAACTCGAAGGCCAGTAATAAGATCTTCGCCTCCGGCGAACTTGGCTGCACCTGTGCTCAGTTGTAAGATGAGATCAGACTTCTTGTTCTTGGAAGCTTCCAAGACTCCAATTAGAACATTAGGCTCGGCGATATTTGATGCTATAAAGCCATAACCCTCCCTTTTTGCTTTTTTACAGACTTTTTCAAGCTCATTGCCGCTTAAGAATGGCATTATTACCCTCCTTTTAAAGTTTTTGTTTTATTTACTTTTCTTTATCTTTAAAAATTTACACATTGTTGACATAAATAATAGCTTTTTTTATTCTGTCAAGGGTTCCTTGGAAACTCCAGGCCTATCAGAATCAAGCAAAGCTGAGAATTTTAAATGACTTCAAAAATTTGAAGCAGTTATTTCATTTCTATCTTCAGGAAGTATTAAACTCATCCACCCAGTAATAATCGGTTCTCCCTCAACTGTTGAATATATTGTCTTATACTCTCCTGTCATATCTCTATTCATAAATATAAACCATTCATCCCGAGCAAAATAGTGCCAGATGATATAAGGATCAACTTCCAACTCTGCTGTCCTTCTTATTATATCATCCGGTTGACCATATTTTATATAAGCCCTCCCCATATCGGTAATTCGCCCTTGCCTTTGTGTTCCACCAACTGAAAAACGACTATCAGCATATTTCACCCTTTTCACAAAGAAATTTAATGCCTCATTTTCCTTTGTGGCTGGATTTGGATCCCTCTTTGACCAGAACCTAAGGAGAAACAACTCTTTAGCCTTGCCGGTAAGGGCGTTCATTTGTGAGACTTCTTCAGGAGAGGCAATATATCTAATAAAAGATGCATATCCCATAATAGAGTCTGGAATGGAGGGTGAAACATTCCGTAGAACTCCCTCGATCCAGAAATCCTTTGTTGCAATGGCTTCGTCAGAACCAGTTCTCGCTATCAATTTCAAAGTATAGGAACCTGGATTATAACCCAGTAAATTAAATACCATAGGTATTGCCATTACATCATCCGAAGTTGGAGAATAATCATTGAATAGTGTATCTATTCCATTCGCCTGTCCTTCAATAAGATAAGTCAGTAAGATTGAATCTCTAACTGCTCCATATACTTCACAATAACTTGTCAGTAAATAACGATTTTTGTTAAACTTCCTCGAGGGGTAAGGAATCAGTTTGAAACCGTTCTTCACAAATCTGTTGTTTTCTGTTGTAGGAATAAGAGTATGGGAAACCTGGATATCACTGAGTTTGAATCCATTATTCCACTTTCGCGCAACAAAAGTAGTTGAAGCCTCCCACACCGATCCTCTAATTGGCTGGGTCTTTAAGTCTATTCTAAATCTGTTGGCTGATGAAATGATAATGGGCTGAGTATCAAAGTACCTTCCCCCTGAAGTTGTATCAGAAACAGTAACAATCTTTTGGAGAGTGTCCAGAAATGTCTTGTTTGAAGTTTCATTCTTAACCCTTAAGATCATTGAAAGGGTGGCGCTAAACCTACCCCCTTTCTCCTTGAAGTCAAGTTTACCTGTGGGCAGTGAATAGTAGACCTCGCAATAAGTTTTATCAGAAGATAGAGAAAATTGAGATATATCTAAATTAATTTCACCTGCTAATAATAAGAAAATTATCACAGAACTTCTCTTGAAGGATTTATTAACTCATATTCTCCAATACTATACCTCTCAACAAAAATCAATTGATAGCCTTTTTCATCATAATACCATATCTCATAAGCTTTACTCCATAATTCAAAGGGATGCCGTTCTATATAATCCGGAGGACCCAAGATTATATAAACCTTCCCTCTATCGCTCCTCCACCCATCCATGAGACCAGAAAAGCGTGCGTTAGCATAATCCACTCTTCTGAAATACTCATCCCTGACTTCATTTTCTTCATCGCCGCTGGTGGGATCTCTCTTTCTCCAGAACTCATCCCAGAGTTCTTTCCTCTCTTCAATGGGTGCATCGAGCATTCCATTTATTTCTTTTGATGTTCCTATATACAAAAGTTGCCTTACTCTTTCAATAAACCTTTTTGACCGGAAAAAAGGTTTTTGAACCTCAAATTGAAGAGTTCTTTTATGGACTTCTTTGCTCCCAATCTTACTCAGACGAGCCTCAAATGTATAACGGTTCTCTGGAAATCTATTTCCTGGAAATTTAATGTATGCAAGGTATTTCTTTTTTCCTTTAAGAACTGTATCAGTCTTATAAAGAATACTCCCGGTTTCACTGCTGAAAAGATAGGATAAATTTACACCGTTCCCTTCAGAATTAAATAAACTCATTTTGATTTTTATGGTATCCTCTGAAGATACACTACGGGATGGCCCTGAAAGCCAACGAATAGAGCCAATATCAGTTGGGGATAGTTCTATAATTTCAATCTCCCTTTCTCTTTTCCATCGTCTCTCTGAGTTCAGATCCCAGGTGTAAAAAATTACCTTAACTTTGCCATTAGAAAGTTTCTGTTTTATCTGTCCTGAAGTGAATTCATCATGAGAAATAGTCTTGGAGTAATCCCTAACACTAACTTTTCTCCTCTGAGTCTGACCCCCTACCTGTTCTTTATCCTTTCTGATAATTAGTGAATTGAGATATTCAGCCTCATAAATAGTGTCCTTTTTATAGAAAACAATCTCCGAATAAGAGATCCTATAATTGACGTAAATATAAGGTATTAGAGAAGTATCTCTTTCGACTTCGAAATCAACATTAATAGTTGATAAAATCAAGAAAATAACTATCATAACTATAATTTAACTAAGTTCAGCGAAATGTCAAGGAATGTCTATATTCAGTTTCTTTATCTTTCGATACAGAGTTGAAAGATGGATACCCAAAAGGCCGGCAGTCTCATTCTTATCATTATTTGAGATTTCAAGAGCCCTTAAAATTGTTTTCCTCTCAAGTTCTTCGAGATTTAGGGTCTTAGTTCCCTTTTTTCCTTTTTCTACATCTGGAATTGAATCTTCATCAATTATGAGCGAATCTTCTAAGACCATAATTCTCTCAAGGAGGTTCTCTAACTCTCTGACATTTCCTTTCCATTCATAGTTCATAAGTTTTTTTACTGCTCTATCTGTAAATTTCTTCTCTTTAATATTTAACCTTCTGGATATTTTTTTGGTAAAATGCTGGATTAATAAAGGAATATCTTCTTTCCTCTCCCGTAGAGGCAGTATTTCGATAGGTATGACATTCAAACGGTAGTATAGATCTTCTCTAAAATCTCCTTTTTCAACGAGTTCTTCAATACCTCTATTTGTAGCACTTACTATTCGCACATTTACTTCTTCCTCTTTGGTGCTGCCAAGAGGGGTAAACTTCATCGTCTGGATTGCACGAAGGAGCTTTGGCTGTAGCTCTAGTGGGAGAGTACTTATTTCATCAAAAAAAAGGGTTCCTCTATTTGCAGCTTTAAATAAGCCTTCTTTATCCTTGTCCGCTCCTGTAAATGCCCCTTTCTTATATCCGAATAGTTCTGATTCAAGTAAATCAGAGGGAAAAGCAGAGCAATTTACAGGAACAAACTTCCCTGATCTACCTGAATTGTAATGGATGAGATTCGCGACCAATTCCTTTCCGGTTCCACTTTCACCAATGATAAACACGGGAGAAGTGGTTGGGGCAACTTTTTTTATCTTGCTTCTTATCTCCGCTACTTTTAAATTCTTTCCGATTATTTTAAACTCTTCAAGTTTCTCTTCTTGCAGATTTCCTATCATCTCTTCTATTCTTGCCTTTTTCAATGCTGCCTTCAGCCTTAATACCAACTCTTTCATCCTGAAAGGCTTTCTAATGTAATCAGAGGCATTGCTTCGAATAGCTTCAATTGCCGAATCAATTGAAGAGTATGCCGTTATTAATAAAACCGCTGTCTCGGGGGAGACCTCCTTGCAGCGCCTTAAAACTTCAAGACCGGAGATTTCTGGCATTCTGATATCAGTTATTACAGCGTCATAGGGATTTTCTTTAAATTTTTCCAGAGCCTCATTTGGATTGGAAAACCCATCAACCCTGTAGCCTTCTTCCTCTAGACCCATCATTATTACTTCAAGTAGATACTTTTCATCATCTATAACGAGTATTCTCATTTTCATAGGATAATCCTGAATTTTGTACCCCCACCCAACTTACTCTCGGCTTTTATATCCCAATTATGTAACCGAACTATCTTCTTGACTATAGATAACCCAAACCCGAATCCATCATTAAAACTAGAATAGAAGGGTGAGAAAATCCTATCTAAATCTTCCTTTTTTATCCCGCAACCTGTATCTTCAATTACAATTGTAATTTTTTCGTTCATGGTAACATCAAAGATAAGATTTCCTCCATCTCGCATAGCCTTCAAGGAATTCGTTCCAAGGTTAATCAGAACATTTTTAAGGAGAGTATAATCCCCTTTTATCTTTAAACCTTTGTCAATCTTGTTAATGATTCGAACCTTATCATGAAAATATTTACTTCTCTTAAGGCTCGGAATCACTTCATTCGTGAGACTATGAAGGTTGATCTCTTCCTTTTTTAATTTAAAATTTCTTGTAAAGTCCAGAAAGTTATTTACTAGGTTCTCCAGATGGTCGGATTCTTCAATAATTAACTCTCTGAGTCGATTAGTTTTTTTTGGATTTTGCACTTTTGTATCAATTAATTCTGCAGAAGCCCTTATTGAAGATACTGGATTTCGAACTCCATGAGCAAGGTTTGCTGCAAACTGCCCGAGGGTGACTAACTTTTCCTGCATCTGCATCTTCCTCTCCATTTCCTTTTCTTTAGTTATATCGTTGATCATTAAAATTGTACCTTCACCATCAAATAAATCATTGCCTCTAATCTTGTATACTTTATCCTCAACTCGAAGCTCTACTTCTTTCTTTTCTCTTTTTAATATCTTACTCATAGGCTCTAAGAACTCATTATGAACAATCTTTGAAAGATTTTCATTTGATGGAAGTTTTCCTCCAAGAATGGAAGCAGCCTTTGAATTACTCCATGCAATATTCCCATCTTCATTTACTGTTATAATTCCATAATCAATCGCTTCTAATATGTCCGAAGTGGTAACCCTCAAACGGACATTTTCCTTCCTGAATCTCTGAATAATAAAAGAAGAGAGTGCTGCAGTAAATAGGAAAGATAAGGAATAGACTATAAACCCAAGTAAAGCCTCAGGAAGAGAGGGAATCTCTGGCACTTCAATTAAGAGAAGACTATCTGGAATACGCCCGGCAAGAACAAGGGAGATTACCCCGTAGAACGCAGCAGAACAACCAGCGATTATAAAGGAATCCAGAGGAAAAAAAAGGTAAGCGCCAAGGACGATGAGGGGGAGGTAGAAGGGAACAAATGGGCTTAAAGAGCCACCTGTAAAAACAATGAATATGGAAAGATATGCAAAATCAATCAGAATGTTGAAAAGATAGACCCCCTTCTGAAAGAAATAGACAAGGATCTCATCTATAATGAAAACAGAAGTAAGTATAAGAAGAGGAACTAACCCTTCACTTTGTTTTAGGAAGAATAGAGTAATTCCAAGAAGAGTAATAAAGAGAACAGAGCGATATAGGAAATACCTCCTAAAGTGATTCACCCGGGTTTTTATCATGCTGTGAATTGGGAAGCTAACTTGAAGATCGGGAGGTACATTGCCACAACCATACCACCGATAATAACAGCAAGGAAAAGAAGAACTACTGGTTCAAGTGCACTCATCAGGTTTTCTACTGCTTGATCCACTTCATCGTCATAGAAGTCAGCGACCTTTGCCAACATTTCATCAAGACCTCCGGTTTGCTCTCCGACGGTTATCATCTGGACCACCATAGGAGGAAAAATAGCCTTTTCCTTGCTTAAAGGTTCGGCTATGGATTCACCTTGAGCAATTGAAGTCCGAGACCGCAATATTGCATTCTCAACCACTTTATTTCCTGTTGTTCCAGAAGTTATCTCAAGGGCATCCAAGATATTGACGCCGCTTGCGATAAGCGTCGAAAGAGTCCGTGAAAACCTTGAGATTGCCTGTTTCTTTATAAGTGTCCCAAATATTGGGACCTTTATAATGAATCTGTCAATCTGGAGATGTCCTTGCTCAGTGCGATAGTAATATCGAACAGCTATTGCTAAGCCAACCAGGATTCCTACTATAAAAACTATATTTTTTTTCAGAAAGTTACTCAGAGCAATTACCATCCTCGTAGCACCTGGTAACTGAGATCCAATCCCGGCATACATCTGTGAAAAAGTAGGAATAACAAACAGTAGCAAAACAGCAACAGCGAGGATAGCAACAAGAAGAATCATTGCAGGGTAAATCATCGCCCCCTTGATCTTTCTTTTTATTTCATCCGCCTTTTCAAGGTATTCAGCAAGTCGAGCAAGGATCGATGCAAGTGAACCGCCTTTTTCTCCAGCCTCCACCATGTTAATATAGAGGTCTCCAAAAGTATCTTTATACTTGCGGAGAGCATCAGCCAGGGTCGAACCACCCTCTACAGAAGAGATAAGACCCCTAAGTATTTCTTTAAACTTCTCTGATTGAACCTGTTGTACCTGGATATCAAGGCACTTTATCAAAGGCAAACCCGCGTTTATCATTACAGAAAACTGCCTTGTAAAAACAGAGATATCTCTACTTGAAACCCTTCCTTTTAAAAAGGGTAGAGTTATTTCTTTTGGTTTCGAACGGACAGAAGTCGGGACAACTTTTCGTTCTCTAAGTATCCGATGAACCTCTGTAGGATTAGTTGCTACTATCTCTCCACTTTCGATTGATCCACTTGGTGTCCTGCCTTTCCATAAATAAATAGGCATTTGTTACCTCCTTAATGCAAAATTAATACTTTTTTCTGAATCATTTCTTCCAGCTCTTTTGGTAGCCTGGAATAGGTCATTGCATCACTCAGAGAAATCTGATGTTCCATATATAACTTATAAAGTGACTGGTTCATAGTGACCATACCATATTTAAAACCTGCTTGAAGATGGGAATATATCTGATGTCCTCTTCCATCTCTTATTAAGGCCTTTACGGCAGGCGTCCCATAAAGTATCTCCACAGCAAGAGCCCTTCCCCCAGAAATTTTGGGTATTAGACTCTGAGTTATAATGCCCACAATCACGAAAGATATTTGAGCACGAACCTGAGAATGCCTTTCGGGCGAGAATGTATCAACAATCCTTGAAATCGATTCCGCAGCAGAATTCGTATGAAGAGTAGCGAGAGTTAAGTGACCGGTCTCAGCAACATTTAATGCTGCTTCCATTGTTTCCCGATCTCTCATCTCTCCTATCATCACCACATCAGGATCTTGTCTTAGAAT
Organism: candidate division TA06 bacterium JGI_Cruoil_03_38_101; assembly: GCA_002215665.1. Taxonomy (GTDB): domain Bacteria; phylum Hydrothermota; class UBA3072; order UBA3072; family UBA3072; genus UBA3072. The sequence goes on along the minus strand of NGFL01000023.1, from coordinate 47,388 downwards.
ATATTTTAGGGCTGTACTGAATTTATCAGTATCTGAACCAATCTGTCTCTGGTTTACTATTGCTCTTTTATGCTTAAAAAGATATTCAATGGGATCTTCTATTGTCACAATATGAACCTTTCTCTCCTGGTCTATTTTGTCTATAATAGCGGCAAGGGTAGTGGATTTTCCACAACCTGTAGGACCGGTGACAAGGACAAGGCCTTTCTGTTTATTTGCCATTTCCGCAATTACAGGAGGAAGCCCCAGTTGTTTAAAAGATCTAATTTTAAATGGAATCGTGCGTATTGCACAGGCAACTTGACCCCTCTGATGGAAGACATTCGCCCTGAAACGAGAGAGACCAGGAACCCCAAAACTCAGATCGAGCTCCTTTGTCATCTCGAATTTCTTCTTTTGTTCATCGTTCAGAATCGAATAGACCAGTTTTTCTACTTGCCCTGGAGAAAGGGGATCATAATTAGAGGGTTCTAATCTTCCATCTTTCCTGAACATTGGAGGTGCTGCTACTGTAAGATGGAGATCAGTAGCACCTCTTTTTATAATTTCTTCTAATAAATCCTTCATATCATAATCCATAAAGATCTCCTCCTTTTATTTTATGGCTCAACCGTTACTCTCAGAATTTCTTCGGGAGTGGTTATCCCTTTCTTTAATTTAACCAACCCATCTTCTCTAAGAGTTTGCATTCCTTCATCATGAGCTTTTTCTCTCAATTCATCTGCAGAGACGCCCTCAAGAATCATCTTCCTTAAGTCCATTGAAATGGGCATCACTTCTGTTATGGCGATTCTACCTTTATAACCTGATGAATTGCATTCTGGGCATCCCTCTCCTGCAGTGTAGAACTCATTATTTCTTATTTCTTCCTTACTCAAGCCTATTTCCTCCAAAATCCTGAGCTTATCAGTATCACTTGGCTTTATTTTTTTTCTACAATTTTTGCAGACTTTCCTGAGAAGCCTCTGCGCCTGAATTAGGTTCAATGAACTCGCAATAAGAAAAGGTTTTACCCCGATATCAACCAATCGGTTTACGGCACTGGGTGCATCATTTGTGTGAAGGGTTGAGAGGACAAGATGACCGGTGAGGGCTGCCCTAATTGCAATCGTTGCTGTATCGATTTCCCTAATCTCCCCAACTAATATGACATTGGGTGATTGTCTGAGAAATGCTCTCAAAGCCACAGCAAAATCAAAACCTATATCTGGATTAACCTGAACTTGGTTTATACCATTTATATTGTACTCCACAGGGTTCTCCACGGTCATAATATTAATCTCCGGAGAGTTTAATGATGAGAGGGCAGAATACAAAGTTGTGGATTTGCCGCTTCCTGTAGGTCCAGTGACAAGGATAAGACCGTATGGCTTATAAATTGAATCACGGAATCTCTTTAGAGCTTTGGCCTCAAATCCAAGGAGCTCCATATTAAGCATTAGGGAAGAAGGATCCAGGATCCTCATCACCACCTTTTCCCCAAACACAGTCGGAATTATGCTAACACGAATATCTATTGGTTTTCCATCGACTCTTATCTTTATTCTTCCGTCCTGTGTAAGCCTCCTTTCTGATGCATCCATTGTGCCTGTCATTATCTTTACTCTTGTGGCTATAGCGCCCTTCAATCTATAAGGGGGTTCTGCTACCTGCTGGAGTACACCATCAATCCTGAATCGAACTCTCAAAGTTCCCTCATATGTCTCTATATGTATATCTGAGGCTCCTTTTTTGACAGCGGATGCAATAAGATAATTAACCAGCTTTATCACTGGTTTCTCTCTAGATTCTTCCCTCCAAAGCTCTTCTTCCTCTTTTTCTTCTTCTTTTACGAAAATGTCCTCCAGGCCATCCTTACCGAACTCAAATTCCTCTTCCTTCTCTTTGCCCTTTTCCACTTTTTCTGTTAGGGGGTAATACTTTTCCAATAATTTCTTCATGGTATAATAATTAACAACTAAAGGTTCAACTTTAAATCCGGTCTTAAATTCCACAGCTTCTATTGCTTCCAGATCTGCAGGATTTACCATTCCAAGGATCAACTTTCTTCCTCTTCTATTAATAGGGAATATCTGAAACTTCTGTGCCATATAAGAAGGGATTAGCTCAATTGGTTTTGTATCAACATTTTCAGGTTTTATATCAATTGATGATACACGAAATTTTTGGCTTAGGGTTTTTGCAAGTTCTTGTTCGGAAATATACCCTTCCTCAATAAGAATCGTTCCCAGTTTTTTTTCTTCCGTCTTTTGTTTCTTTAAAGCTGTAGCTAATTGTTCGGGAGTTATCTTACCAGCTTGGATTAAAATCTGTCCGAGTTTCCTCATTTTACCTCACCTGTGTTTCTTTTTTTACCTCATCAAGAGTAGTTATGCCTTTGAGCACCTTTTTTATTCCCTCTTGGCGAAGAGTATTCATTCCTTTCTTTATCGCCCAGGCTTCAATATCGTCTGATGTAGCTTCATCAATAATCATTTTTCTAATCTCAGAACTCATCGGTAGAGTCTCGAATAGACCAACTCTCCCTTTATAGCCAGTTCCCATACAATATTCACAACCTCTTCCATGGGAGAGTTCTTTACCGGCAAAAACCTCTGGATGAAAGCCCATTCTCAGAATCTCTTCATCGGAAATTTTCAGAGGCTCTTTACAATGGGAGCAAATTTTCCTTACCAATCTCTGAGATATAATTAGTTCTAGAGTGGAAGCCAGAAGAAAAGGGGCAACTCCCATATTGGTAAGGCGGGTCACTGTGGCAGCAGCAGAGTTTGTATGTACTGTAGAGAGAACAAGATGACCTGTTAAAGCGGATCGTATTGCGATATCTGCAGTAGGCTTATCTCTGATTTCTCCGACCATAATTATATCTGGATCCTGCCTGAGGAAAGACTTTAGAGCGGAGACAAAATTAAGACCTATTTCTTCTCGAACTTGCAATTGATTAATTCCAAAAAGCGTATATTCAACCGGGTCCTCAGCAGTGGAAATATTTGTCTCGATATTATTAATTTCTCGTAAGATAGAATAAAGGGTTGTTGTCTTCCCAGAGCTGGTTGGTCCTGTTACCAATATTATGCCATGGGGCTTCTTTATAGCCTTCATTGTATCCTTTAACGAAACCTCTTCAAAGCCCAATTTGGTAAGATCAAACTCAATACTCTCTGAGTCAAGGATTCGAATTCCCACTTTCTCTCCAAAGACAGTCGGGACCGTAGCAATCCTGAAATCGATCTTCCTTCCATCAATCCGAGCCTGAAATCTACCATCCTGAGGCCTTCTTTTCTCCTGTATTTTGAGATTCGACATTACTTTCAATCTGGAGATTACAGCCTTCCTGAGCTTCCAGGGTGGGGATTTAAAGTTATGGAGAATGCCGTCAATACGAATCCTAACGCGGACATCCTTTTCAAACGACTCAATGTGCACATCACTAGCTCCTGCTTCTACGGACTCCTTTAAGACATAATTAACATATCGAACTACAGGTCCAGAATCAATCTGCGCCGCAAGCTCTGAAACGGCTTCCTCCTCCTCTTCCTCCTCTACTAATTCCAAAGAATCCTCTGTGAGACCCATTTCTTCAGCCACCTCATCTTCAAGGGCTTTAGTTTCATAGTGTTCTTTTAAGACTCTTTTAACTGACTTTTCAGCAGCCACTAATGGTTTTACTTCATAACCTGTCCTAAAGCGAATATCCTCCTGAGTTTGAATATCATTGGGGTTTATCATTGCCAGGTACAATGTATTGCCATCTAGTTTTAATGGAACAACCCCATAAGCATTGGCAATATCAGGAGAAAGTAAGTCTAAAATTTTATTTTCAAAGGGATAACCAGATAAAACAACACCCTCTACCTCTCTGTTTTTTTCAAGAGCCTTAATTAATGTCCCTTCATCAATATATCCCAATTCAATGAGGTTTGAACCCAAACGTCCACCTTCTTTCCTCTGTCTTCTCAGAGCTTGATTTAATTGTTGCTGATTTATGCAACCTTCTATTAGCAAAATTCTTCCAACTCTCATATTTTTGAATATAACTAACTTAGCTTGAAATGTCAAGGCTCTAAACGGTTCTTTTGAATTGTAAGGTCTCGAGGAGGTCTTTTTTAGAAAGGTTGACTTCTCGGAGAAAAATATTAGTATTGACCATGCGCTGGAGTAGAATATTTATACCGACCAGAAAAGAAGTGCCAAAAGAAGCAGAAAGTGTTTCTCATAAACTTATGCTTCGAGCAGGGCTTATTGAGCCTCAAGTTTCTGGGGTGTATACCTACCTCCCTCTTGGATGGAGAGTTCTTAAAAAAATACAGAAGATTATGAGAAGGGAGATGGATAGAATCGGAGCACAGGAATTGTTGATGCCAGCCCTTACTCCTTCTTCCATTTGGAAAGAGTCAGGTAGATGGGAGGACTACGGTGATGAGATGTTCCGTCTAAAGGACAGAAAAGAGAGTGAAATGGCCCTTGCTCCTACCCATGAGGAGGTTATAACCACCATTGTAAGGAATCATATCAGATCCCACCGTTCTCTACCTCAGATATGGTACCAAATACAAACAAAATATAGAGATGAAATGAGACCGAGAGGAGCTGTTCTCCGCGCCAGAACATTTATAATGAAGGATTCCTATTCCCTTGATCAAGACGAGACTGGTCTTCAGAAGAGTTTTTCTCTTCATGAAGAAGCCTATAGAAGGATTTTTTCATCCTGTAGGCTCAAGCCTGTAGAGGTTAGAGCCTCAAGTGGTCTAATGGGTGGGTCAAATTCAAAGGAATTTATGGTAATTTCTGAATCTGGTGAAGATAGAATCGTTAATTGCCCGAATTGCGGATATTCATCGAATTTAGAAGTAGCAAATCTACTGCCGACCCCTGTCAATTTTGAGAACGGAAAACTCAAGAAGGTGGGGACACCTGTTGAAGGTTCTGTAGATGCAATCTCCAGATTCTTGAATGTTCCACCTTCAAAACTAATGAAGAGTCTCCTTTATATAAAGAAAGATAAGCCGGTCTGGATAGTCATAAGAGGTGACTATGAAGTGGATGAAGAGAAGTTAAAAAAAGAATTTAAAGGTATAAGAATTGCAACCCAGGAAGAAGTTAAAGAAGTTGCAGGAGCTTCAGTAGGTTATGTAAGCCCAATTGGTTTAAACCTTCCAGTTATTGCAGACCTCTCTATAAAGCAAGGATTGGGTTTTGTATCAGGAGCTAATGAAGATTATTATCACTATACTGGGGTCGATCCCAATAGGGATTTAGATATGAAGAAGTTTGTGGATCTAAGGAAATTCAAAAAGGGAGATCTCTGTCCTGAATGTAGAACTCCTGTTGAATGGAAGAATGCGATAGAACTGGGCCATATCTTTAAACTGGGTACAAAATATTCAAAAGCAATGGGTGCATACTTTATAGATGAGAATGGGGAAAAGAAACCAATAGTTATGGGGAGTTATGGTATTGGGGTTGAAAGGATTATGGCATCAGTTATAGAAGTATCTCACGACAAAAATGGCATTATCTGGCCAGCATCCATTGCCCCATATCAAATTCTCCTTATAAATCTTAACGCCTCAGATTCAAAAGGGGTTGCACTGTGTGAAGATTTATATAGATTATTAGGAGAAGAATTCGAAGTTCTCTATGATGATAGGGATGAAAGGGCAGGGTATAAGTTTAATGACGCTGATTTGATAGGTATACCCATTCAAATAATTGTAGGAAGTAAAGGTCTAAAAAAGGGAATGATAGAGATAAAAAACAGAAAAACTGGAGAAATAAAGAAGGTTGTTTCCAAAGAGGTAAAAGAGGTAGTAAAGAAAATATGGGGAAATCTGTAGAAGGAAAGATAAAAAAACCAATAAATAATCTACTTTCAGGTATGGGAGAAGAATTTACCCTTTTAAAATTGGTGGTAAAAGATAAAAAAAGAGGGAGTCTCGTAAGAGCACTTATTGATAAGCCAGGTGGAATAACGATAGACGATTGTGCGAGAATTTCCAGAGAACTATCTGTTCAACTCGATGTGCTTGATTTATTTCCAGGATCTTACAATCTTGAAATCTCATCACCAGGTCTTTCCAAGGAGGTAAAATGATTGATCGAGGGATTGTTGCAATGTTATCGGAACTTACAGCAGAACGAGAATTGGATAAGGAATTTGTCCTTGAGATATTGAAAGAGAGTATCATTACTGCTGCCAAAAAACAATATGGACTAGATGAAAGCCTTGAATGTGAAATATCTGAGGCTTCGGGCAAGATAACTCTTTACAGGGAGAAAACTGTAAAGAAAGAAGTTAAGGATCAGAGCACAGAAATCTCTTTAGAGGAAGCCCGGAGATTAAAACCGACTATTGCATTAGGAGCCACTTTTAAAGAAGAAATCCCAATAGAAGAATTCGGCAGGAATGCAATTAACATTGTAAAGAATACTCTCATTCAAAAGATTAAAACTAACGAAAAGGAAATGCTTTATGAAAAATACAAGAACAAAGAAGGAGAACTGGTAAGCGGAACCGTTTCTAGAATCTATTCAACTGGAGCGTATGTCAAGATTGGAGATATCGAAGCATTCTTACCCAGGGAGGAACAAATACCAGAGGAACGCTTGCGCCGAGGAAATCCAATAAAGGCTTTGATAAAGGATATAACTACCAGCCCAAAGGAAGGGGATGAAGAAAGGATCCGCATTAAAGGACCAATTGTATATCTTTCAAGGATTGAACCAGAATTCGTACTCCATCTGCTCGAATTCGAAACACCTGAAGTTTTACACTCAGAGGTGGAAATAAAAGGTATAGCAAGAAAAGCGGGCACTCGGACAAAGGTAGCTGTTTATTCAAAAAATGAGAAGATAGATGCCGTTGGTTCTTGCGTAGGCCATAGAGGGAATAGGATCCAATCAATTGTTAGAGAACTCTCAGGTGAAAGAGTGGATGTTATCCGATGGGAAAAGGATAAAGCAAAACAAGCAGCAGAGGCTCTTTCTCCTGTAAAGGTGGTAGAATCTAAAATGATCAATGAGAAAAAAGTCCTCTGCATAGTTCCTGATGATGAGTTAACAGGTGCAATTGGCAAAGTGGGTGAGAATGTAAGCTTAGCAGCAGAACTTACAGGTCTTAATATAGAAATAAGGGGCCGGAGTGAATACAGGAAAGAGATAGAAAATGAAAGGAGAAAAAAGGTAACAATTGATAAATTACCAATTAGTGATTATATAAAAAAACTTCTAAAAAATGCAGGGTATAAAAATGCGCAGGATATAGTTGCTCAGACTAAAGAAGAATTAATGGAGATAAAAGGTTTAGGGAATAGGCTGGTGGATAAAATATACTCTGCAATTCATAAAACAATAAGTCGGGATTAGTTTATGCGAGAGAACGATCAGGGGAAAATAAGGGTATATGAATTAGCAAAAAATCTTGGTATCCAAAGTAAGGAACTCATCAAGTTATTAGAAAAAGAAGGATATAAAGTCACCTCCAGTCTATCTACCATTCCAGGGAAGATTGCAAATCAATTAGTTAAAAAGAGCAAGGTTAAAGAAGGGAAAAAAGAGAAGAAGAAAAAGAAAGAAAAGGGAAAGAACATACACAAAAAAGAAGAAATAAAAGATAATACAATCACCATAGGAAGAGCGATATCAGTCTCTGAATTGGAAGAACTTATGAATGTCCCAGCGAATGAGATTATTGGATCCTGCCTTAAACTTGGGATGCAGGTTACAATCAACCAGAGATTAGACTTTGATACTGCAAGCCTTATAGCGGAAGAATTCGGTTATACTACTAAACTAGCAGAGGATTTTAATGTTCCAGAGATTGAGGAAGAACGATATGAAATAAAAAAGAAAACCCCTGTCGTTACGGTTATGGGTCATGTTGACCATGGAAAAACAACCCTTCTTGATTATGTTAGAAAGACAAGAGTTGCAGCCCAGGAATTAGGAGGTATCACTCAAAAGATTGGGGCATACAATATTGAATATAATGGACACAAGATAACCTTTATTGATACCCCAGGACATGAAGCATTTACTGCTATGAGAGCAAGGGGGGCCAATGTTACAGATATTGTTGTCCTCGTTGTTGCTGCAAACGAAGGGGTTAAGCCTCAAACTGTAGAAGCGATTGACCACGCAAGAGCAGCGGGTGTTCCTATTGTGGTGGCAATAAACAAGATGGACCTTGCTTCCGCTAATCCTGATAAAGTCTTATCAAAACTTTCAAAAAATGGAGTTGTGGTTCAAGAATACGGTGGAAATGTCCTGGCTGTTAAGACCTCCGCCCTTAAAGGTGAAGGAATAGATGAATTACTGGATGCCATTATCCTCCAGGCGGAAGATTTGGGCTTAAAAGCTCCCACGAAGGGTCTTGGTATTGGGACTATTCTTGAAACAAAAATTAGGAAAGGGCTCGGTAATATAGCAACTGTAGTAGTAAAAGAGGGGGAAGTAAAGACGGGCGATTCTTTCGTCGCAGGTTCAACCTGCGGTAAAGTTCGTCTAATCCTCGATGAAAACGATAAAAAGCTTGAAAAAGTTAGTGTTTCCTCTGCGATTCAGATTTCGCAATTTGAAGATCTTCCCGAAGCCGGAGATACTTTCAGGGTTGTTAGGGATCAAAGAACAGCCCGAAGTCTTTCTGAGATAATGAAAATGAGGGAAAGGGAGAGAGAACTGAGTCAACAACAATCAGTAAGCCTTAGTTCTCTCTATGAAAAGATTGAAGAAGGGAAAAAAGAAATATTAAAGGTGGTAATCAAAGGTGATGATGCAGGATCTGTTGAAGCTCTCTCTGATTCTTTGAAAGACTTATCTACTGATCTAATTAAGATCCAGGTCATTCACGCTGGTGTGGGTCCGATAACAGAAAATGATGTAATGCTTGCTTCTGCATCCAAAGCAATCGTTATAGGTTTTAAAGTCCATCCCTATTCAAGAGCGAAAAAGGAAGCAAAGAAGCGTGGAGTGGAGATCAAAACCTACGGCGTAATTTTTGAGATAATTGAAGATGTAAAACTGGCTATGGTTGGACTTCTTAAACCTGAAAAAGAAGAGGTTAAGTGTGGGGAGGTAGAGATTAGACAAATCTTCGAAGGTTCCACCATTGGTAAGGTTGCAGGTTGCTATGTCCGTTCGGGGGAAGTACATAATAAAGACATAGCGGTTTTGATCAGGGATGGTAAAGAATTAGGAAAAACAAAAATTGAAACACTTAAGAGATTCGATAATGATGTGAAAGTTGTTGAAGAAGGTTATGAGTGCGGAATAAAATTAGAGGTTATTGAAGACTTCAAAGCAGGAGATATAATAGAAACCTATAAAGTTGTTGAAAAGGAGAGAACTATATAGCAATAAAGATGTTCGTTGGTGTTAGCACAGTAGATCTCTTCTTACCGGGGATGAGCTCACTGAAATCAAAAAGGCGGATCATAAATAGCATCAAGTCAGCGATAAGAGTACAGTTCAATGTGGGGATAAGTGAAGTTGGTTATATGGATAAATGGCAACGGGCGCTTATTGGAATTGTGGCAGTATCAAATGATTCTAAATTTATCCAATCTCTTTTGCAGAAGGTTGTAAATAGAATAAGAGACAATAGAAATGTCAATATTATAAATTGGAGAATAAAGGTAAGCAATGGATTTGAAACAGAAACGAACGAATTCACTTATAATGGAGACGGTGTCTGAGATAATAGAGAGAGATTTAAAGGATCCACGAATTGGTTTTGTTACGGTAACTTCAGTAAAAACCAGTTCCGATCTAAAATATGCAACAGTGTATTTTACTGTCCATGATGGAGAGAATGAGGGAAAGAAAAACAGTGAATTATTAAATCATGCGAGAGGTTTCATTCAGCATAAACTATCAGACCTCCTCAGGCTTAAATATACACCTAAACTACACTTTGAGTTTAATCCCTTTATTGAAAGACTCGAAAGAATTGAAAAGCTTATAAAAGAGGAAAATGGGAAAGAAAATTAAAGAAGTACTAAGCTTGATAAAAAACAATAAGAAGTTCTTGATCGTGTCCCATAAGAATCCAGATGGAGATTCTATAGGTTCTGAGATTGCTCTTGCTCTGGGGTTGAGAAAATTGGGCAAGAAGGTTTACATCTACAACCAGGATCCTCCCTCAAATAGGTATTCAAGGTTTGATAAAGCAGGTCTTATTCATACAGATAAGAAAGAGTTTAATGAAGATATCATATTCATTGTGGATTGTGCAGAGATTGATCGTATTGGGAATATTAAAGATGAAATAAACTTCAAAAAAACGATAATAAATATAGACCACCATATAAGTAACGAAAAGTTTGGTGATATAAATATAGTAAAGGGTGATTATTCTTCCACAGCAGAGATTATCTATGAATTACTGGACAAACTCATTGATCTGGATAAGGATATCGCCACCTATTTATATATTGGCATCCTAACAGATACTGGTTCCTTTCGCTATCCAAACACTACCTCCCATTCTCTAAAGGTAGCTGCAGAACTTGTGGATTACGGAGTAATCACTTCACAGGTTTCTGAATTTGTATGGTTTAGTGATCCACCTGCAAGAATAAAATTGCTGGGAGATGTTCTCCAGAGAATAACTCTTCATAAAAATTTCAGTATTATGATTGTAACAAAGGATATGCTAAAAAAATGGGGAGCAAAAGAAGAAGATACAGAAGAATTTGTAAACTATGGTCTTTCTATAAAAGGGATTAAAGCTACTGCTATAATAAAAGAGAAGGATGATGGAATGTTAAAGGTATCCCTGCGCTCAAAAAATGGTGTCTCAATTCAGGAACTTGCAGCAGAATATGGTGGTGGAGGACATAAAACAGCCGCTGGGTTTACAATAAGGGGTGATTTAGAAACTTTTAAAAATGAATTGGAAGGGAAATTAGAAAAGATCGTCAATAAGTTTTGATATTTTTTCTCTTCTGAACAACACCTGCAAATACTGAACCTCCTCTTGCTCCTTTTAAATCTCCATATCTAATTGCATCTATTGTAACCTCAATATTATCAAAAGAAATTATGGGAAAGAGCTTAACCTTGCTCTCCGTATTAGAAAATGTCTTCTGATATAAGGTATCCTGATTCTGAGTTACTATAACCAACCACCTGTCAGGAGATGTTGCGATTGAGTCAGCAGGGGTCCATTGGACCAAAAGAGATTCTCCCTTAGCTTGTGAATTAATAGTGAAAAATGAAGGAATTTCTACGGATCCATAGATATTCTCATTATCTTCAGCTTTTACCTCGATTGTATGCTCGGAGTCATAAGTTAATTCAGATATTCCTTCTTTATAATATCCACCTGCATCTTTGGAAAATGGTACACCTATTGTGCTATCCAAAAGTACCTTTGCATTTTCTACAAATCTATAGTCAGGAAACTGGATCAAAGACCAGAATTTTTTTTGATTTTCGGGAAATACACCAACAGAACCCCTGAAAAATAGAGTTTTTTTAGTACATCCCGGGAGAATAAGAATAGATATAATTAATAAGTATTTTTTCATTTTTTATAAGATAGGAACAATAAGAATAATGTCAACCCGAGGTTATTTTCTTACTGCTCTATCCCATTTTATAAAAAAATCGATGGATGAAAGGAAAATATAAAAACAAAATAGCAAGATTGAAAAGTGACCAGCAGGGAGAAGAACAAAAAAGTGAGTTCCAATATCATTCTTCAGTTCAAATATTGATTTTAAGGGAATAATAGGGTCGAACAACCCATTAAACATCAGGACATTCCTCGGGTGATTAAGATGAGCATAGGTGAGTGGATCGATTAAAAACCAGGGATAATCTGGCTCCCTCCAATTACCTTTCCTTATATCTCGTAGAAAATCATCGAATTTCTTTAAAGTTTCGCGATAGTCTTTCTCCGTTGCGCCTCTTCTCTTCACTTCCCTTTTTACAACCCATCCAAGAAGGCCTGTCCAGAGAATCCTGTTTATATTTCCTCCTGCTGATACAGTTACACCCCCTGTAAATCTATCATCTATCCCCATAAGAATATGGGTAAGAATTCCGCCAAGACTGATTCCAAATAGGCCCTTTTCTCTGCCTGGCGTTATGTCAGCAAGAGCCATTACCTCTGTTATCGATTGAAAGAATGCATCCCCTGAGAGTTCAAGTTTCGAGGAGAGGTAAAGTTCTCCATTCTTATAACCAGAAGGTGTCCTCTTTAAATGGTAAGGAAGAATATAAATATAGGCATCAAAGCCCGATTTTGCAAAGATCCTTGCCATTCCTTTTTCATAGAAAACGGAGGAACGAAGACCAGGGATAAGAATTATAGACCTTTCCCTCCTCCTTAATTTCGGTCTATAAACAAGGGAGTAGCAGGTGTTGTTTTCTTCAAATTTGGTTTTTATTGGGGAATCCCACAATAGTTCCATTATGTCATAATCCCATTTCTTTTCAAGTAATCTCTTTTTAGTCTTTTTTATCTTTTTATATTTGAAGATCTCCTTGAACATTTGTTTAAAAACTCCTGTACTACCGGGAAGATATCCTGGCTCTCCGGTAGCCCATGCCCCAGATTATCAAATAGATGAACCTCAGAGTTTTCCTTCAACCATTTAATGAAATATTTTGCATTTTGAGGAGAAGCAACATTATCGTTCTTTGAGAAGATAAGAAGAGTGGGAACAGAAATATCTTTTATATACTCAGGAGCGTTCTTAGCAACTTCTACTAGCTGAAGAACACCATCGATATTAAAATCGTGATATCTATAACCGTTTGAATCTTCTTCTCTATTCCCTGTGAGAAAACCCCCTATCTTTGACTCAAATGATAGGATAATTTCAAGACCTCTATTCAACTTATAAACAGGTCCTATTGCAATGATTCCATTTACAGGATACTTTCCTGCAAGGTAAAAGGCAATATTCGCACCAAGAGAATTTCCCCCCACAAATACCTCATCAAACTTCTCTCTGAACTTTTTAAACTTCTCTTCAGACCCTTTTAATAATTCATCTTTGGTAAGTTCAAGTACGTCCCTCCAGCAGGTTTCATATTCCCTTGGGCAAGACCCATGCCGAGGAAGGTTAGGGGTTTCAACAAAATAGCCAAGTTCTTCAAGATTTTCTTTTATTTTAGAAAACTCTGATGATGATTTTGTTATTCCATGGAGAAGAAAAATTCCTTTTTTCTTCATAATGATAAAGCCTTATTTATAGTTTTCATCTCTTTATCCTTTTTATGAGTTCAAACTACCTCTTTTAGTATATCATCTATGGAAGCAGTTGCCAAACAAATTACAGTGTCAGCTCCACCATAATAAACAAAGAGAGTCCCATCAATTACAACTGAGCCACAGGTAAATGTTACATTTGGAACTTCCCCATGCTTCTCATAATCCTCTTCGGGGAAGAGAACAGGCTGGTTATATCTCCAGATTATCTTACCTGGATCAGATATATCTGTCATTGCCATACCAAGTTGGTAGTTGAATTCCCGATCCACTGCATGGTATACAAAAAGCCAGCCCTTCTCAGTCTTATGAGGAGGTCCTCCTCCACCAATCTTATAATATTCCCAATTAAATTTGGGTTTCATTAAGATCTTTGCAGTATTCCATTCCTTGAGATTCTCAGAATAAGAAATCCATATATACGGAGAAATACGATGATACAAAACCCACTTATGATTGATCTTCTCCGGGAAAAGGAAAGCATCCTTATTCTCAACTCTGGGAAACGGATAAATTCTTTCACCCCAATTCCAGTTATGGGATAGAAAATCATCCACTTTAATTGAGGTCATACCTATCTGAATTGACTGAACCCTCCTGTTTATCCCTGGAACAAGACCGTAAGCTGTATATAGCAGATAGATACGATCTTCGAATCTTGTGAGTCTTGGATCTTCAACACCCAAACACTCAAAGTCATTATCCACTTGAGGGCAAAAAACAGGTTTATCCTGGCGCTCTTCTATATGAAATCCATCAGGACTGGATGCATAACCGAATCTTGAGATGCCTCCGTCCACCCCTCTTGCCCGATAGAGAAGGTGAACCTTACCCTCTAAATAGATTGCCGCAGTATTAAAAACCATTCTTGATTCCCAGGGATGTTCAAAGGTTGGTTTTAGAATGGGATTCCCTTCAAATCGTTTCAACATTTTCCCTCCAATTTTTTTAGAGATTTAAATAGTTCAATATACCGATATGCAATTTGAGATGCAGAATTTTTCTTCACATATAAAGAAGCAGATTTGATAGTTTCTTTATAGATTTTGTCCTTTTCAAATACAGATCTGATAGAACTCTTTAGTCCTTTGCGATTGGAAAATTTAATGACTTCTCTATCCAAATCTTCAACAAAACCTGAATCACGGGCAACAATAGGACAACCGGAACCAAGACACTGATAAATAGTGGATGATATCACTACCCAAAGAGGTGCTTTTTTATTGAGAAGTAAGAGATCTGCGGCATGGAGATAATCGTATAATCCCTTGTTATCAGGAGCTTCTTCTCTGACTTCAATTTTTAGAGGTCCTTTTCCCTTCAACTCTCTATATTTCTCTATGATTTTTTTATTCTTTGTTGTGATGAGGAGAAGAATGGGATATTCTCTAGCCAACTCAAAGATGACATCAATGTTCGTTAATATTTTCTCGGAAGCAGGTCCGAATCCAAAAATTATTTTCCTATCCAGAGGTAAATTTAACTTCTTCCTTGCTTTTTCCCTATTAATGTTCATTAGAGGATGGCAGGGATAGGGAATTATATGAATCTTTTCTGGATCATAAACTCTTGTAAGAAATTCTCTGTATCGAGAGTCAAAGCAGACAATTGCATCCCAATCAAACTGATAGAATGAGGGTTCGCTTGATAACTTCCCATCATGAATAATATTGACCACAGAGGATTTCTTTTTTATCCTGTTGTAAATTTTCCTAAGAGAATTCAGAGGGAGCATCCCGAGATCCTCAATGACGAATATTTCATAGTTGGCGGTCAGAAAGGGTATTGGATCGAATTCCTCGGGTGAATATCCTTTGACTGTAAAGCAACGATTAACATATTCTTCATCTTCACCCGTTATCTGTGTTCCATGGAAGGCATAATCCTTGAATGTGAGGACAGCCAATTGATGGCCCTGTTTTACCCACTCCCTACCTATCAATTCGCCATGTAAAGAAGCACCAGAATCTGTATTCCATCCTCCCATAAGGCAAATATTCATATCAATATCATATATAAAAAAGAAAAAAAGTAAAGGCTGAAATTCAGAAATTAATAAGATTATTTACAAGATTTACAGTTTTTGGGGTTGACATAAGCAATCTTCTTTATAAATTTATATAAAAAGGGAAGGAGAGAAAATGACTAAAAAGAAAGAAATAGAAGAAAAAAGAGGAGAAATTTCTAAAAAGTCAAAGAATATTGTTGAAAAATTGAAAGAGGAAAAGGCAGAGTTGATGGATAAGTACCTCCGAGCTTTGGCTAACTATGAAAATTTGAGAAAGAGAACACAGGAGGAGAAAGTAAAAATCTATAATTTTGCAATTGAGGAGGTTTTTAGGGAAATACTCCCCATTTTAGACGATTTCTCCAGAGCATTCGATGTTCTTAAAAAAGATGGTAAAAAGAAAGGATCCAGGTCTTTCATCGAGGGAATGCATCTTATTCATTTAAAACTAAAAAATAACCTGAAAAAATATCAGATAGAACCCTTCCACTCAAAAGGAAAAGAATTTGATCCATCCAGGCACGAAGCGGTTCATGTGATAGAAAGTGAGGAAGAGGAAGGGAAGATACTTGAGGAAGTCGAACAAGGTTATAAGATAGGAGATAAAATCCTTCGCCCATCAAAGGTTATTGTGGCGAAGGAAAAAGAGGATAAATCAGAGGATACCAAAGAAAACAAAAATAAGGAGGAAGAGTAGAATGAAAGAACCGGTAATTGGTATTGACCTTGGAACAACTAATTCTGTCGTTGCCATTGTAGAGCAATCAGAGCCAGAGGTAATTACAAATCCAGAAGGAGGAAGAACAACACCATCTGTTGTTGCTTTTAAAGATGGAGAAGAACTGGTTGGTCTTCAGGCAAAAAGACAGCAATTGACCAACCCTAAAAAGACGGTCTACTCGGTTAAAAGGTTTATGGGAAGAAGGTTTGGAGAGGTAAAAAATGAGATAAAAGAAGTACCATTTGATGTCAAGAAAGGACCCCACAACGATGCAAGAATAAAGGTCGGTGATAAGGTCTATTCGCCCCCTGAAATTTCTGCTAAAGTTCTCCAGTATCTAAAAAAAGCGGCAGAGGATCATCTTGGACAAAAGGTTACCGAGGCTGTAATTACTGTTCCTGCTTACTTCAATGATTCCCAGAGAAAGGCAACAAAGGATGCAGGAGAGATTGCAGGTTTGAAAGTCCTTAGGATAATTAACGAGCCTACTGCAGCTTCTCTTGCCTATGGTCTTAACGAGAATAAAGAAGAAAAGATAGCAGTTTTTGATCTTGGAGGAGGAACGTTTGATATATCCATCCTCGAAATCAGTGAAGGTGTATTTGAAGTCCTTTCTACAAATGGAGATACGCATCTCGGCGGTGATGATTTTGACCATGTGGTAATGACCTGGTTGATTGAAGAGTTCAAAAAAGAAACAGGGATTGACCTCTCAGAAGATAGAACTGCTGTTCAGAGGGTTCGAGACGCTTCTGAGAAAGCAAAATGCGAACTTTCTACAATGAAAGAAACAACCATTAACCTGCCGTATATTACAGGAGACGAAACAGGGGCAAGGCATTTAGAAAAGAAACTCACCCGTGCAAAGCTTGAATCCCTGACAGAGCATTTACTAAAGAGGGTTGAGCAGCCTGTAAGACAGGCTCTTAAAGATGCAAAGCTGACCAAAGGCGATATTGATGAAGTTATCCTCGTAGGAGGTATGACGAGAATGCCCGTTGTCCAGGAAAAGGTAAAGGAACTCTTTAACAAAGAACCTCATAAGGGAATTAACCCTGATGAAGTGGTAGCAATTGGAGCTGCAATCCAGGGTGGAATACTTGCTGGCAATATCAAGGATATTCTCCTCCTTGATGTAACCCCACTCTCCCTCGGGATTGAAACTCTTGGGGAGAGAATGACGAGAATCATCCCGAGAAATACTACAATACCTACCATGAAGAGTAAGATATTTACCACAGCAGAGGATAACCAGCCTGCAGTTACTATCCATGTTCTCCAGGGGGAAAGATCAATGGCTCCTGACAACAGGACCCTTGGAAGATTTGAATTAGGAGGGATTCCTCTGGCTCCAAGGGGAATTCCACAAATAGAGGTCTCTTTTGATATAGATGCCAATGGAATCCTTCATGTCTCTGCCAAAGACCTCGGAACAAAGAAAGAACAATCGATCAGGATAGAATCCTCATCAGGTCTCTCTGAAGAAGAGATAGAAAAAATGAGGAAAGAAGCTGAGGCTCATGCAGAAGAGGATAAAAAGAAAGAAGAACTCATTGACACAAGAAACCAGGCGGATACTCTTATCTACTCTGTTGAAAAAACTTTAAAGGAACAAGGAGATTCGGTTCCAAAGGGAGAAAGAGAGAAAGTTCAGAGTGCAGTTAAAGATCTGAAAGAGGCGATGAAGGGTGAAGAGGTAATCAAAATCAGGCAAAAAATGGAAGAATTGCAACAAGCTTCGCATGCCATAGCTGAAGAAATCTATAAGAAAGCTCAAGCAGAAGCACAGCAGAAATCAACTGAAACAAAATCTGAAGAGAAGAAAGAGGAAAAGGGTGAAGAAGGAGAAGTTGAAGCAGACTATGAAGTAATTGATGAGGAGGAAGATAAAGATAAAAATAAAGAGGAGTAATTAGGGGGCATACAAACGAGAGACAACGATTATTACGGAACTTTGGGCGTTTCAAGGGACGCAACTAAAGAAGAGATTAAAAAATCTTATAAGAAACTCGCCAGAAAATACCATCCTGATATGAATAAAGACAACAAGGAGGAAGCTGAGAGAAAGTTTAAGAAGATATCTGAAGCCTATGAAATCCTGGCAGACCCCGATAAAAGAGCCCGATATGATCGATTTGGAAAAGAAGGTGTATATTTTGAAGGTGGTCAGTTTTCATGGGAAGACTTTACTCATCAAGCAGACCTTGAGGATATATTTAAGGATTTCTTTGGTGGTTTTGGTGGGGGTGACTTCTTCAGCCAGATTTTTGGGCAAGGCACGAGGGCAAGGACTGGACCAAGGGCTCAATATTCCGTAGGAGAGGATCTTAGAATTCCACTTAATATAACCCTTAAAGAAGCAGCAGAAGGAACTACCAAAAGAATCAAGGTTCGTTTATTTGAAAAGTGTCGACATTGCGATGGGAAGGGTGGAGTAACCACTACATGCTCAATGTGTAATGGAACAGGTGAAGTTCGAACTGCCCACTCAGGAATATTCGGTCAAATGGTTTCTGTTTCAACCTGTCCAGCGTGCAGGGGAACAGGTGAAGTAATAAGGGACACCTGTCCATACTGCTATGGTGAAGGTAGGGTAAAGAAAGAAAAACAATTGTCAGTAAGGATTCCTCCCGGGGTAGAGAGCGATAATTACATAACTCTCCGAGGCGAGGGAAATGTTGGAAGAAGAAGAGGAATGAGAGGAAACATCATCATTCAGATAAAAGTTAAGGAAGATAGTCGCTTTATAAGAGAAGGAAATAATCTAAGGATTAAAATTCCAGTAAGTTATAAAACAGCAATTGAGGGTGGGGAGGTAAAAATTCCTACTTTAGATGGTAGAGTGAAGATTACCATTCCACCCCACACCAATTCGGGCAAGGTATTCGTATTGAGGGGTAAAGGAATGGGTAGCCTTTACGGAAGAGGCAAGGGAAATCTCCTGGCTGAAGTCTATATCTGGACTCCGAAGAAGGTTTCAAGAAAGGCTCAAGGGCTACTTGAAGAACTGGATAAAGAACTCGGCTCTTCCCCTGAGTTGTAGCAAAGGGATGAAGGGACGGGGGTTGACATTTTGGCAGTAGTAAGTTATATTTACATAATATGAGGACTTCGAGAGTAACATATAAAGGTGCATATCATCATGTAATGAACAGGGGGATAGAAGGAAAAAATATTTTCCTCGATAATAAATCTAAGGAATATTTTCTAAAATTACTAAAAGAGAAAAGAAAGATATTGAAGGTAAAGATTTTTGCATATTGTGTAATGGATAGTCATTATCATTTAGTTTTACAGAATAGTTCTGGTAGACTACCTGACTTTATGAGACAATTGAATGGGCAATATGGAATAAATTATAGGAAGAAGAATGGTGGTCGTGGGCATGTATTTCAGGATAGATATAAATCTACATTAATACAGGAAGATCCCTATTTAAGTATGGCAATTGTGTATGTTTTACTTAATCCTGTAAGGGCAGGAATAACAAAGAATCCATATGAATACAGATGGTCAAGTATAGGAGAATATTTCAAAGAGAATAGGGATAAGATAGTTGATAATAAGTATGTAGAGCATATATTTCAAAGTAAAAAAGTATTCGAAGAATTACTCGGAGAATGGTTAGGTAAGGAACTCCCCATAAAGAAGACCCGATATGGTGAGATAATTGGAAGAGAAGATTTTGAACAAGATGCGATAAAGAAGTTTGACAGAAGAAAGGGCAAAGGTTATTCAAGAAGAATGAGGAAAGAGGATTATATATTTGAATCTCCGGAAGAAGTTATTGAAAAGTTTGAGCAAGAAAAAGGGATAAAAATAACTGGTATAAGGGTTGATACCTTTAGAGGTAAAAACTTACGTTCTGAACTTATGGTTCGTTTAAAGGATATAGCAGGATTAAAGTATAAGGAGATAATGAAGTATTCTCCATTTAGACCGTTAAAATATTCATCTCTTGGTAAATTGTACAAAAGAGCAAAAGATAGATTAATAGCAAATGATGTATAGTGCCAAAATGTCAACCCCTGTCCCTAATGAGCCCTTGACAAAGGGAATTTTTATTATATTTTCAACCGACAAAAGGAGGTAGAATGCCGGAGGATCTTATTAGGGAAATAAAAGAAGCTGAAAAAAAGGCAGATGATATAATAAAAAAGGCAAGGGAAGAGGCAAGAGGGATAATAGAGAAGGCAAAGAAAGAGGCGGAATCCATTATCCAGACTACAGAAGGTGAAATAAAGGGAATGATCCAGGTAAAAAAGGAGGAGGGGAGGAAAGAGGCGGAAGAGGAGAAAAAGAAATTAGAAAAAAAGATGGAAAGGGAGATCGAGAAGATAAAGAAAAAAGCTTCAAAAAAATTAAAAGAAGCCAGAAAATTGGCTGTAAACAATATCCTGAAAAAAGAAAAATAAATGGGTCTTACAAAACTCCAAAAGGCTACTCTTATTTTATACGAAGATGAAAGGGAAAAGTTCTTAAAGGAACTTCAGGATCTTGAAATGTTTCATATCACAGATTCTCGTTCTTCCCCTCTTGTGGATGAGTATCCGGATTTAATTCCGGATAAGAAACTTACAGATAAGGAAGGCGAAGAAATATTCAATAAGATTGGACGAGTTGTTGAAATCTTTAAACCCCATTCCAACAATAAAGGAATTCTTGGCCAATTCATCGATTTGAAGACAGGGATATCACCCGAAAGATATAAAACCATTGTAAAGAATTTTGATCCGGATGAGATTATGGAGATTTGCAAGTGGGACGATAGACTTTATCATCTGCATAATCAGCTTACAGAATTCGAAGAAAAAAAGGAATTTTATGAGGAATGGAAAAAGATGAAGACTCCGATTGTTAAACTTGAGGAAGTAAAGAATGTTATTGTTAAGATATATAAAATAAAAGGAAAGTTGGAAGATTTAGAAGAAGCATTAAAGGACATTCCCGTTGACTATTCTATTGTCTTTAAAAATACTGCCAAAATTGGGATTGTATTTTTTATTTACAAAGGATTTGAAAAGGAATTTAATGAGATAATCTCTGAATACGGTGCAGAGTCCGTGGATTTCCGGGATAGGGAGAGAAGCCCAAAGGAGATATTTTCAGAATGCAGGAGTAAAATGAAAGAGATTGAATCAGAAATATCCGGGATTTCGAAAAAGTTATTAAAGAAGAGTTCTGAATTTGAAAAATATCTTGTCCTGTATGACTATTTTCTTTCCAGAATAAAAAGAACAGAAGTGCTAAACAAAACTCTTATGACCAAGAATGTTTTCTTCATCGAGGGTTGGATTGTAGAAAATAGTAAGGATGTCCTGGAAAAACTCGTATCCTCTTACAGGGGAGTGGATCTCACATGGGTAAAACCAAGAAAGGATGAGAGACCGCCGGTAAAACTTGAGAATAATAAGCTAAGTGAACCCTATGAGGTTCTGACCGGTTTATATGCCTATCCAAAGCCCAATGAAGTTGATCCAACCCCCTACATTTCTTTGTTCTTTGCCTTTTTCTTTGCATTCTGTTTGACAGATGCAGTCTACGGAATCGCTCTTATAGCAATTTCGTTTTTCCTTCTCCCAAAACTACCTGAGGGTAGGAAATATCTCTGGATATTTATTGCTGGTGGAATTATGACAATTTTTGCAGGCTCCTTAACAGGAGGTTGGCTCGGGAATAATCTTGAGGTGGCTTTCCCTGCCTTTTCTGGCATTGTTAAATTCAGAAACAAATTGATGCTCTTTGATCCATTTAAGAATCCTCTGAATTTCCTCAAACTCTCTCTCGGTTTTGGAGTCCTTCAAATTGGAGCAGGCCTTATTATTGCAATGAAAGAGAGAATTAGAAAAGGGAATTATCTGGATGCAATAGCAAATGAAATCTCCTGGTTTCTGTTTTTTATATTTGTCGGCATAGGCTATACAAAAGGAATAAAGATATTTATTTATCTGGGTTTTTTGCCTATACTTACAATATTATTATTCTCCTGGAGAAGTAATTCCTGGATAAAACAAATAGCAAAAGGTGGGTTTAGATTATTTAGAGGTTTGATTGGTTTCTTGGGAGATATCCTATCATACAGTCGAATTATGGCTCTTGGGCTTGTAACAGCGGGTCTAGCAATGTCTGTGAATATTCTCGTTATGATAGTAAGGGATCTATTTCCCGTTATTGGCCCGATACTGGCAGTCCTTGTATTTATTCTTGGTCATACCTTTTCTCTTGCGATAAATACATTGAGTGGTTTTGTTCATACGATGAGGCTTCAATTCGCTGAATTCTTCTCCTACTTTTATGAGGGAGGAGGAGAGAAATTTGAACCTTTTGGACTGGAAAATAGATATACAAGAATTGAAACATAAAAAGGAGGTATAAGTGAATGGTTTCTGGATAGCAATGGCAGGTGTTGGAGTTGCTGCTCTTCTTACAGGGATTGGTTCATCCATTGGAGTTGGTATACCTGCAAGAGCTGCTGCAGGAGTTCTCTCAGAACAGCCCGAGAGATTTGGAAGGACTTTCATTCTTGTTGTTCTACCTTCAACTCAGGGCTTCTATGGATTTATTGCGGCTATGTTTATGATGATGAAATTGGGTATGTTTAGCGGCTCAGTTAACTTTGATATGGAAGTGCTTGAGGGTATTCGATATCTTATGGCTGCACTTCCTGTTGCAATTTTGGGCCTTGTATCCGCGATTCACCAGTCTCTTGTTTGTACATCAGGGGTTGAACTTGCTGCCAAGCAACCTGAAGCGACGATGAGAGTGGTAATCTTTGCAGTTATGGTAGAAACCTATGCTATCCTTGGTTTTGTAACGAGTTTCTTAATGATTAACGCTATTGGATAGAGTGAATGGGTAAGGTAGCAAAAAGAATCCTTAAAGAAGCGAATGAAAAAAAAGAAGAGATAATCAAGAAAACTCGCGAGAGTACGAAAAGTATAAAAAACAAAGCAAGAAAGGAAGTAAGAGAGATAGAGAAGAGAGGAGAAGAGAAAGCAGAAAGAGCACGTAAGAGAGAGATGGAAAGGGTTTTAAGTCATGCAAGGATGGAGTTATCCACAAGGAAATTGGGAGAGAAGAACAAAATTATGGATAAGTTGAAAGAAGAGGTANAAAAAGAGATAAAGGCTCTGAAATGGCAGGAAGAATACAAGCCATTTATTAAAGACCTTATTGAAGAAGCTTGCGAAAGTAAAGATGAGGAGATTATCCCTGGATCATTATATATGGAAAAGGTTAAGGAGCTCATCAAGTCTTTTAATAAGAAAAAGGGTTATAATTTCAAAATTGCAGGGCAGAAACCAGATTTTGAAGTCGGTGTAATATTGATCAAGGATAAAAAGAGAGTTAATGCAACTCTACCTATCTTACTGGATGAAACAATAGATAAGCTCGAAGAGGAAATAGTAAAACTTTTATTCGGAAGTGAATAAGTTCGAGACGATAAGTGTTCTTGATACAAAATATGCCTATGCTCTCGGCTGTATCCGGGCTCGAGAAATAAGACTATTATCAAAAAAGAGATTTGAGGAACTTATCTCTTCTAAAGATGTGGAAGAATTAATAGCAGCCCTCCATGACACTGATTATGGACAGTATCTCCATAGTATAAATCCCTACCGCTATGAAGAAGGGCTCGAAAGGGCGAGAATAGAACTATTTAATGAAATGGAGAAGCTGACCGATGATCCAGAGATTATGAAGGTTCTCAGAGCCCGCTTCGACTTCCATAATATAACAGTTCTCCTTAAGGGAAAGATAGCAGAGGAGGATTATACATCAAAATGTTCTCCACTGGGTTACCAATCGGTAGATGAACTTGTTGGAATCTTTAAAGAAGAAAGATATGAAGACCTTCCTTTTTATCTTCATAAAGCAGTCCGTGAGGGTGTTGAGGCTTACTTTACACACAATCACAATCCGCAAATCCTAAATTTTTCCATCGATTCCATTATGGCGGAAACGCTCACCTCTTATTCTGAAAATGATTTCCTTACTAACTACTACAAAATATGGATTGATATAACAAACCTGAAGACCATCCTGCGACTCTTCTTTCTGGAGCGTTACAAAGAACTTGCTAACATTGCATTACTTCCTGGAGGTTTCATCTTAAGGGAAGAAATTTTGTTGGCTAACTTTGATAGAATCCAGGTCCTTGATGATTTTTATAAAAGAACTGTTTATTATCCTCTCTTAGAATGGAAGGATTCATTCTCTGATCTTGAACGGGCTGCTGAGGTTCTCTTAATTTCTTTCCTGAAGTCAGTCTCCTTTGAATCCATTGGTGTTGAACCCATTATTTCTTATTTATTTATAAGAGAAAATGAAATTAGGAATCTGCGTTTGATATTTATCGGTAAGATAAATGCGGTGAAGGATGAGGTAATAAAAGAGAGGTTAATTGTATGAAGATAGCATTTGTTGGACCCAATGACCTTGTATTTCCTTTTAAATCTTTGGGTGCCGATATCATCAACGTTGAAGATAAGAGTATTGAAGAAATTAAAAAAAAGATAGAGAGTTCAGACTATGCAATTGTTTTTGTATTTGAGGAAGTTTTCAGAAAACTGGAGGAATTCAAGGAACTCCTTGAAAGTTCAGAGATTAACATCGTTCCAATTCCAGGGATTGAAGGAAGTAAAGGTTATGGAAAAAGAAGAATTTCCGAGATGTTAAAGAAAGCAGTTGGAATGGAGATAGGAGGGTTTGAATGAAAGAAGGAAGAATAATAAGGGTTTCTGGTCCCCTTGTTGTAAGTGAAGGAATGGAGGGAGCAAGGATGTACGATGTGGTTTATGTGGGGGAGGAGCGACTCCTTGGAGAAATTATAGAATTGAAACAGGATAAAGCTTCAATCCAGGTTTATGAGGAAACAGAGGGTATAGGAGTGGGGCAGCCTATTTATTCAACAGGAGAGCCCCTCTCTGTAAGTCTCGGACCAGGACTCATTGAATCGATATTCGATGGTGTCCAACGACCCCTTGATGATATCAGGGAAGAAGTAGGTGATTTTATTACCCGAGGAGTTTTTATCCCTGCACTTGATCCTGAAAAGAAATGGGAGTTTATTCCAGAAAAAAAAGAGGGTGATTACGTAGTTTCTGGAGATATACTCGGAACCGTTCAGGAAACAGTTCTTATTGAGCACAAAATAATGGTTCCTCCTGGCATCCAGGGTAAGATCCAGGAAATTAAAGAGGGAGAGTTTAATATTAAGGATATTATTGCTGTGATAAAAACAGAGCAAGGAAAAGAAGAGATCAGGATGGAACAGAGATGGGCTGTAAGGAGACCGAGGCCGGCAAAGAGAAGACTCCCTCCAACTAAACCCTTATTTACAGGGCAAAGAGTCATAGACACTTTCTTTCCCATAGCAAAAGGAGGGACAGCTTGTATACCAGGTCCTTTTGGTTCTGGAAAGACAGTAATGCAACATCAACTTGCAAAATGGGCAGAAGCCGAAGTTGTTGTATATGTTGGATGTGGGGAAAGAGGAAACGAAATGACGGATGTCCTAATAGAGTTTCCAGAACTGAAGGATCCAGCCTCGGGAGAGCCTTTGATGAAAAGGACAATCCTTTTTGCAAATACCTCAAATATGCCTGTAGCTGCAAGAGAGGCTTCAATATACACTGGGATAACAATTGCCGAATATTTTAGAGATATGGGATACTCTGTAGCGCTTATGGCAGATTCTACCTCGAGATGGGCAGAAGCTCTCAGGGAAATCTCATGTAGATTGGAAGAAATGCCAGGTGAAGAAGGGTACCCGGCTTATCTTGGCAGCAGGGCTGCACAATTCTATGAACGCGCAGGAAGGGTCCAGTGTCTGGGAAGTGATGATAGAGAAGGTTCTATATCAATTATAGGGGCTGTTTCCCCTCCTGGAGGAGACCTTTCGGATCCTGTTGTTCAGAATACCCTTCGAGTTGTTAAGGTATTTTGGAGTCTTAAAGCAGAACTTGCTTATGCCAGGCACTTTCCGGCAATAGACTGGCTTACCTCATATTCACTTTATAAAGACAATGTCAGAAGCTATATGGAAAAAGAAGTAGCCGAAGATTTCATCCAGATAGAACGGGAAGCCATGAAACTCCTTGAGGAAGAGGATGAATTACAGGAGATGGTTCGCCTTGTTGGAATTGAAGCTCTTTCCTGGAGGGAAAGGAGAGTCCTTCTTGTTGCAAGAATGATCAGGGAAGATTTCCTTCATCAAAACGCTTACCATGAAGTTGATACATATACATCGGTCAAAAAACAATATCTGATGTTGAAGAATATCATAACTTTTTATAAAGAAGCAGAGAAAGTTGACGCAGACCCAGAGCGATTAGAAGAACTGAATATAGTTTTTGAGGATATAGCAAGGATGAAATTCGTCGAAGAAAATAAAATAGAGAAACTGGAAAAGTTAGAAAATCGAATAAAGGAAGCTCTGGCGGGGTTAGCTAAAGAGAAAGAGGAGGTGATGGGATGAGGACTGAATACAGGGCTGTATCGGACATCGCTGGACCCCTTCTCTTTGTCGAGGGTGTATCAGGAGTTGACTATGGGGAACTTTGTACGATTAGACTTCCTGATGGGGAAGANAGGACAGGAAAGGTTCTTGAGGTCCACCGTGATAAGGCAATGATACAGGTTTTCGAAGGAACAAGGGGAATTGATATTCCTGAGTCGGTGGTTATTTTTCAGGGTAAGACAATTCAGATACCTCTTTCCCCCGATATCCTTGGGAGAGTGTTTGATGGGATGGGTATGCCAATAGACGGTAAACCTCCCATCTTACCGGAAAAGAGAGGTGATATAAATGGTGCTCCTATAAATCCCTATGCAAGAGAATACCCTAACGAGTTTATCCAAACGGGGATTTCTTCAATTGATGGTTTAAATCCGCTTGTTCGTGGTCAAAAACTTCCTCTTTTCTCCGGTTCTGGACTACCTCACAACAAAGTGGCTGCCCAGATAGCGAGACAGGCAAGAGTTCTTGGAACTGAAGAGGAATTTGCAGTGGTCTTTTCGGCTATGGGCATTACATTTGAAGAGGCAGAATTCTTCCACAATGACTTTGAAGAAACTGGTGCCCTTGAAAAGGCAGTGATGTTCTTAAACCTTGCTGATGATCCTGCCATTGAAAGGATTTCAACACCAAGAGCAGCCCTGACCGCTGCCGAATATTTAGCATTTGATCTTGAGATGCACGTCCTTGTTATCATAACTGATATGACAAACTACTGCGAGGCCCTAAGAGAAATTTCTGCAGCAAGAAAAGAGGTTCCAGGAAGAAGAGGTTATCCAGGCTATCTGTACACAGACCTTGCTTCAATCTATGAAAGGGCAGGGAGAATTAAGGACAATAAAGGTTCTATCACTCTTATGCCTGTTCTCTCTATGCCAGAGGATGACAAGACCCATCCTATCCCTGACCTAACAGGTTATATAACAGAGGGTCAGGTTATTTTTTCTCGACCTCTTGAAAGAAAAGGGATTTCACCCCCTATAGATGTTCTACCATCTCTTTCCCGCCTTAAGGATAAAGGAATTGGGGAGGGGAAGACCAGAGAAGATCATGCTGATTTGTATAATCAGTTGTATGCAGCTTATTCAAGGGGAAAGGAAGCTGATGAACTCTCTGTTATACTTGGTGAGGCAGCCCTCTCTGAAATGGATAAGAAATATCTTGAGTTTATGAATGAATTTGAGCGAAAATATGTCAGTCAAGGAGAATACGAAAATAGATCGATAGAAGAGACTCTTGAGCTTGGGTGGAAACTCCTTTCAATGTTTCCCAAGAGGGAGTTGAAAAGGGTCAGGGAGGAATTCATTAAGAAGTATTATTCTAAGTACAGGAAAGAAGAAGATGAATCGAATCATTCGAAGAGTGAGAACAAAAAACCTCAAAAGGGTGATAAGACGGATAAGGTATTATGATTGTAAATGCAACCAGGATGGAGCTCCTCAAACTCAAAAAGAGGCTTGTAATTGCAAAAAGAGGCTATAAACTCTTGAAGCAAAAGCAGGACGAACTCCTGCGAGTTATTCAGGAGATAATAAGTAAATTGTCCAAGTTGCGAGAGGAAATTGAAGAGGAGTTGATAAATGCTTTGAAGAAATTTTTCCTTGCCCGTGCATATCAGGATAAAAAGACTTTCGAGGCATCTTTTTTGCTACTCAATACTGATATTAAATTATCAATGGCCTGGAAGAGAATTATGAATGTTCCCCTGCCGGAATATAAAAAGAGTCTGGAAGGTGAATTGATCTCTTATGGATTCGCCAATACATCCCCAACACTTGATGAAGCCTTAAAAAATCTTCTTGAAGTCTTCGATAAATTAATTGAACTTGCGGAAATGGAGAAAAGTATTGCTCTCCTTGCGGGAGAGATGGAGAAAACGAGACGAAGGGTCAATGCTCTTGAATATATCCTCATTCCTGAGATTGAGGATTCAGTGAGAGGGATAAATATGAAATTAGAAGAGAGGGAAAGGGAGACGAATTCAAGGCTTATGAGAATAAAGGATATAATAAGGGGATAGTATATCAACCACTAAAAATGCTCGTTCTATTCTTTTTTCTTAGTATCTCTTTAACACAGGTAAGAGTAAGTCCTTTTGGAGATACCACTGCAAAATTCATTTCATGCTATCCTGAGTATCAAGGAATTGAGGAAATAGAATCCAGGATAGTGGAACTTACCAATAAAGAACGGGAAAAACGGAATCTGAAAAAATTAATTGTAGATCACCATCTCCTTATTGCAGCAAGACAACACTCCTTTGAAATGATATCCCGGGGTTATTTTTCGCATATTTCACCCATTGAAACTAACAAGACACCCCTTGTTAGAATTTACAATTCAGGCTTACCACAGTACAAAATAGCCGAGAATATTGCAGAAAATACAGGGGACCTTGTTCCTATCCTATTAAAGAAAGAACCTGATTCTCTGGCAAGAATCATCCACAGAAACTTGATGGAAAGTCCCCCTCACAGGGAAAATATTCTAAATTCAGACTATACCCATATTGGGGTTGGCACAGTATTTCGAGACAATACCCTTAAGGTTACCCAGAACTTTGCGGATGAATCGGGAATCAAGGTAGATAGTGTTTTGGTTGAGAGAAAAGGTGGGGAATATTTAATGTCTATTTACTTAAATGCATATATTTTGAGTATAAGGGTCTTTATGGATGAGGAAAAATTACCCGAGAATTCTCTTGAGTTCTACTCATCGCGAATAGTAATCCCATTAAGGATAAATTCGGGGTTGCATAAGATCGAACTCTGTTACAAAGATGGTAATATTTATAGGTGCGAAGTTAGAATTTATGTGCAAACAAGTGCCCCCTGGAATCAGTTGTTTCAGTTGTTAAGAGGCGATAACTAAAATATTTATACAGAGATAGTAAATCTTGATTAAAGAGAAAAATAGAATAAATTAAATGATACTAATGCTACTCTCTTTTGCACAATGGATAGACCTTGGAACAAAAAGAGAGACGAATCTCCAATATAGAATAATACAGGACAGAGCCGAAAGCAAAGAGATTCAATTTACAATAAGAGGTTTCTATTTAGACACGATTCAAATTGATAATAGAAAATACTTAAACCTAAGAATACCCGGGGCAGTAAATCACCTCAAAAAGGGTTATCCATCCCTTCCACAGATTGCAAAAAGTGTGATCATAGCGGATGATAGGAAGATGAATCTAAGGATAATTGATAAAGATGTGGAGAGAATGAAGGTTTCACCAATTGCACCTTCAAAAGGAAATCTATCCAGGAATGTTTACCCCTCAAGAGTTCCTTATACATTCAGTGATTTCTATTCATCCGTTGGTATATTTCCAGAAAAAATTGTTACCCTCTCGGATCCATTTATAATGAGGGATTTTAGAGGAGTGACTGTATATTTTAACCCTCTTCGTTATGATGCTGGAAAAGGCGAATTGGAAATTGTTAAAAGATTAGTCGTTGAGCTTTATTCTGATGGGATTGATCGGATAAATGTAAAGGAAAATCTTACTCATTTTATCTCCAAGGATTTTGAAAATCTGTATCAGGACTTCTTTATTAATTATAGAGAAGGCAGATACGATACTCTCAATGAACAAGTTGGTAGGATGATAATCATTTGTAACGATGCCTACTTAACCGATATGGACTCCCTTGTGGAATGGAAAAGAAAGAAAGGAATCCCAACTGATTTATATCCCCTCTCTGCAATTGGGAATAATGAGACTGATATTAAAAATTTCATCCAGAAGCAATACGATAGCCTTGGTGTAACATTCTGCTTACTCGTAGGCGACGGGAACGAACTTACTCCAGGTAAAGGAACCGTTGGTGATGCCAGCGGAGCTGACGCAGATCCTGTCTATGCATATACCGCGGGGGAGGATCACTATCCGGACCTTTTTATTTCCCGATTCTCATCCGATGGGGGTTCTGCTATTAATATCAGGAATCAGGTAATGAGGAGTATAAAATATGAGAGGAATCCAAAGGAGGAAGACTGGTATCACATGGGGCTTGGAATTGCATCTAACGATGAATCACCTCCTGATTATGAGAGGATGAATTGGCTTCGAGATACACTCCTTTCAACCGTTCAACCCTTTTTTACCTATACCTCAATTGATTCAAACTATGAACCCTGGGGTTCTTCCTCCAATACTGCCAGTATAATAAATAAAGGTGTTTCGATCATAAATTATATAGGACACGGAACTGTAGGAAGCTGGGCAAGTGCAGGTGGTTTTTCTATAAGTGATATAAATTCTCTTGGTAATTACTGGAAACTTCCAAATGTGATATCGGTTGCCTGTCTTGTGGGTCATTTTAATGGGAATAACTGCTTTTGTGAATCTTCGGTTGATGCTGGAACTCCTGATAATCCCATCGGATTTCTTACGAACTGGGGTTCAACAATCGATCAGACCTGGGTTCCCCCCTGTGTAGGTCAGGAAGGAGCGGTAAATCTTCTGGCACATTATAAGGCAAACACTGCAGGAGGTATTTATTTTAATGGGGCATCCTATATGATAGAACAGTATGGTGGGAGTGATTCTATCCCTGGAGTTGAGATGGCTCAAACTTGGCACATCTTTGGAGATGCTTCGGTGCAGCTTAGAACCGATATACCAATCACCTTTGATGTGAATCATCCGAATATTGTCCATCCAGGTTACTCTAATTTTACTGTTACTGTTTACGACAACGACAACCTAACTCCGGTTAAAGATGCTCTCGTTTCATGCTATCTACCGGAAAATTCTCTACTTGAGTCGGGATATACGAATGCTTCTGGTGAAGTCACTTTGCCTCTTGACCTTCCAGGTTCCTCTCTTGATAGCTATATTTCGCTGACTTTTACAGGTTTTAATTATAAGCCTTATATGGATTCTGTCTTGATCCGTAAATGGGGCATCATCAGCCCTAAAACAGTTGAGGTTGGTACTCCTACAGCCGTAACTATATCAGTAGATAGCGGTTATGTGGATAAAGGTTATCCAGGTGTTGAGATTCACATTTACGGTTGTGGTTTTGAAGGATACGATACAACCGATGCAAAAGGGGAGGCTGTTATAAATGTAAATGCCCTCTATGGAGAAAATCTTCTTGTTGTTGGAAGGGATATAGGTGAGAGTTATAATCTATTTGCAGATACGCTTCCAGTCCTGGGTGCTGGGGATATGACAGCACCGAAGATAGAAGCTTATTCAGACACCATAGGAGTTGTTGGAAGTCTGATGCCAGAAATTCCAGGAATCGTTTTGGGAACAATAGGAGGAGAGACTGATTTTACCTTATATTTAGATGGATGCGGTATAAATACATCGCAGTATACCTCAACTAGTTCAATGGAGATTGAAGTGATACCAACGAGCCCTGGTAATTTATTGGGTAGAATAGGAAAGATCGGTTACAACATCTACCAGCAGGAGATTCCTGTTAAGATATACAGAGGAAAGTTAGCTGGTTATGTAATCTCTGGTACAGATTCAATTGGGAATGTAAGGATTCTGGGTTATAAAGCAGGAACTGATACATCATTTTATAATCCATTATTTAATCTAATATCCAAAAATGATGGTTTCTATGAGTTAACTGATTCAATACTTTGCGGAGACTATGACTTATACATAAACTCTCAGGATTATCAATCCAGAAGGGTTGCAATAACGCTGAAGTATTGTGAAAATCAATATAATATAAAAATAAGTCCAGCCTTTTGTTCAATGAGTACAGAGGGGATAACAAGAGATGATCAGTTGAGAATAAGATATAGTTTATCCGAACAGATGAATATATCTTTTTCTGTCTATGACATTGCTGGAAGGAAAATAGAGCAAAAAACAGAAATTACCCCCCCGGGTTGGTATACAAAGAGAATAGATATAAGGGGTAGACCATCTGGAGTATACTTCATAAGGATGAAAGCAGGAGATAAAGAATTCAATAAGAAGGTAGTAGTAATTCATTAGAACGATTAAGGTGCTTTTAATCTCTGTGGTGAATTTTTTGGAAGATTTTAGAACTTATGGTAAAGCATTACGAATGTATGATTATGAGGGTTTCTAAGAATATTAGAAAGAGGTGGATCCATCTCAATACCTTCTTGAATGGCAAAGTATGTTCTCTTTTTGAATCTGAATTCTAAACCGAGAACCCCTCTGGTCTCCTCATTATCCTTTTCGTTCAACTCTCTCCATGAGTTCTGAAAACCCATGGGTATTGTAAACCAATTCCAAAGACGGTATTTGTAGAGAATGGTAATCCCAATCCATTTTCTCCTGTAATTTAAAGAGTCACTTTTTATTCTCTTCCAATCCATTGGAAGACCTATATAGAGATTATTTTCACCAAATATGAAAAGTCTGAGATAAGGTTCTGCAAATCCCCTTTCCCAATTTAGATGGTAATTATCGTCGCTGGTATATGAAATGTAAGAGGAATCACTTTCAAAATATCGAAGGTGTAAACCCATAGATAGACTTCTCGTTAAACGATAACGGGAACTTACCATAAGACTCTTCTCTCCGTATTTTCCTTTTCCAATGAGTTCATTATCAAGGCGAAAATCTTTCTTTCCAGGAAATGTCCAAAGATACTTATAGGTGAGGTCAGCCCAATTATCGTGAACATTACCCTGAAACTCCAGAGCAATTGGGAATCTTTGGTAAGGATCCTTAAGAGAATCTCCTTTCTTTCTATACAATGCATAGTTGTGGTCAAAGTCATCGACAACCAGATTCAGGAAATGATTGTTTGATTCACTCTTCCAGAACCCGATTCCCAGACCAACGAAATCATTTTTCTTTAAAAAATCAGGAGAAATAATGAAGGAAAAGGAAAGAGGGAGAGAGCCTTTTTCCTCTGGTAACCATCGGAGTTTGAATGAGTGAATTTCCTTACAGATATCGTAATCATCCTCCTTATAAAAGTCGTAATCCATAACCAGATTTGAAAAGAGAGGCATCCTGACTTTTGCCTCATACCTCTGGTACCATTTATATAGGTCGAGGCAACCCTGAGTTGTACGGAAGTTGTTTATATTGTGATTAAATAAAAATTCCTCTTCAGCTGGAAAGAGAGAGAAGCTCTCATCCATTAGATATAGAGTATTACCATCGCCAAGGAAAAGCAAAAGAAAAAATATAATCATTTTAAAATGAGTGATAAATCGATTGATTGATAGGAATGAGTTATGGCACCGATAGAGATATAGTCAACACCGGTCTTTGCAATGCCTCTGACATTTTCAATGTTAACACCTCCAGAACATTCGAGGTCTATATCTTTATCCCGTGTTAGTAAAACTGTCTGTTTTAGCTCTGAGGTAGACATATTATCCAATAATAAATGGGTTGCCCCGTTTTTTATTGCCTCTTTTACTTCCTTTAAATTCCTAACTTCGATTTCTCCTTGAATTGATGAAAGAGCCTGCTTTATACCCCCGGCAATTCTTATATGATTCTCTTTTATGAGGACCCTATCATCCAGACCCATTCTATGATTAACCCCTCCACCTACCCTCACAGCATACTTTTCTAAATAGCGAAGGGTAGGAGTGGTCTTTCTCGTATCAAGGATGGAAACACCGGTTCCTTTGACCTTTTCAACAAATTTTCTTGTATAAGTGGAAATTCCACTAAGTCTCTGAAGGAAGTTGAGGGCAACTCTCTCTCCCGTAAGTATTGCTCTGGCATTCCCTCTAAACGAAATAATGTCTTGGGGCGAAATGAAGACACCTTCATCCACAAGGATTTTTGTCTTTACATCTCCCAGTTCCTTGAAAGTCCATCCAGCTATTTGGAGACCCGAAAGAACGCCTCTTTCTTTTAGGTAAATCACACCAGAAGTGGTATAATCCTTGGGGACTATTGCTTCAGTGGTAAGGTCACCCCTACCAATGTCTTCCTTTAATGCTCTTCTTATTAAAGGGAGAACCCTTTCTTTCTTTAATTTGTTCACGCATTATCCTCCCTATTTCATCCCTCAGTTTAGCTGCTTTCTCAAACTCTAATCTTTCTGCGCTCTCTTTCATTTTTTTGGTAAGTTTTTCAACTGCTTCTATTCTTTCCATCTCTGAAGAGAACTCTTCCGGGATGTTAAACTGAAGCTTGAGTTCTTTTTCCTTTTCCTTTGACCCGGCTACAGCGGTGGTCTTTAAGATTTGCTCTCTGGATTTTTTAATACTTTTTGGTGTTATGTTATGTTTTTTGTTGTATTCTAACTGAATCTTTCTTCTTCTTTCAATTTCTTTTAGCGCTTTCTTTATTGCCTCTGTTTCATAATCCGCATAGAGAATAACCTTGCCCTTAATATTCCTTGCAGCCCTTCCAGCCGTCTGGATGATAGAAATTTCCGATCTCAAAAAACCCGCTTTATCAGCATCGAGAATTGCAACAACAGAGACCTCGGGTAAATCCAGACCCTCTCGGAGTAGATTTATCCCAACAAGGACATCAAAATCACCCAATCGAAACCCTCTCAAAAGGTCCATTCTATCTATAGAGTCCACCTCAGAGTGAATGTATCTGACATTCAACCCAACATCAATTAAATATTCAGTAAGCTCTTCAGCCATCTTTTTAGTAAGAGTTGTGACAAGAACGCGTTGATCTTTCTCAACCTGTTCTCTTATCTCTTCGATGAGATTGTCTATTTGATTATGAGTTGGGCAAATCTCTACAGGAGAATCAACGATTCCGGTTGGTCTTATTAGTTGCTCAACAACTCTCCCGCCTGATTTCTCTATCTCCCATTCTCCAGGTGTTGCAGAGACATAGGTTACATTGTCGATTTTTTCAAGAAATTCCT
This sequence comes from candidate division TA06 bacterium JGI_Cruoil_03_38_101, assembly GCA_002215665.1. Classification (GTDB taxonomy): domain Bacteria; phylum Hydrothermota; class UBA3072; order UBA3072; family UBA3072; genus UBA3072. The sequence continues at coordinate 12,108 of NGFL01000023.1, read as the reverse complement.
TGAAGTTTAAAGGTCTATTATCGAGGGCAGATGGAAGTCTAAACCCGTATTGGACAAGGGTCTCCTTTCTTGAACGATCTCCATGGTACATTCCTCTTACCTGGGGAATTGATCTATGGGATTCATCCACAATGGTTAGAAATTCATCGGGAAAGTAATCAATGAGAGTGTAAGGAGGCTCCCCTTCTTTTCTCATTGAGAGATAGCGAGAATAATTCTCAATGCCGGAGCAATAGCCAACCTCTCGGAGGAATTCTATATCGTATTTAGTTCTGCTTTCAATCCTTTGAGCCTCAAGGTATTTCTCTCTTTCAAGAAAATATTGAACCCTCTCCTCTAATTCCCGCTGGATCATTTGGATTGCATATTCAATTCTATCCTGTGGAAGGACGAAATGATGGGCTGGATAGATATAGACTTCTGGGAATTCCCATATTTTTTTTGCGCTGATGGGATCTATTGAGTATATTTCATCAATTTCATCTCCAAAGAACTCGACTCGAATCCCTTCAAATTCATAGGAAGGGAAAATATCAATCACATCACCCTTTACTCGAAAATTACCCTGTTCAAACTCTATATCATTTCTTTTATACTGGTCATTTACAAGAGCCTTAAGCAATTCATCCCTGGATATTTCCATCCCTTTGCTGATTTTGATAGCCTGCTTTGAGAAATCAGAAGGCGAGCCGAGACCATAGATGCAGGATACTGACGCCACAACAATTACATCNCTTCTTTCAAGGAGTGAAGTTGTGGCTCTCATCCTGAGTCTATCAATCTCTTCGTTTATTGAAGCATCCTTTTCGATATAAGTATCGGTCTCAGGAACATAGGCTTCTGGTTGGTAATAGTCGTAATAACTTACAAAATACTCCACAGCATTATCAGGAAAGAACTGTTTGAACTCCCCATATAACTGAGCAGCGAGAGTCTTATTATGGGAAAGTACAAGGGTTGGCAGGCCCACTTTCTGAATAACATTTGCCATAGTGAAAGTTTTTCCAGAACCTGTTACTCCAAGAAGGGTCTGGTGCTTTCTTCCTTCTTGAAATCCTTTAACTAACTTTTCTATTGCCTCGGGTTGATCCCCTGTAGGTTTGAAGTCTGACTGCAAATTAAAATGTGCAAGCATAATAAAAAATAAAGAGAATGAATCTTTTTCGCAAGGTGCATTTATTTTTTACTGAAATCCCAAAAATCAATAAAAATACCATTTAAATTGGAGTTAACTGCTGGTTTGAAGAATAAAAGATTCCTTTGCTTTTTCGTAAACCATTTTTAAAGGGATGCCAGTTTTTTCTGCTAATCTTTTGCATGATTCATATTCAGGAGAAAAATTCACAAGTTCCCCATTTAAGTAGGCCATTTTCACTTCAACCTCGCCGAACTCGGTTTTGACTTTTCTGATTTTCCTTTCAAGTTTTCTCCTCAGTATTTTTTGGATACGAATTCCAAGGGTTGTGGTTTCTCTAAAAAGGATTTCTGAAAGTTTGTCTATGTCTTTCCGAGTGCATATTATTGAAATTTTTATCCCTGGTCGCCCTTTTTTCATCTGAATAGGCGTTTTATAGAAGTCCAGAGCTCCAGCGCTTAAGAGTTTTTCCTCAATAGTTGGGTAAAACTCAGGATTCATATTATCAATATTTGTCTCAAGCAGAACCTCTTCTTCACTCCATTCTTTTTGGGTAGTTCCTATTAAGACACGAAGGAAGTTGTGACTTTTTTTAAATTCTTTAGCACCAAAACCTCTTCCTATTGCAAGTATCCTCATTTCAGGAATTTCAAATGAGTCTACGAAATGTTTTAGTATTAATGCGCCTGTCGGAGTGACAAGTTCGGTTTCCATACCAGTTGAGTAAATAGGAGCCCCACATCTCTTTAGCAATTCAGTGGTTGCAGGAACGGGAAGAGGAACTCTTCCATGCTTTATTTCAGTTGTACCTGAGCCTATATTTACCTTTGAGGAATAAGTCTTTTCAATTCCAAGCAACTTTACTCCAGCTACTGCACCAACAATATCGGCTATAGAATCTATAGCCCCTAATTCATGGAAGTGAACATTTTCTTTTTTTATTCCATGGATTTGTGCTTCAATTTCTGCAAGTTCATCAAACATTTCCAGACTTTTTCTTGTAATTTCCTTGGATAGTCCGGAATCTTTTAGTAATTTTTTTATACCTTTCAGACCTCTTTCTATTTTATCATCCACATTCTCTATTTGGAATCGTTTACCAGTAAAGCCTCTTCTTTTCTCTCTCCTGACCATTATCCTGATATTTTTGGGTAGAACTTTAGAGATTTTTTCAACCAATTTTTTCTGATTAAGCCCAGCATCAAGAAGAGCAGCGAGAAACATATCCCCACTTATTCCAGAGGAACAATCGAGATATAAAATCTTCTCACTCACAGGTTCTTTCCTTTCCTTTCTCTGCCCAATATTTTCTTTATAGTAGCGGCTGCAAAATAACCAGCACCATAGCCATCATCTATATTCATTACAGCGATTCCAGGGGCACAGGAATTCAACATGGTTAAAAGGGGTGTAATGCCTTTAAAACTCGAACCATAACCTATAGAAGTAGGGACAGCTATTATGGGAACATCGGTTAGCCCAGCAACTACACTTGGAAGAGCGCCTTCCATACCTGCAATGATTACAAGTATATCGGCATCTACAATTGTTTCCCTTATGCTTAATATCCGATGAAGGCCCGAAACGCCCACATCAAAGACCGTTTCCACTTCAACTCCCATAGATCGCGCAGTTACTTCACACTCTCTCCCAACAGGTATATCTGATGTTCCAGCAGTGATTATAGCCACTTTGCCAATGGTTTCTTTTGGGAAATCTCCTATAAAAACAAGGTTGGAATCTGGATAGATTTTTGCCTCGGGATAAATATCTTTGATTTTTTGGATTACATTTTTTTGGACCCTTGTGGCTAAAATATTAGAAGTTGGCTTCATTTCCTTGATAATCTTTAGTATCTGATTGGGCGTTTTGCCTTCACAGTAAATAGCTTCAGGAGCACCCATCCTTAATTCTCTGTGAGTATCAATCTTTGCAAAACCAAGGTCTTTAAAGGGTAAATCCTTTAAAACATCCAGAGCTTTCTCGATGGTTTTTTTGCCATCTACAACTTCTTTCAGTAATTCTTTAAGTATTTCAGTATCCATTTTTCCTTCCAAGAACTTCGTTTAGACTTCCACTCCTGTACCCTTCAATATCAAGTGTAATGTAATTGTAGCCCAGCTCCTTAAAATTTTGAATTATTTCCTCTCTTTTCTTCAAAATCTTCAAAAATTCTTGTTCTGGCACTTCTATTCGAGCAATATCTACATGATGACGGACTCGAAGTTGATTAAATCCCATACTAATTAAAATTCTTTCAGCCTTTTCGACCCTTCTGAGTCTATCCCTTGTTATTTCAATTCCATAGGGGAACCTGGACGCAAGGCAGGCGAAAGAAAGTTTATTCCAGGTTTCCAGGCCGATTTTCCTGCTGAATTTTCGGATATCCTTCTTCTTCATCCCGGCTTCATTAAGAGGACTTTTGATTCCAAGTTCCCCTGCGGCTTTAAGACCTGGTCTGTATCCTTCTATATCTTCCCTGTTCGTTCCGTCTATTACCTCATTCAAGCCTTCCTCTTTTGAAATTCTCTTAAGCTCTTTAAAGAGTGCTTTTTTGCAAAAATAGCACCTGTTGGGAGGGTTGCTTATAAAATTTTTGTTTGAAATCACCGAGGATTTTATAACTTTCCATTTTACCCCAAGTTTTTTTGCAAGTTTTTCTGCTTCCCTGAGTTCATATTTCGGATATATGACTGAGTCAGCNATTACCGCAAGAACATTTTCAACCCCTAAAAAGTCTTTAGCTGCCTTCAAAAGAAAACTACTNTCCACACCGCCTGAGAAAGAAACGAGAACAGAACCACATTCTTCAAGAATCTTTTTTAAACGAGCGACCTTTTGATCTTTTCCTACAAATTTTGTTAATGATTCCAAAATTATCACCTTAAAATCAGTTATTTTATCTCAACTTGAGAATCCTTCCATTTCTCAATGAATATATTATCCTTTTTTTATTTGTCAAGTTTTGGTCGAAATTTGTCAATTTTTTTATGTGTTTAAGGGAAAAGATGAAGAAAAAAATAATTTAATCTCTTTGATAACAAATGTTTTTAAAATGGAAAACCTTCTATTTCCTTTTTCTTTTCTTCAGGGATAGTGGGAACACTCTTTTCGGCTTTTTTATGGACAATGTTGGCTTTAACTATTATGGCTTTCCGGGGTTCAGTTGGACAGACATTTTCACAAGCACCACAACCCACACATAATGAACTATCAATCTCCGGGGCTACTAACAAGGCTTTATATGGGACCATATGAACTGCCTTAGTGGGACAAATCTCAGCACAGGCACCGCAATCAGAATTTTGTGAGTATACAACACATAGATCCTTTCTTAAGTAGGATTCTCCAATCTGAACCTCTTTTTTTTCATCTATCGTAAGGGGTATGAGAGCATCAGTCGGGCATACTGTGGAGCATATATTGCATTCGTATTCACAGAAGCCGCTCTTGAAATCCATACATGGAAGAAAAGCTCCTTTTATGCCATATTGAAATAAAGAAGGCTGGAGGACATTTGTTGGACAGTTATTAACGCAACGGTAACAAGCTGTGCATTTTTGCAAATATCTATCCAGACTTCTGGACCCCGGAGGAGTTGGAGGAATTTCGGAGTCGAGATAATTGTTTCTCCTAAAAAAGAAGTTAAGACCTGTAAAACCAATTAGACTTGCTAAATATGAAATAAATCTTCTTCTTGAAATTCCTTTTTTCTTTTCAATTCTTGCATTCCTTTTTTCTATCCATGGAAATGGGACATAATTTATGGCATTGGTAGGGCAAACCGATAGACAGTTAAAGCATCTAATACAGGAGGATTCATCCACTCTTTTATTTTTAGAATCAATGCAACCCGCTTTGCACACGGCTTCACACAGACCACAGGAAGTGCAACTATTGTTATCTATATTTATTCTGAATACTGAACGGTTGGAGAAAAGACCTAAAAAGGTTCCTAAAGGACAAACCGTATTGCAATAAAGCCTGCCTTTCTCCATCGTAAAAAGAAAAATCAACCCTAAAATCAATATAAAAGGGATGAGATTCATGAAATGGATTTTCGGATAATCCATTTCTGAGAGAGAATAAATATCAAGTTTCCTGAGAAGCAAGTCTGCTGAATTGTTAATGAGAACCAGGAGGGGTTTAAAAATATAAGTTACTCCTTTTCCAAAGAGACTAAAAGGGTCAAGCGATTCTACGAAATAAAAACTACCAGAAATTAAGCTCAGGATTACTAAAACAAGTACGAGTAATCTTAATTTTTTAAAGGATGGATTGTATTTGAATCTTCTTTTTTTTCTTGTCTTCTTCCAGAATCTAATCAAAACATCCTGGCTAAATCCAAGAGGGCATAGAAATGAACAGTAAACCCTTCCAAATACTATTGTAAGAATTAAAAAACCTATGAGAATAAATATAGATAGTATAGCTCTTTCCCCGGATATAGAGATCATTAAAGGGATTATCTGGATCCTGCCAGGGATATTTTTAAAAAATCCGGGGAAAAATTTAAAGAAAGAGAGAAAAATTAAAAAGAAAACAAAAATTTCGATGAAAAGTCTAAGAACCCTATATTTTCTCCATGACATTTAGAAAGTAATCTTCTTGATATTCAATTTATTAAGGTCTGTAACTCCTAACCCCCTTTCCTTACCGTAAGTTATATATTTTATATTCTCGGGTTCTCTTCCTAATATCTTTGAAGAGGCTATGTCGACAGCCAATATATCCGTGGATACAAGTTGCATCCTCTTTTTTGTTACATCCTCTTTTGAACGTGAGTTAGGGCCATTCCTGAGCATTACATAATAAGCATCCACTATATTAAGGTCGGGTTTTCTGTACAGACAAAACTCAGTAATACATCCATGTAGATCATTTCTGTGATAGAAACGTCTATCCCATACAACGCCCATAAGATTTTTCATCGCACAGGTCATCCTGGTGCTGTCATGGTCCTTCAATATTGGAATATTTATAAGAACATCTGAGTCGAGTATAAGTTCGTGGACTTTAACTTTCTTAAGAGTATGGGCTCCAGGAACTCTTACCTCTTCAAAATAAGACTCCTTATGTGCTGGAACCACTACTGCACCTGCATCCTTTGCCGCTCTCTCAATTCCGCTCACCTTGTAAGTTGTTTTCCAGTTATCGCAGGGGTGGTCAAAAACATATACTTTTTTTGCACCGGCATTAATACAGTGCTCTATTACGCGAGATACAAGTTGGGGATTTGTATTTCCTCCGCCTTCGGGTTCAGAATTCCATGCGATATTTGGTTTTACGACAACTGTCTGACCTTTCTTGACAAAATTTTTCATTCCACCAAGGGCTTTTATCGCAGAATCAAACATCTGTCCGGGTTCTCCATTCCTTACTGCTACAAGATCAGGCATTTTTGATTTCTCCGGTTCACTTTGAGCTCCAAGAAGAGGCTTACTTTTTGTAAAAGAAGTTAGACCAGCAATTGCAGCTAATGAAAAGCAACTCTTAATAAATTCTCTTCTGTCCATCATACCCCCTTATCTTTATACTCAACTTGAGGATTATTTAATCTTTTGATGAATATATCAGCTTTTTTTTGATTTGTCAAGGGTTTTACTGGGATGGGCTCAAAGTTTAAAAGGGAATATGAAAAATTAATATTTTTTGACTTCTCATAGGAAGTAATAGTAAAAACAACTTGACATTAATGAGAGAGAATATATAAATGAATTATCAAAAAGCGTAAAAATATGGATAAAAAGAATAAAATTTTTGAAAAGAAGGAGGTAAGAATGATTGCACCTATAGAAGAAATTTTTCCTGATGTCGATATACTAACGGATCCTACCCAGGAAGAACTCAGGGAGATTTCGAAGAAAGAAGTCCCTGCGATCTTTGAGACAGCCTATGGTAGTTTACTTCGAATAACAAAAAGGAAAGCAAGGAAAGCTGAAAGGACCTATGTGATCGCAGACGAAAATAAAAGAGATGAGTATTCCCATAAAGTAATAGATAGAGAGAAGGCAAATAGACAAATTAAGAATCAGGCTGAATATATAAAAGAAAAAGGTAAACTCATAGTTATCAATAGATACATTGGAATGCATCCAGAGAGAGCAGTTGCAATGCAATGGATATACACTCTTGATGCTGCAAACCTGGCTGCAATGCAACAGGTTTTGAGTTTTCCAAGAGAGATGGTTGAATCAAAAGAGCAATTAAAAACCCCCTTTCAGCCAACTTTTAGATTGATAATGACTCCAGACTGTCCAGCAGAGGGAATGCCTGAAGAGATAGCAATTCTGGTGGATTTAGATAACTACCAAACTTATGTCCTTAACTCCGACTATTTTGGAGAGAGTAAGAAAGGAGCCCTTCGAATGCTTAACGAATATATATATCAAAAAGGGGGTCTTGTTCTTCATGCCGGAGCCAAGGAGGTTGTAATCCATGGGAAGAGAACTGCAATGGGCGTTATGGGGCTTTCTGGAACAGGCAAAACAACAACAACCTTTAGCAAACAGGGAGAATTGACAAGACCGATTCAGGATGATATGATAAGCCTCTGGCCTTCNGAAGAAATTTCAGTAACAGAAAATGGATGTTTTGCGAAAACTTTCGGTCTGANGAGAGAAAGCGAACCAACGATATACAACGGAACAATATCCCCAACAACCTGGCTTGAAAATGTNTACCTGAATGAAGACGGAACCCTTGATTTTGCAAAGGAAATTCTCNCCCCAGAAGAGGTGAAGAGGTGGAAAGATACTTTCATCCTCCTTGGTGAAAAGGAAGAGAACATTGATGCTTATATAAATGGAGAGGTAAAAGCTGAGAAGAAGATCGATGAGAACGGAGTTCCAGAAGACGGATGGGATTTCCTTGTCTGGACGAAGAACGGTCGTTCTATCATTCCCCTTAAAGAAATTGGGAATGCGGTAGATCTTCATGACATACCATTGGTGAGATCTATTGGTGTACTCAACCGTGATGAAGGGAAAGATGCCGCAACACCTGGTATTGTCCATTTCCCAACCCCTGAACAAGCTGCAGCATACTTTATGCTGGGAGAGACATCAAAGACATCAGCAGCGGGTAAGGAGAGGGGGAAAACGAGATCTCCATTTACACAACCTTTCTTCCCGAGGAAGTCGGCATTGCAGGCAAAACGCTTTACTGAATTGCTGAGGACAATGCCAGATCTTGACACCTGGTTAATGAATACCGGCTATGTAGGTGGAACTGCCCGGGATAAAGAAGAGGGGAGAGCCCTGAAAGTGAAAATCAAACATTCTTCTGCAATGCTTGAGGCAATGCTTACAAGGAAGATTAAATGGAAAAAGGACCCTGATTTCGGCTATGAGATTGTGGATGTTGACCACCCTGACAATAAGGAACTAATAGAAAAAGTTCCTGCTGAAATCCTCAACCCAAGATTATTCTATGAAAAAAATGGAAGGATTGATGAATATAAAGAGTGGGTAAGGAGAATGAAAAAGGAAAGAGTTGAATTCCTGAGAAGTTATGGAGTGGATAAAGAGATTGTCCAGAAAATCTGATTTACCAGAAGCATTTCACAGTGAATTTTCGTGGGCCTAAAGCCTTATACTAATTAATTTTTACTTCTGGAGGTTTTTTGATCCAGCCCTTATTCATCAATATTTCAGTTTGCCTCCTTGATTCACCAATCAACTTCTTTGCTCTTTCCCGAAGTTCATCTTCACTTTTAGGAGCTCTTGCAATACCCTGATCTATCGCTTTCATTCCAACTGCAACTGCTTCATTTATAAACAATTCCCATTCGTCCATAGAGGGGACTATATAGTCTTCGCGGAGACCCTTTTCTTCGGCTGTCTTTGCTATAGCATAGGCCGCAGCAATAGCCATCTCATCAGTAATCGTGGTTGCATTGACATCAAGAGTTCCTCTAAAAATTCCAGGAAAGCCAAGGGAATTATTGACCTGATTCTCAAAATCAGAACGACCTGTTCCAACAATCTTTGCACCTGCTTTCTTTGCTTCCCATGGCCATATTTCAGGGATAGGATTTGCACATGGGAATACTATAGAGTCTTTTGCCATTTTGGATATCCATTCAGGCTTTATCACTCCAGGTCCTGGAGTCGTAAACGAAATCATAACATCTGCATCTTTTAATGACTCTTTTGTGCTTCCTTTAATCATATTTGCATTTGTTTTGCTCAACAACTCTCCACGATAAGGAAAGAGTTTTTCAAGATCCATATCACTTGTAAGAATAGTTGGGTTACCACGAACTATATCAACAACCCTTATATTCCCTGCAGGCACTCCTGCTTTAATGAGGACTCTAATAACGGCTGTCCCTGCACTTCCAATTCCAAGTTGAGTAATTATAACATCATCAAGATTCTTTCCAACGACTTTTAATGCATTTATTACTCCAGCCATTACTACAGATGCCGTTCCCTGCTGGTCATCGTGCCAAACAGGTATATCTGCTTTCTTGCGTAATTCATCCAGAATGTAAAAACACTTTGGCTGTGCAATATCCTCTAAATTTATTCCTCCAAAAGCAGGCTGGATTCTAAGGCAAGTTTCAATAATTTCGTCAGGATCTTTTGTATCAAGGGTAATGGGAAAAGCACTGACTCCTCCGAGATATTTGAATAAAACAGCTTTACCTTCTATCACGGGAAGGCTTGCTTCTGGTCCTATATCTCCTAAGCCCAGCACTCTTGTGCCATCAGAAATTACCGCTACATTGTTCCACTTATTTGTATATTTAAAAACAAGAGAAGGTTCATTAGCAATCCTTCGGCAGGGTTCAGCCACTCCTGGTGTATACCAGATACTGAAGTCTTCAAAACTGGTCACTCCACATTTTAGAGAGCCCTCATACTTACCTTGATAAAATTCGTGCCATATTGGAGCCTTCTTTTTCGGAATTTCAGTTTTCAATTTCAAATCTTTTATACTTGGATTTTTTTCTTTAGCCATTTTCTCCCACCTCTTTTTTATTTTCTATCTTCTTATGTATTCTTTCGAGGTTCTTTTGAACCTCTTTCGCTAGATCATTATAAAGGCTATTTCCATTTGCATCCATTGTTACGATAAGGGGGCCAAAATTCTCAACGTCAAGTAACCAGACAGCTTCTGGAGTTCCGAGTTCATCAAGAAAGAAAACATTATCAACTTTTTTTATTGCTTTTGCCGCAAGAGCACCAGCACCTCCTGTATAATGGGTATAAACTGCACCGACTTTCTCTAAAATCTTGAGTGTTTTTTCTCCCATTCCACCTTTTCCGATGATTATTCTCGTTTGAAAAGCTCCCAAGAATTCATCTTCAAAGATTTCCATTCTTATCGAAGTAGTTGGCCCTGCGGATAATATCTTCCATTCGTCATTCTCTTTTTTAACCAAAGGCCCACAGTGGTAGAGAGCCATGTCCTCTGGATTAAAAGGTATTTTCTTACCTTCTTTGTGAAGTTTAAGCATTTTTTTATGACCCTCGTCCCTTGCTGTAAACATCTTTCCTGTAATGTAAATTATATCCCTGACTTTTATATTCTGGATAACCTCCCTTTTAAAAGGCGTATTTAATTTTAAAGTTGCCATTTAAATTACCTCCACTAAACCGTCTTTATTTATCTTAACTTTACTTCGCCTATCAGCCCAGCACTGGACGACAACCCCGATTGGAAAGGAAGCAGGGTGTCTATAAGCATAATCTATATGAATATCAAGAACGGTTGTCTTTCCTCCAATACCCATTGGTCCAACACCGGATTCATTGATCAACTCAATCAACTCTTCTTCCAGTTTTGCAATACGAGATTCTGGATGCCTTTCTCCAACATCACGGAGGAGAGCTTTTTTGCCAAGTTTTAAGGAAAGTTCTGCTCCTCCTCCAATGCCAACTCCGACAATAGTTGGTGGGCAGGGCTTCCCCTCGCAACTTATTATGTGGTCCACTACAAAGCGTTTAAAACCTTTTATTCCCTTCCCTGGTATCATCATATTGAGAGCGCACATGTTTTCAGAACCCCCACCTTTAGGGATAATATAAATTGTGCATTCCTCACCCTTTTCAATATCCCAGGTAAATAAGGGAATATATCTACCTATATTGTTACCGGGGTTTCCGTAGGTAAAAGGATCCACAGTATTAGCTCGGAGTGGAACCTCCATTGTTGCT
>NGFL01000023.1:0-794 GCA_002215665.1 candidate division TA06 bacterium JGI_Cruoil_03_38_101 | reverse complement strand
TAGTAATAATATCTTTCAATTCTCCAAGATAAGGGAATTTNTCTCCTACCTTAATGTAGAATGTCTGGATGCCAGTATCCTGGCACATTGGAGTTTTTGTATTTTTTGCAATATCTACATTTTCAAGAATTGCTTCAATTTGAAGCTTTGCAAGGCCTTCTTCGACTTCTTTTGCCTTCCTCAGGGCAGATATTACATCATCTGGTAATTTCGTTTCCGCTTGTCTTATCCCTTCCACTAATTGGTCTTCAATATCTTTCTGAATCATAGAGCCTCCTTTCCTAAATTTGAAGATTTTATTTCTAAAAACAGTGACAAATTTTGAGTTGATTGTCAACCCTATTTATTCAAAAACCCCAAAGATATCAATCCCTTGACAAAGCAAGAGAGGTTATTATAATTAATTATCAATTTAGATATAGTTTAAGACTAAAAAAGTGATACGAAAATGAATACTAATAAAGTGAGTAAGAAGAAAATTTCATTTAGAGGGATAGATAAGAAAGTAACAAGTATAAACTTCCGAAGCTGGATGATATACGAAGTATTTGAAGATAAGTCAGGTGGCTTTTTGCCTGGTGCGCAAACACAGAGACTGATAACTGAAACATAGTCTTAATGAAAAAGAGGATAAATGGCTAAGGGAAAGTTAAATTTTAAAAATGAGAAAGAGCTTCAAGAAGCTATTTTAGCAGAAAAAGCCAGGGGGACTTCTGAGATAGAAATTGGGCAAAGATATGGAGTTACATTTAGATATATTGAACAGTTTATTACCAAGTCCAAAGGAGTCAATG
>NGFL01000053.1:87517-90214 GCA_002215665.1 candidate division TA06 bacterium JGI_Cruoil_03_38_101 | reverse complement strand
TCTGAATCAATTGATGAGAGTAACTTACTTATTTCATCGTAAGTCCCTGGATAGCTCCTTATTTCAGCTATATTTTTTGCGCATTCTGCAAGGATTTTCCTTGTCCTTAATAAGAAAATCCCTGAATTTAGTTTTGAGAATAAATCTTCCGCCTTCTTTAATTCACCAACAGCTGTCTGGAATTCCTTATTTTTTATATAAACTTCTCCCTTTTTAAGAATAACTCTACCAGAACAAAAAGAATAACCTAGTTCTGAAAATAATTTTAAACTCTTATTAAGGGAGGAAATATCCTTATTTATGATACCCCAGGTAGATAGAAGTTGAGCTTTTTCAAATTTTGATTTTATTGAATTTAGTTTATTGATGGAGGGTTGGATTATAGTAATCGCCTCATCCCCTTTGCCCTGATAATAGAGAACCTCAGCCAGTCTCCATGAAATTTCTCTTTTCCTCCTTAAGTCTCCTTTTTCCTTTTTCAAAAGAGCCTTAAATATTTCTTCAGCCTTTTCCCATTCTTCTTTAAATGAGGCAAGGATACCCTCTGCCTCTTTCACATCCTTTCCTTTCTCTTTTAATTCTCCTATTAACTTTTCTGCTCCAAATAGGTCACCAATATAGATCCTGCTATAGATTAATTTTTCTTTTAATAGAGAGCCAAACTCTCCATACCTCTTCTTAAATTCATTTATCCTCTCCTCTAATTTTTCCCAGTAACCCAATCGGAGGTATAAAATAGAGAGAGTCCATAGAATCCTCTCTTCCATTTTTCTCATTCTTCCATTCTTGGATATAGAAAGAGCAGTTTCAAGATTTTCTAAAGCCTCTTTTGATTGATCTATCTGGAGAAGGGAAAATCCTTTGTTCAAGAGGTGTATTCCTTCATTGTAAAGATTTTTTTCTCTTCTGTCAATTTTTAAGCACTCATCAAAATACTTAATACTTTCTGGATACTCTTCATTTTTCTGTTTTGAAAGACCTAAAAAATTTAAGAACGCTCTTTTTAATGGAAGAGATAGATTTTCCTCCAGGGCTTTTTCTGATAACTTTATCACTTTATCGATTTCCCCTTGAAGGTAGAAAAGGTGGGCAGAGAGATATTTTAAGCGGGGGGTGAGTTTTCCTTTAAATTCAGAGAGAAGACTGGAAGCTTCGTTAAGTTTTCCCTCTTCAAGATAGAGAAAACCTAACTCATAAATTGCTCTTTGCTGAAGGCTTTTTTTGGATTTGTCAATCGCTTTTTTTAGGTGTTGTAAAGATTTTTGAATTTCTCCCAATACCCGCTCATTTGACCCGAGTTTTAACAGGAAATATGGATTATCAGGTTCTTTCTTTAGAAGTTCTTTATACAAATTCATTGCCCTATCAAACTCTCCTGTTAGTTCATAGAGCCTTGAAAGAACCATTTTTGTTATCTTATTTTCTTTCAGGGAAAGAGATTTCTTCAATAGATTAATTGCAGATGGATAATCTTTCCCTTTTATTTTCTTCTTCCCAACCTCTAAGAGTGAGCGAATTGCTTTGTTCTTCATTCCAAGATCAATCTGAAGAGGATAGAGAACCTCTGGTTCTTCTATTCCTTCTTTTTTAATTTCATTGTAAATCTCTTCCTTTCCTTCAAAATCTAAAGACTTATAGAAGAAATCCCTTGTCCACCTATCGTTGAAATAAACCCCTCTTCCATCTCTCCTCAGGAATTTTTTTGTTATGAGGATTTGGATCAAAGCGAATGGATTTTTTATTTTTTGGGTAGAAAGAATATTCAGGGGAATCCTGCCAGGGAATATAGATAAGAATTTAAGTAATTTTCTTTCACTTATTGAAAGATTTTTAATCTTATAGGTTAGATAATCCTCTATACTTTTGGGGATAGTTAGAGAATTTGAGGTAACTTTGTTGAAAATCCAGCTTTCTCCTCTTTTTTCAATCGCTTTTTCTTTGATTAAAAGTGATAAAATCTGATTTACAAAGGTTGGAATTCCGTTTGACCTTTCTTTAATAAATAAAATGAGTTCTTTCCTTTCATTAAGGTTTATAAAATTCTTATCGAGAATGTATCCTATTTCTTCCATATCTAACAAGGGAAGGGTTATGATGCTCGTAATGTCAGAGATTTCCTCAATTTCTTTCGGTTTATATTCAGAAGTTATCAGGATAATAAGAGGATGAAAACGGATTGTTCTTGCATTCTCTTTTAGGATTCCAGAAATGTCTTCAATCGATGAAATGTTATCGAGTATAAGGATAAGGGACTTTTCAGAAAAATTCTTTCCTGTAAAGAAACGATAGAGTTCATCAGGAGAGATTTCCCTTACCTCTAAGCCCTTTATGAGGCTCTTTATCTTAAACTGCTTTAAAATTTCAGTTTTCCCCATGCCCTCTTCTCCAACTATCCAGAGAAGATGAGATTCTGGAAGTTTGGATAAGATATCGTCAAATTTTTCGAGTTCTTTCTTCCTACCTGCGAACACCGGAATAAGAAAATGTTCCTTCTCTTCTGCTGGCATTCCAATTTCCAGCTCCCTTTTAACATCATTCACTGAAAGAAGGCGATTCTCAATACTCTTTGCTGTCATTCTCTGGACCAGCAGATTCAATTCTTCAGGGATATTTTTATTTTTTGTTTTTGGTGGTGATAAATCTTTTTTGAATTTGTCTTCAATTATCTCTGANAGATTCCCTTTGAAGGCTTTTTCT
>NGFL01000053.1:24227-87506 GCA_002215665.1 candidate division TA06 bacterium JGI_Cruoil_03_38_101 | reverse complement strand
TTCATAGAGGATNATACCGAGAGAATAAATATCCGAATAAAGGCCAGGGTCTCCCACAATTGCCTCTGGAGATGCATAAATGGGAGTAATTATNGAAGGGTCATAGCCAGGATCGATTATTTTTACATTATTACCCTCTGTAACAAAAATATGCGACGGTTTTAAATCCCCATCCATTATTCCTTGAGAATGCAAGACAAAAAGAGCGTTGAGGATAGAATTAAGGATTTTTTTCAATCTATCGAATTCTTTTTTCTCTTCTGGATGAATTTCGGGAATCTTATCAATTGTGGGGTTGTTAATCTTTTCCATTGTAAATCCGCAAAGATCCTCATCTTCAAACCACTTATAGACTGTGACGAAATGAGGATTATTGATTTCAGAGAGAAGTTCAAATTGACCGCTTAGTATCTCTTTTTCTGAGGGTTTTCCTATCTTGTATACAACCCCATCCTTTTCGTAGATATCTGCAAAACTTCCCTTTTTTAGAAGTGTAAGTTCTTTAATATCCATTCTTTTAAAATATTCTATTTAAATCTTTCGTCAAGGTCTGCAATAATCTTTAAAATTCAGGAATTTAACCTGTATTTTTTAGTTTATTTTGAAAGGACCTCTTTTAAGAATTTCCCGGTATAGGATTTTTTCATAGTTGCAATCTCCTCAGGAGTTCCTTCGGCTATAATCTCACCACCTTCTTCTCCGCCTTCTGGACCGAGATCGATTATCCAATCTGCGCATTTGACAACATCAAGGTTGTGTTCAATTACAACCACTGTATTACCCATATCAACGAGGCAATTCAGAACCCGAAGAAGGAGTCTAATATCATAAGCATGTAAGCCAGTTGTTGGCTCATCAAGGAGATAGAGGGTGTCCCCAGTGGCAACCTTTGACAATTCCCTTGCAAGTTTTATCCTCTGAGCTTCCCCTCCTGAAAGAGTTGTTGCAGGTTGTCCAAGTTTTATATAACCGAGACCAACATCCTGTAATAATTTCAGTTTCCTCTTGGCCTGAGGGATTTCGTTAAAGAAGTCAACAGCCACATCAACTGTTTGATCGAGAACATCGGAAATATTCTTCCCCTTATACTTCACTTCAAGAGTCTCTTTTTTATACCTCGTTCCCTTACAGGCTTTACAGGTTATATAGACATCAGAAAGAAAATGCATCTCTATCCTCTTCTTCCCCTGACCTCTACAACCCTCGCATCTTCCCCCTGGAACATTGAAGGAGAACCTTCCTTTGTTGAAACCTCTTATGCGTGAGCCTGGTAGTTCAGCAAAAAAGTCTCTTATAGGTGTAAAAGTTCCTGTATAAGTTGCAGGATTTGATCTTGGTGTTCTCCCAATTGGGCTCTGGTCGATATTGATTACCTTATCTATATTTTCAATCCCCTCAATTGCTTTATGCTCCAGAGGCAGGTATCTTGATCCATAGAATTTCCTTGCAAGAGCTCGGTAGAGAATATCAATTATGAGAGTGCTCTTCCCTGAACCTGAGACTCCTGTTATACATACAAAGCTGTTAAGGGGTATCACAACATTGATGCTTTTCAGGTTATTGCCTGAAGCCCCTACAATCTTGACGGTCTTTCCATTTCCCTTTCTTCTTGTAGAAGGGACGGGAATTTTCTCCTTGCCTGAAAGGTATCTTGCAGTAATGGTGGAACCATCTTGTCTGAGTTCTTCAGGAGTTCCTGTGAATACAACTTCACCACCTTCAAGACCCGCACCAGGGCCAAGGTCTATAACCCAGTCTGCATTTAAAATACTCTTTGTGTCATGTTCCACCGTAATAACCGTGTTACCCATATCTCGAAGGGACTTTAAAGTCTGAATAAGACGGAGGATATCTCTTTCATGAAGGCCTATTGTGGGTTCATCGAGTATGTAGATGATTCCCACAAGACCTGAACCGATTTGGGTGGCAAGGTGAACTCTCTGAGCCTCACCTCCAGCAAGGGTTAATGTTGGTCTATCAAGAGTTAAGTAATTTACACCCACATCTTCAAGGAAATGGAGCCGCTGCCCAATTTCACGAGTAAGTTGGGATGAAATCTTCTGCCTCTCATCAGAGAACTTAATTTTTTCGATAAAAGAGCGAGCATCAGAAATATTCATCTGAACAACCTGATGAATATTTTTATTTCTAATCTTCACGCTCAAGGCCTCTTTTCTTAGCCTTGAGCCTTTGCATTCAGGGCAGGGCTTAATTACCATATATTTTTCTATCTCATTTCTTATCCAGTCTGAATCGGTTTCCTCATGGCGACGGTCGAGATATGGAATAATACCTTCCCATAGCCCCCTGCCATAAAGGATTATATTCTTTTCTTCTTCGGTTAATTTTTTCCAGGGTTTGTTGATGTTCACCTCATAATTGTAAGCCATATTCTTGATAGCTCTGTATAATCTGCCTCTTGGTTCTCCAACAGGAGAGATTGCTCCTTCAAGGATAGAGAAGGATTCGTTGAGGATAATGTTCTCTGGATCTACCTCCATTTCTGTTCCAATACCCTGACAACGCGGACAGGCTCCATAAGGAGAGTTAAAAGAGAAGAAGCGAGGAGAAATCTCAGGATAACTAACACCACAGTGAGGACAGGCGAATTTCGTCGAAAATATCCTGTTAGAATCTTCATCAATATTTCTGACGATAAGAAGGCCTTCTGTTTCCTTTAAGGCGGTTTCCACTGAATCGGCTATTCTACTACTCATTTCCTTGGATGGCTTTATTCTGTCTACAACGATTTCAATGTTATGGGGTTTATACTTATCAAGGGAAGGAACATCTTTGATTTCCATCATTTCACCATCTACAACAACTCTCACAAATCCTTTTGCTCCAATATTCTTAAGGTCATCAGCAAAAGTTCCCTTCCTTCTTCTTGCAATAGGAGCAAGAATGAGAAGATGAGAATCGGATGGATACTTGAGTATCTGGTCAACAATTTCATCTACCGTCTGGGAGGTAATCTTTCTTCCACACATGTAGCAATAGGGTGTTCCAACCCTGGCGAAAAGGACTCGAAGGTAATCATATATCTCAGTTACCGTTGCCACTGTAGACCTTGGATTTTTTGATAATTTTCTCTGCTCAATCGATATGGTAGGGGATAAATTGGTGATTGATTGGACTTCGGGTTTATCCATAACCCCCAAAAACTGCCTTGCATAAGCTGATAAAGATTCAATATATCGCCTCTGACCCTCGGCATAGATTGTGTCAAATGCAAGGGAGGATTTACCAGAACCGGAGATACCGGTAATGATGACTAACTTATCCCTCGGTATCTCAACATCAATTCCTTTAAGATTGTGGACTGAAGCGTGTCTTATTTCAATGTTTTTGCTCATATTCAGAAATTATTCTCCCAACCTCCTTTGGGTTAGCCCTCCCTTTTGTCTTTTTCATTACCCGCCCAATAAAGAATCTAATTAACTTTGATTTACCATTTTGAAAGTCTTTGAATTCCTCGGGGTTCTCAGCAAAGACCTCCTTAACGACAGAAGTAAGAGCCTCTTTATCCGAAATCTTTAAGAGGCTTTTTTCCTTAACAATCTCCTCAGGAGTCCTGCCAGTTCGAACCATCATAGAGAAGACCTTACTTCCTATAATCCTTGAGATGGAACCTTGGATAACCATCTTTACAAGGGATGCAAGACTCGTGGGGGAGATATTCGGTTCATTATGAGCTCTGAATTCCCTGATTATCCACTTACTTATCTCAAGAGGTTCATCTAACTGTTGGATTGTTTCATCAAAGAGGTTGGAAGCCTTCTTTGAATTTGCAATTATTATAGCATCTTCCTCATTAAGACCTAACTCTATATATCTCTTCTTTCTCTCCTCCGGGAGGGTAGGGATACTCCTTTTAACTTTTTCCATCCATTCTTCCTTGATTAAAAGAGGAGGAAGATCTGGCTCGGGGAAATATCTATAATCGGAGGCCTCTTCTTTTGATCTCGTTGACCTTGTTACACCTGCCTTTTCTACAAAGCGCATCGTTTCCTGTTTTATTGTTCCTCCTTCCTGGAGGATTTTTTTCTGCCTTTTTATTTCGTATTTCAGAGCTCTTTTTACAGCTCTGAAGGAATTTAGATTCTTTATCTCGGTTCTCGTTCCAAGTTTACCTTTTTCACAACTTACGGATATATTTGGTTCACATCTAAACTCACCCCTTGCCATTACAGCATTAGAAGCTCCTGTAAACTGGAGGATTTTCTGTAGTTTTTTAAGGTAATCCACAGCCATAACCGCTGATGTTATATCAGGTTCGGTTACAATTTCAACGAGAGGGACTCCTGCTCTGTTGTAATCAACAAATGTTTTATCTCCCAAATGGATTAATTTTGCCGCTTCTTCTTCAAGGTGGAGTCTTTTTATCCTGATTATCTTTTCGTCCACCTTAATACTTCCAGAAGTTGCGAGAGGAAATTTGAACTGTGTTATTTGATAGCCCTTTGGTAGGTCGGGATAGAAGTAATTCTTCCTTGCAAATCTTGATTCCTTATGGAGATGGCAATTCAATGCAAAAGCCACCCTCATTGCAAGTTCTACAGCTCTTTTGTTTAGAACTGGAAGAACACCAGGAAGGCCAAGACATATTGGGCATACATTGGTATTAGGCTCTTCGCCAAATGCTACAGGACAACTGCAGAATAACTTGGTGGTTGTATCCAGTTGAGCATGGACTTCTATACCCATTCTTGGTTTAAATTCTTCCATTTCACTCTCCAAGAAGCTCAAAAGGCTTTATTTTCTCAACTTGATGAACAATAGAAAGGAGACCTTTCTCGTCAAAAGGCCTGCCCATTAGTTGATAACCTATTGGAAGATTATTCCGACTCATTCCAGCAGGGGCAGATACTGCCGGTATCCCTGCGAGGTTTGCTCCCGCAGTCAGTCTATCAGAGAGATGGACTTTTAGAGGGTCATCAAACCTTTCACCGATTTTAAAAGCCGGTGAGGGTGTTGTTGGAGTTAAGAGATAGTCAACTTTATCCAGAGCATCTTTGAATTCCTTTTTTATCAGGCTTCTTATGGTTAAAGCCTTTTCGTAATATTCACCAATGGCCTGGGAAGATAGAACAAAGGACCCGACCAGTATTCTCCTCTTTACCTCTGATAAAAAACCATCATTTCTTGTCTTTCTTATCTCATCAGAAAAATTAACTCCTGAATGATAAAGACCGTATCTCACTCCATCATATCTTGCAAGGTTTGAAGATGCTTCTGCATAAGAAATTATCTGGTAGGTTGGGATGACGAACTCTGATGTAGGGAGAGAAACCGAGGGGAAAGAAACACCTACATCTTGTAAGATTTCCTTTATTTCTATCACAGCCTCAAGGACGTCTTCATCAATATCAATGAAATACTCTTCTGGTATTCCAATCTTTATACCTTCAAGGGACCCATCCAGATCGGTATAATCCTGGACATCGACCGTAACCGAAGTTGAATCCAGAGGGTCTTTCCCTGCTATAATCACAAGAAGGATTCCAACATCCATGGCATTCCGTCCTATTATGCCTATCTGATCCAGGGATGAAGCAAAGGCAACGAGCCCATAACGAGAAACTCTTCCATAGGTTGGTTTTAGACCAACGAGCCCACAGAATGAAGCAGGTTGTCGAACTGAGCCACCTGTGTCGGAGCCTAGGGCAATAATTGCACTGCCAGTTGCCACTGCAACAGCCGAACCACCAGATGAACCTCCGGGAACCCTTTCCCGATCAAAGGGGTTCTTTGTTAACCCAAAGTGGGAATTTTCTGTGGAAGAACCCATTGCAAACTCATCGAGATTTGTCTTTCCTATTAAAAGACCCCCTTCTTTTTCAATTCTCTCGACAACCGTAGCAGAATAAGGAGGGATAAAACCTTTAAGAATCTTTGAACCGCAGGTTGTTGGGACTCCTTTTACATTGATGTTGTCTTTCACCGCTACAGGTATACCTCTGATTTTGCCGTCTACTGAACCTATAGCGTTTCTTGCTCTTTCTTTTGTCACTGTAATAAAAGCATTCAGGTCCGGATCTATTTTTGAACAACAACTTTCAAGGAGTTCTTCAGGGGTTAGTTTTCCCTCATCAAATAGTTTTAGATAATCATTGATTGTCATCATAGATTAGCCTCTCCACTGTGAAATAACCATCCTTTGAATTTTCTTTATTTAAGAGGACTACGTCTCTGGATAGAGACTTGCCAACTTTGTCATTTCTTAGCATTAGACTTGTAAGATTTGGATGGATTGTTTCAGGGAGGCCCTTTGTATCCACTTCGTGGATTTTTTGGATATGTTTAATTATTGCATCAAGATCCTTCTGCAGTTTTTTTTCTTCCTTTTTATCCAGTTCTATATTAGCAAGTTTTGAGAGATGTCTTATGTCAATACTCTTCATTCAAAAAACCTCCTCTTAATTATCTTTTTTATTCCATCAAAAGAGATAAGAAACTTGTCTCCATTGATCACTTCAAGAATTCTCCCTCGACCAAAGATTGGATGTTTAACCCATTCATTTAGGAACCTCTCTTTTTTTTCTTGAACGAATTTATCTCTTTTTAATTGTTCGTCCAGATCCTGGACATCTCCAGGAGGTAGTTCTTGAAGAAAGCGAGAAGGGATTAGCATTCTTTCTCCTCCCCATCCAGAACCTCTCTTCTTGAAGTATGAGAGATAAACTTTTTCCTTTGCTCTCGTGATTCCTACATAGAAGAGCCTTCTCTCCTCCTCTAAATTACCGTCTTTAAGACTTCTGTAGTGAGGGAGTATATCTTCTGAAAGACCTGTTATAAAAACAACAGGGAATTCTAAGCCCTTTGTATTATGAAGGGTCATAAGGTTCACTGAATCAGATTTTGTCCACTCGTCAATATCTGTTCGGAGGTTAACCTCAGTGAGAAAATCTTCTGGAGAATATTTACCCTCCTTTTTAGTGAAATCCTTTACAGAGGATACCAATTCAAAAATGTTCTCAATCCTACTCTCAGATTCTATTGTATCCTCTTCCTTCAGAAGTTCTATATACCCGGTTTTATCGATAATCGCTCTGATGAGTTCATCTACTTTGGAGATTCCCTCAAGAGATTTTATGAGCTCAACGAAATTTGAAAGATTGGGATCATCCCTTCCAAGTTTCTGAGTTGCCTCCCATATGGTTATTCCTTTTTCTCTGGCGGTCTGTTCAATTCTCGACCTTCTTAACCTTCCTATTCCTCTCCTCGGTATATCTATAATCCTCCATAAAGAAATAGAGTCTCTTTTGTTGACAAGGAATTTGATGTAGGCGAGGAGGTCTTTAATTTCCTTCCTCTGATAGAACCTCAAACCGCCAACAATGGTGTAGGGGATTTTTTCTGCTAAGAGAGCATCCTCTATAGCCCTTGATTGAGCATTTGTCCTGTATGCAATAAGGATATTCTGTTTTTTATGTGTTTTAAGTTCCTTCTTAAGGAAATAAAGAATTTTTCTTGCCTCACCGTTTTCAGAGAGGGTTGAAAAGAGTGTTAATTTCGTTCCATTCCTTCTCTCTGTCCAGAGCGTTTTCCCCTTTCTCTGGTAGTTATTTTTTACCACAGAGGAAGCAGCCCGAAGGATCCTCTGAGTTGAGCGGTAATTCCTCTCCAGGCGATAAACTGAAGTGTCAGGAAAATCATCTTCAAAGTCAAGGATATTGTTTATATCCGCTCCTCTGAATCCGTATATTGACTGGTCATCGTCCCCGACAACAAAAAGGTCTTTATGTTTTTTTGATATTTTTTTTAATATTTCATACTGGGCATGGTTTGTATCCTGGTATTCATCAACAAGTTTATGCTTAAATCTTTCATTTAATTCTTCCTTGACCTTTCTATTTCCTCCAAGGAGGCGATCCACATTGAAAAGGAGATCATCAAAATCCATTGCATTATTCTCTTTTAGTCTTTTTTGATATTCCTGGTAAACAACCTTGATTTTTTCCTGCTCTAGAGAGAGGGGTTCGAAATCGTATTCGTCGATCAATCTGTTTTTTAGATTTGATATTGTCCTCTGGATGTAACGGTCATTCAGTTTTTTATCTCTAATATCCAACCTCTTTAAGATCCTCTTTAAAAGATTTCTCTGATCCCTTGCGTCGTAGATTACAAAATTTCTTGAATAAGGTGTCTTCTCGGAGTATTCCCTGAGAATCCGAGCGCACATTGAGTGGAATGTTCCCATCCAGATTCCCCTGATTGGTGTTGAAATCAGCTTGTAGATTCTTTCTTTCATCTCATCGGCAGCCTTATTTGTAAAAGTGACAGCAAGAATACTGGAAGGCTTCTCTCCAAGAATATCAATGAGATAGCCTATCCTGTAGGTGATTACCCTTGTTTTTCCACTACCAGCACCAGCCAGGACCAGAGCTGGTCCTTCTTTATGTATAACAGCCCTTTTCTGCTCTTCGTTCAGGTCTTTTAAAAAATCCAAAGGAGAAGATTAAATGGCAGGATATCCTGCCATTTACGATTCTATTGGAGGATAACGGTAAATTCAATCCTCCTATTCTCTGCTCTTCCTTCCCGAGTTGTATTGGGTGCTATGGGTTTTGATTCTCCATAACCTCTGGCGACAAGGCGGGAAGAGTCTATACCCTGTTGGATAAGATATTGTCGAACAGATTGTGCCCTACCGTCAGATAATCTCAGGTTGTAAGAAGCAGAACCAACTGAATCGGTATGACCACTTATTTCTACCTTAACATTCTTATTTGCTTTGAGAACGCTTACAACTTTATCAAGAATTGGATATCCATCAGGAGGTATGTTAGTCTTGCCAGTGGCAAAGTGGATGCCTCTGAGGACCAATTTTTTCTTCTCTTCCAGTTTTTCTATCATCTTGATATTCTTAATGGTCGTTTCGCCTTCTTTTATTATGATTGCGAAGGTCTGTGGCAGATAACCTTCGGAGGAAACCCGCACATTATATGTCCCGGATGGTAATTCTCCCTTGAATATTCCCTTTTCAGGATCTGAGGTAATAGGTTTTATTTTAGTTCCAAGGAATTCAATCGTTGTTGCTAAAGGTTTTAGATCCCGAAAGGAACTCACAGTCCCGGTAAACCCTCCAATTGGTCTTTCCTTTTTCCTGAGGACAGTATTGATATTTACAACAGATGAGGGTTTTACTGTTATTGAAGCCTCTCTTGGAACATAACCTTCTTTTGAAAGTGTTATATGATAAACTCCGGGGAGGATTTCTATATTAACCTTGCCATCTTCCCCGGTTCTATACACCGGGAGTGTTGTATCACGAAAAGTTATACTCGCATCCAGAGGTTCATCTGTTTTTATATCGTTAACTGTTAGAGCTATTGTCCCCTTCTCTACTTTCTTCTCTTTCTTCTTCAAAGGTATGAGAGTGCTCTGTGTTGAAAAACCAACTCTAAATCTCCATCTGCCTGCATCATTTATTTTCCAATCAGGGACAAAATCCACTGAATCACTAAAGGCATAATCCACCCCGAGATCAAGAGTAAACTTCTCTGGAGATGTAAATCTTATGCCAAAAGCGCCTATTAATGTATCCGCTTTCCCGTGCTGCGGGTTGATCCCCTTTGTTTCGAAAACAAAGCGGGTGTATGGACCTGCTGCTATTTCAAAACCAGCCCCCCAACAAAGTAGGTCTTGCCTTTCTGGAATTAGGGTGTGCGGGATATGAAAATCAAAATAATCTCCACGGAATTTATAACCTCCACTCAAGTGAATCAAAAGGGGATAGACTTCGATGTCGCTTAAGAGATCAAGAGCAATATCGCTATGATGTTTTAATGTTGGTTCAAAGTGAGAATGAATAGCGAGAGAATCATCCTTATCAGAATGGAAAACACTGAAATTGTCCCCTATATGACCTCCGAGTAGCCAATTTACTGTTTGGCCCTCGGTATTACTTGCAGAACCTATTAGAGGAAAATAGAACTTTAACCCAGTATATAAGTCCCTATCACCAATTACATGCTCTTCTTTATCTGGATCAAAAGTTTTTCCCTGAGATGAAAGCTTTCCGTATAAGGTTGTGCCCAGATAGAGCTCAAGGTAATCAAAAACGCCGTAGGTGAAACCTATATTAGAGTAACCTATAAAATGCTTTAATGTATCATAATCCTGTTGTGCAGCAGAAAGGTGCGCATTAAAAGCGAGATTAGCTGAAGGGAGTGTTCTTGCTGAGTAAAGATTAAAATTTCCACTCCCTGATGAAAATGAAGAATAACTTATAAGCAGGGATAATAGAACCAACATTTATACCTCCTCATTTTTATTATAGGTCGTGCAGGAATCGAACCTGCGACCCCCGGCTTAAAAGGCCGGTGCTCTACCTATTGAGCTAACGACCCATTTTTTTTATTATACAAAATATTCTCGATTTATCAACCCCTAAGGTACTTATTTATAATTTCTCTTCAACGATTGAAGTTAACTTAATATAAAGAGATTCAATTCTCTTCAGGATATCATCTTGTTTAATCCCCGCATCCCGGGCGAACTTCTCATCCTTTAAGGAAGGAATGTTGATTTTAACATTCAGGGAGGCAGAACGGCAGGAGGCAAGAGCCATTTCTCCAGCAACACCAGCATCACTAATAGCATTTAAATTGCCAATTTTTGCAATCTTTAAAGCTAACTCCATTATTGTTAGACTTTTTTCCATAACAGTAAGAGGAATTTCAGTTGCTAACTTTGTTGCCTCTCTGATTGCCTCTCTTCTTTTCTGTTTTTGCTCTTCCGTTTCCTTTTTCATTCTAAAAGATTTCATTAGTTGATTAAAGGCTTTTGTATCTTCACAGGCGAGAGAGAGGAGTTCCTGTTTCAAATCCTGGGCCTTTTCTGATATCTCTTCAGCTTTGTCCCAATTATTCTGGTATTTCTTCTTACCGTAGGTTAAATTCCCTACCATTGCGGTGAGTGCAGCTGAAAGAGCTCCAGCGATTGCAGCCACTGAACCTCCTCCTGGAGCAGGAGAGTTAGAGGATAATTCTTCTGCAAATTCAAGTAAGGTATAATCTACAAGACGATCAGACTCCTTATTTATTCTATACTCAATTACTTTTTCTTCTGGATTGAATTTAGTAACATCTGAAAGCCCAAGGGATTTTACTGCTGTATGAATAATTTCTCTCTTTGGAACTCCCATTGATATTCCCTGTTTCTTTAAGTAAAACTTACCTGCTTCAATTAGAGCCTCCTCAGGAATGAGTCCCACTAACTCACTTCCTGTAACCCCGAGACCCAATTTTCTTGCTTCCTTTCGCACTTCTTCAAACACTATGTGAAGAGGTGTTATATGATAATTCGTAAGATTTATTGAAACCTGGGCACAACCATATTCATCAACATACCAGCCAATCCCTCTAACTGCTTTTAATTTACCCGGAATCCTGACTATCTCACCATTCTCATCTTTAACAATATTTCCATCATCATCCCTTTTCGGTTTTCCGGATTCTCTTACATTCTTTGCTATCATATTGGCAAGTTTCGAATCCTTTGTATTAAGATTTACATTATAAGCTATCAGGAACTCCCGAGCACCGATAACTGTGGCTCCTGATTTTTCGTTAAACACGGGTTCTCCAAAATCTGGCTTCCATTCAGGGTCCCTAATCTTCTTTTGAAGACCCTCATATTCTCCTTTTCTAATATTGGCAAGATTTTTTCTCTTCTCCTCTCGAGCTGCTTCTTCATAGAGATAAACGGGAATTCTGAATTCTTCTGCCACTCTTTTACCCAAAGCTTCTGCAATCTTGACACAGTCCTCCATTGAAACACTGGCAACAGGAACAAAGGGGCAAACATCTGTTGCACCCATCCTCGGATGTTCGCCTTGATGCTTTTTCATATCGATCACTTCTGAAGCCTTCTTTATTGCGCGGAAGGCAGCTTCTTCAACAGCTTCTGGAGATCCAACAAAGGTTACTACTGTCCGATTTGTGTCTGCTCCGGGATCGACATCAAGAAGGTAGACTCCAGAAGTGTTTTTGATTTCATTGGTTATTGCATTGATCTTATCAATGTCTTTCCCTTCAGAAAAATTCGGAACACATTCTACTATTTTTATTTTTTCCTCCTTTCCATTTCTTAAATTTAAAAAATCTTTTCTTAAAAAAGAGTAAAAATAATTTTATCTTTATTGGTGATTATATAGTGATAAAAAGGATTGTCAAGATGAGGATAAATTCTGAATTATGGCATCTGTTATCCTAGATGTTGCTGCTGCTCCCCTGCTGAGGACATCAGGACCACCCTTAAGTTTCAGCATATCGTAAGAACGAACTCTACCTTCCTTAACCACTCTTGCCACGGCATCTCTTATTCTTTTCGCCTTTTCATATTCTTCTAAGTAGTCAAGCATCATTGAAGCGGAAAGAATCATTGCAAATGGAGAAACAATAGAAGGTTTTAAATTTGCATATTTTGGAGCCGAACCATGGGTCGGTTCAAATATGGCACAATTTTTTCCTATGTTGGCACTTCTTGCGAAACCAAGACCTCCTGTAAGCCCTGCAAAACCATCAGAAACAATATCTCCGAACATATTACCGGCAACGATAATATCGTAAACCTCTGGGTTCTTTGTCATCCACATCATCTGAGCATCAATGTTTGTGAAATATAAATCAATATCAGGGTAATCGGTGGATATTTTTATTGCCTCTTCTCTCATCATGCCAGATGTCTCACGGATGACATTGGGCTTCTCGGTCACAGTGACAGAACCATAGCCATTTTTTTTAGCATACTCAAAAGCTTCCTTGAGGATTTTCCTTGTGGCAGGTCTTGTAAAAATCCTTGCTGAGATTGCAAGGTCCTCACTTGGAACTTCATTAAATCTTTCCATTTTTGGATGGGTTTGTAAGGCTTTTCTTACTTCTGGGGGTGGATTTGTCCATTCCACCCCTGAATAAAGACCCTCGGTATTTTGTCTGAAGATGACCACATCAATTTTGGGTTCTTCAAAACCATCATCAGACCTTCTTATGAAATTTAGAGGGTTACCCTTGAAGGTCGTGCAGGGTCTTATACAGATATCAAGGTTGAAATGCTGCCTTAATTTTACTATTGGGCTGTAGTACATGAGGCCTCTGCCCTTAAGTTTGGGAGATAATTCCTTTTTGGCAATATCTTTTGGTTTGGAGGTTATTGCTCCAAAGAGACAAATACGATTTTCGGAGAGTAGATCTATCGTTCTTTGGGGTAGAGGATTCCCTTCTTTTACCCAAAACTCCCATCCAATATCACCCTTAATATATTCTGCCTCAAAACCTACAGCGTCAAGAACTCGAAGGGCTTCTGGAAGAACAATCTTTCCGATTCCATCGCCGGGTAACGTTACTATTTTTCTTGCTATCTATTCTCCTTTTTTATTATTTTTTAAGGCGTCGTTCAATAATTTTATTGCACAGTATTTACCGCACATTGAGCATACATCTTCATTACCGGGTGCAACCCTTTCCCTTGTTTTTTTTGCCTTTTCTGGATCCATGACGAGTTCAAATTGTCTCTTCCAATCCATTTTCTTTCTTGCAATGGATACCTCTAAGTCCCAATCCTTCGCACCAGGAATCTCCTTTGCAATGTCACCAGCATGGGCTGCAATCCTCGAAGCCATAACACCTTCCCAAACATCTTTAACCCCTGGTATCCCGAGATGCTCAGAAGGGGTTACATAGCACAAGAAATCCGCTCCCCAGGAGGAAGCAAGAGCACCACCAATTGCTGATACAATATGGTCATAACCTGGAGCCACATCTGTAACTATCGGTCCAAGAACATAAAATGGAGCTCCATGGCAGAGTTTCTTTTCCATCTGAACATTCATCTTAATTTCATTAATTGGAATGTGACCCGGACCCTCAATGATTACCTGAACATCCCTTTTATGAGCTCTCTTGGTAAGTTCTCCAAGGATACTCAATTCCTGGAATTGGGCTCTATCTGATGAATCAGCTATGGAACCCGGACGGAAGCCGTCTCCAAGGGAGAGGGTGATATCATATTCGGAAGCTATATCAAGGACCCTATCGAAATGAGTGTATAAAGGGTTTTCCTTTTTATTATAGAGCATCCATGTGAGGAGAAAAGTTCCACCCCTGGATACGAGATCTGTAACTCTGCCTTCGTTTCTTAATCTTTTGAAGGTCTCGAAAGTAACACCACAGTGAAGAGTCATAAAGTCTACACCATCCTCTGCCTGTTCTTCAATAACCTTAAAGAGTTTCTCTTCTGTTAGATGAATAATACCACCCTTCTCTCTGGCAGCCTGAATTGCAGCCTGGTATATTGGAACGGTTCCCAGGGGAATATTGGTTTTCTTTATTATTTCCCTTCTGATCCCGGATATATCTCCTCCGGTAGAGAGATCCATAATAGTATCTGCGCCAGCCTCCTGGGCAGTGATTGCTTTTTTAACCTCCAACTCCTTATCAACTTGATCGGTTGATGTCCCAATGTTTGCATTGACCTTTGTCTTTAGGGGATAACCGATACCTATTGATTTAACATTCTCTCTTTTTTTATTCCGAGGTATTACAATTTTTCCTTCTAATAACCGCTTTTTTAATTCCTCAATCTCTACTGCCTCGGAATCTGCGACCTCACGGACAGAATCAGGAACCTTCCCCTCCCTTAGGTCTCTTATTATTCCCATTAAATACCTCCAAAGATTACATTCACAGGATTAAGAATAACACTATCTTTTCTCACCTCATAATAAAGATAAGGATAAGGAGCTTTACCAGATTGACCCACATATCCTAAAATATCGCCTCTCTTAACTAAGGCCCCTTCTTTTACAACGGTGCTCAAGAGATGCCCGTATAAGGTAATGAAATTATTCCAGTGCGCAACCTCAACGTAAAGACCCTTTCCCTCTTCATGATCAACCTTCTTCACCGTCCCATCTGCGGTTGAGACTACGGGGGAGTTTAAGGAAGTAAGTATATCCACACCATTATGTGGCTTTTCTTTGCCGGTATATGGATCTATTTGCCTTCCGAAGGGTTTAATTATATACCCTTCCACTGGCTTGATACTTGGTAGCTTTTTTAGTACAGAATCCATCTTAAGAGAAGTTTTTAGCACGGTTTCAACCCACCTTGAGAGGATAAGAAGAGTATCAGGTGGATTCATATTCACAATTTTTGGCTCCTCCTGTGTTATATTGTGTTTCTCCAGAGTCTTTTCCTGAACTTTGAGGAGAGAATCAGTTGAGGATTTTAAGTAGTCCCTTTTTTCTTGCAGCAATTTTATTTTCTCCTCAAGCATTTTATTGTCAGTTTTTAGGAATACAATGGAAGATATATTAACGTATCTCTGGAAATTATTCCAGAAGAAAAACCCTGTCAGGGCAAGTATCAGGACTACAAGGAGTAAAAAAAAGATAGGTAATTTTACCCATCTTTTTTTACCACTACCATGAGGAACAATGAGGAATTTAAGGAATAAATTCTTCATCGATTTTTGTATTTTCTCTTAGTTGTTTCAGGGCTCGATTCCTAAGCTGTCTAACTCTCTCTCTTGAAACTTCGAGAATTCTCCCTATTTCTTCCAGAGTGTGGGGTCTTCTACCCTCCATCCCGAAGTAGTATATAATGATCTTTCGGTCTCTTGGTTTCAGTTTATCCAGACTTTCTCTTATATCATTTATGAATTTATTCCTGTAGTACTCTTCCTCAGGAGTTACGACATCTTCGGAGATTATATCAAGATATTCAAGGTCATCGGTATTCTTGATTGTATCATCAAGGGATATATCATGTTTAGCAACCTTTATAGCCTCTTCAATCTTCCCAACATCCATATGTAATTCTTCCGCAATCTCCTCTACAGAAGGTTCTCGCCCAATTTCTCTTGTAACCTTTTCTTTTATTTTCTTAACTTTAAGCATTTTTCCTGCCCTGCTCATTGGAAGACGATAGGATTTGATATGTTCAGTGACAGCCTTCATTATTGCCTGTTTTATCCACCAAACTGCATAGGATAAGAATCTCACACCTCGTTGTTCATCAAAACGTTCCGCCGCCTTTATTAAGCCAACATTCCCCTCATTTATGAGATCAGGAAAAGGTGTTCCCATATTTCTGTAAGCTTTGGCAACGGATACAACAAAACGCAGGTTAGCTTCAACAAGCTTCTTTTTTGCATCCCCATTCCCAAGACGTGCTCTCCTTCCGAGCTCTTTTTCCTGTTCAGGAGTTAAAAGATTATATTTCTGAATTTCCTGTAAGTATACAGGAAGAGAACTTTCTACCTTTTTCACTCTTAACCCTCTAAACTAACAACAGCGAATCCACCTCCCTGGAGTTCAAAGCGGAGTATCAAGGGGGGGGTAAATTCTTTTTTAGCCTTCATAAGATCATCCATATTTTTTATTTTCATAACTTTTCCCTTTTTCTGNACAAGTGAGAGGAGAGCTTTATTGGGCACTCCGGCTTTATATGCAGGACTATCTGGATCTACCTTTGCGACGAAGACTCCAGACTCTTTTTCTCCCCAAAACCTTTTTGCTTCTTCTGATGAGGTAGTAAGAAGGTGCATTCCCAACCACTGTTCTTTGGCCTCACCTTTATAGGAAGTTCTTGTTATATAAGGTCTTTCTCCAAGCACCGCAGAGAGTTCTTTTTTTGAACCATTTCGCCATACAATAATTTTTACCTTTTTCCCTGGCTGTCTTGATGCCACAATAATTTGCAAATGTGAGGCATCAACAACCTTTTCCCCACCAAACTCCATAATAATATCACCCTCAGAAATACCAGCCTTATCTGCTGGAGTTCCCTTTTCAACTTTGAGTATATAGACACCCTTATCGTAAGGGTAATCAAGGATTTTCTTTATCTTTTCGCTTATGTCCTTTAGACTAACTCCAAGATACCCTCTTTCCATCTTACCCTTTTCAACAAGTGATTTTAGAACATTCATAGCCATATCGATCGGAACTGCAAAGCCTATTCCGATATTTCCACCAGTTTGGCTCAAGATCACCGTGTTAACTCCGACGACTTTTCCCTCTGTATCAAGGAGAGGACCACCAGAATTTCCCGGATTTATTGCAGCGTCGGTTTGAATAAAGTTTTCGTAGATATTTCTGCTAAGACGTAATCCAGTTCTTCCTTTAGCAGAAACAACACCTGCAGTAACACTCCCAGGGAGACCAAAAGGATTACCGATTGCAATCACCCAATCGCCTACTCGCAAGTCCTCTACGCTTCCTGAGAGAATATCCGGGAGGTCTTCTTTTGTAGCTAATTTTATCACTGCAAGGTCTGTTTCAGGATCTGTCCCGATAAGTTCAACTTCCTTACCTCTAAAATCTTTGCCATTTGGGAGGGAAACGGTTAATTCTTCCGCCCCCCCTACAACATGGTTATTTGTGAGGATGTAGTCGGCGCCTTTATATTCTGTTATAAATCCTGAACCAAGCCATTTCTGGGTTCTTTTCATTTCCCCTTCAGGAATCTCCCCGAAGAATCTTCTGAAGAAAGGATCGTTGAAAAAATCATTCCAGGGAGATTTGTATACAACTGTGCGTTTGCCCTGAATGGAAACAACAGCTGGCGAAGTTTTTTCTACTATAGGGGCAAAGGAAACGCTTCCTGTGATTGACTTTGATTGAGCAGATTTCTCATCCTTTGCTGAACTTGCCGGTAAATTAAAACTTGTCGCTGTTATTACTCCTATAAAAAAACCAGCTATGGCAACAAGGGCAACAAAAATAGACCCATAGGTTATTAAACGTTTATTCATTTTTCCTCCTTTTTGGAAGATTTTTTATCTGGCTTATCAACTATTTTTTACTCAGTCTACTTTGACTTCTATCTCTTTTGGTTTTTCTCCTGCAATCTTTGGTAGATAGATCCTTAAGACCCCATTCTCGTATTTCGCTTCTACCCTGGATTCATCTACTCCCGTTGGCAGACTCTCAACTCTCCTGAAACCACCGTAGGAGCGTTCTACCCTGAGGAATGATTCATCTTCTTTCTTTTTCTCTTCCCTCTTTTCTCCCTGGATGATCAACTTATCCTTTTTTATGGAAAGTTTGAGGTCTTCCTTCTCGACCCCGGGCACTTCAACCTCTATAATATACTTTTTGGAATCCTCTTTTACATCCATTAAGGGAAAAATCTTTCTGCTCATCTGAGAAGCTCCAAAACCTGTGAAGAAATCTCTAAACATATTATCAAAATCTTCTCTTAGAGATAAGAGCCTTTCTATAGGATCGCTTGATATTATATCTTTTCTTTTAGCCATAATTACCTCTCTTTTTAAGATTTTTTACACGATTATCAGTTTATTATAGTCTTTTTTCTCTCTTTTGTCAAGTATTTTTTCCATTAATTGAAGAAGTGCCCAGTGAGGGGGAAGGGCACTTCTTCCACAAGGAGGTTGTTATATTCTCATATATAAAGACGAAAGAAAGCCCAGAAAGTTCCATCATTTTTTTAGAATTAATAACCTTGACAAATGGATTTTTTATTATAAAATGAAATCTATGCTGGTTGGACTTTTAATTCTCTTTAGCCAAACACCAGGAGTCCTGAAAACTGGTAACCCGCCGGGTAATTTACAAGCAGTGGATACCCCAAATGATAGGGGTGAGAGCATCACGTTAAAATGGGTTTTACCGGAAGATATTTCAGGGATTAAAGGCTATCAGATTTTTAGAGAGGCAGAGGAAGAGAGTTTACATCTTGCAGGTTATGCACCCGCAGGTAAAACTGAATATATTGATGAATTAGGTGTAAAGAATAACGTAGGTTATCGATATCAAATTAGATCTATTAGTCCTGAAGGTTTAGTTTCCCCCTTTAGTGAGCCATCCCCGATGGTTAAGGCTTATCCACAGTGGTTTAAAAAAAACTTAACAAATAGCCTTGTAATGATCATTATCTACCTTGGTCTGATTCTTTACTTCGTTCAAGCTGCAAAGAGGGGGAAAAAAATCTTTTTGCGCAGGGTTCCGGGTTTAGATGCTCTGGATGAAGCGGTTGGCAGGGCTACGGAAATGGGGAAACCAGTTTTATATGTCCCTGGTATATGGCCGATGAGTGAAGTGGCAACTATTGCTGCTATGAATATATTGAAGCCAGTGGCTAAGAAGGTAGCACAGTATGACTCGAGGATCATTGTGCCAAACATCTATCCAATCGTAATGAATGTTGCACAACAGACTGTAAAAGAGGCCTTTACGGAAGTAGGAAAACAGGATAGTTATAAGGAAGACGATATATTCTACTTGGCTTATGAGCAATTTGCATTCGCAGCTGGTGTAAATGGCTTAATGGTCAGGGAAAAACCTGCGACAAATCTATTCCTCGGAGCCTTTTTTGCAGAATCCCTACTCTTAGCAGAGACAGGGAATATGACAGGAGCAATTCAGATAGCAGGGACAGATAGGGTTCCACAATTACCTTTCTTTGTTGCAGCCTGTGACTACTGTATTATGGGAGAAGAACTCTATGCGGCGAGTGCATATCTTTCAGCAGATCCCCGTCTTGTTTCTTCGATAAAGGCTCAGGATTGGGGTAAGATGGCGATTGTAATTTCCCTGGCATTGGGTTCAGCTCTTACAATATTTGGCCTTTGGTTTATTATTTCATGGTTTACAACGGGATAATGATTAAATGAGAAGAACTTTACCTCTTGTAATAGCTTTTGGGATAGGTTTTGCAATGTTGATTCAATACTTTATCCCACATCCGATTTCGGAAAACTTCTATAATGTTATAGTTCAGCAATGGTTCATAATTATTTTTGCCTTTCAGTTTGTCCTTGCATTGAGAAGTTTCTTCATGCATCATATCAGAAAGATATCTCAGAAAAAAGAAGGATACTGGTTTAGCGCAGTTGCAATAGCTTCAGCCCTATTTATGGCAATTGCGGGCTTTGCTACAAAAAGAGGACCCTTCTTTGACTCTCTATATAAGTATATGTACGCACCCCTCCAGGCAACAATGTTCTCTTTGCTTGCTTTCTTTATAGCGTCCGCTGCCTTCCGGGCATTCAGAGCGAGAAATCTCCAGGCAACATTGCTTCTTGTTACGGCAACAATCGTTATGATAGGAAGGGTTCCTATAGGAGATTATTTATGGAAAGGGATGCCCGACCTCGTTGAATGGATAATGACGGTTCCAAATATGGCTGCAATGCGAGGCATCAGGATTGGAGTTGGTCTTGGTGCTATAGCAACAGCAATGAAGATAATGCTTGGTATTGAACGCAGTTATATGGGGGGAGAATAATGGGTTTCTGGCAGCGTCTTTTAAAACTTGATCGTAGATGGATATTCCTGGGGATTGGTCTGGTGGTAATATTTCCTCTTATCTATCCCCTGAAGCTTCCTGTGAAACCCACGAAGCCTTCCATGGATCTTTTTAACTATATCGATACCCTGGGTCCAGAGTCGGATGCGGTTTTCCTTGTAAATGGCTCTGCCCCTTCAACTCTCCCTGAACTTATGCCCATGTTACAGGCTATACTCAGGCACTGCCTTACAAAAGGGGTCCCCGTTATTTTCTTTGGAGGTTTATACCCTCAGTATATTGGTGTGGCAAAGATGGCAATAGATGAAATAATAAAGGAATTTCCTGATAAAAAGAGCGGGAAGGATTATGTCTTCCTTGGTTATATTCCCGGGGTTAGTGCTGTAATCCTTTCAATAGGTATTGATATCGAAACCACTTTTGGAGCTGATTACTATGGAACTCCAATTGATTCTCTTCCAATGATGAGGGAAATTAAAAATTATTCGGATATCTCCATTGTGATAGATATCTCTGGCACTTCCTCTCCGGAATACTGGTTGATGTACGGACAGGAGAGGTACGGTGTGAATTTTGGGGTAGGGTGCACGGCTGTGTCTGCTCCTGCCTATTATGCCTTTCTCCAGTCAGGACAGATGGTTGGTCTCTTAGGAGGGCTCAAAGGTGCAGCAGAATATGAAGAACTTATGGCAAGAAATGGATATCCAACAGGTAAAAGGCCAGCGACCGTAGGAATGGATTCTCAATCTTTTGGTCATTTACTCATCGTTCTTTTAGTAATCCTNGGGAATATAGGTTATTTTGTTACGAGACGTGCTGAAAAGACCAGAGGGATAGAACAAAGGAGAAAGAGATGAATATTTCAACAAGCCCCTGGGTCTGGATTGCTGCTCTATTAACCCTGATGATATATTCCTTCCTTTACAAGGAAAACCCATTCTACCGCCTTGCAGAACATATATTTATGGGATTATCCATTGGATATGCCGTGGTTATCATCTGGTATAACTATGTACTTGTCAGAGTTTATAAACCCTTATTTTTCCCACCCCATCAGTGGAGTCTAATATTCCCTATTCTCCTTGGGACGATGATTTTTGGAATTTTCTCAAAGAAGTATACATGGCTTATTAAATATCCTTTTGCATTCTATATAGCCGGGTATGCTGGAATCTCAATACCTGTTACATTACAGGCTTTTGTTCTCAAACAAGTAGAAGCATCATTTCTGACACCTGAAAAATTTTCTTCTATTCCCGGTTCAATTAATTCAATTTTAATTTTTGTGGGTCTTATTACCACCTTAATATTCTTTTATTTCTCGACGAAAAGGGAGCATGGTTTTGGTNCTGCCGCTAAAGTGGGTATTGTCTTTATTATGGTAGCCTTTGGTGCATCNTTCGGTTACACCGTTATGGCACGTATTTCCCTTCTTATTGGAAGGATGCAATTTTTGATCCAGGATTGGTTGGGTATTATGTAGATGTTCTTTCTTCTTATCTTTAGTTTTTCCATTTCTGCAAAAGATACACCCAATGATGCTGGAGGCTCTATTACTGTAAGCACTTACAATATACCCCATTATACGGAGAGGATTGAATTATATCGTAAGGTGAAAGGAGATACTCTCTACAAGGAAGCAGGACTCATTTCTCTTTATAAAGGAGAATTTGATGATACATTGGCGGTGGCTGGAGAGAGCTATTTATATCGAGCAAGAGCCATAACAAAGGATACAGTCTATATCGCTATGACAGAAGAATTTGTAAGTTCATCACCTCAATGGTTTAATAAATCAAGAACCGCAGTTCTACTATTCATTGTAATATTTGGGAGTTTTGTTTTTGTATTTATTCAGTTAGCCAAAAAGAATCCTGAGGGTCTTTTCATTCGTAGACTTCCAGCAATAGATGCAATAGATGAGGCTGTTGGAAGATCAACAGAGATGGGAAAGCCTGTCCTTTTTATTCCAGGAATCGAATATATTACAGATGCCGGCACACTCGCTTCCATCACAATACTCCAGAGAGTGGGTAAGAAAGTTGCTGAGTACGGCACCAGGATTATCCATGCGAACTTTGACCCTGTGGTTATGACGGCTGCTCAGGAGACCTTGAAAACTGCTTATGCAGAAGCAGGTCGTCCTGATGCATTCAACAAGGATGATGTTTTCTATCTAACCTCTGAACAGTTTGGATTTGCTGCAGGTGTGGATGGAATAATGGAGAGGGAAAGACCAGGCGCAATCTTTCTTCAAGGTTATTTCTATGCAGAATCACTGATCCTGGCTGAAACAGGTTATTCTATTGGGGCAATTCAGATTGCTGGAACCAATGCAACGACTCAACTACCTTTCTTTGTTGCAGCCTGCGATTATGTTCTCATGGGTGAAGAGATGTTTGCTGCCTCAGCCTATATTTCAAGGGAACCAAGATTGCTGGGATCGATTAAGGGTTCGGATCTGACAAAATCGATTCTTCTGGGCCTCATTGGTATAGGGGTTACCTTTGGCACTGTTGCTTCATTATTAAAACAAGCAGGTAATCCAGCTTATATGGAGATATTCAACAAAGTTCTTGATTTCCTTGCAATGGGAGCCAGGTGAAAAAGCAAGTTCCACTTCTGATTACCTTCTTAACAGGATTTATCGTTATTGTCTCTTTTTTTGTTCCGCACAGACCTTTTGGAATCCTTGAAACACAGGTTCTTACCTGGTATGCTATAATATTTGGCTTTACCATGCTGATAGGTGTGGATTCGCTTATACGCCTTCATGTAAGGAAGACACAGCGAAGGAAGAAGGGTTGGTGGTATTCAATTGTCTTCTTCGCGGGCTTTTTATATTGTTTTGTGACAGGGGTAATTTCACTTATCAGGACCTCAAATCCATTTTCCCCAGGCACTGTTTTCTTCTATGGCTACCGGACAATTCTGATTCCTCTTCAGTCTACAATGTTTGCACTTCTTGCATTCTTCATTGCCTCAGCTTCCTACCGTGCTTTCAGGGCAAGGAACATAGATGCCACCTTTCTGCTTATCGCAGCAGTTATCGTTATGATAGGCAGAGTGCCTGCGGGATACAAACTCTGGCCAAGACTGCCTGAAGTAGCCAACTGGATTCTCAATGTTCTGCAGATGGGTCCGATGAGAGGTGTAATGATTGGGATAGCCCTGGGAGCTGTAGCTATGTCCCTCAGGCTAATATTGGGAATAGAAAGGACTTATTTGACCTGATGGAAAACAAGAAAGATTTTCTCGATTGGATTACCTCTATTGATAGAAAGTTTATATTTGCCATTATCGCTATAGTTGTTCTCATCCCGATACTCCTTGGAATTCAAGAAGAGGTTCAAATAAGTCCTTCAGTTAACTCTGCATATAGAACAATTGAGAATCTTGATTCCAATGATGTTGTATTAATATCCATAGATTACGATCCTGCATCAATGCCAGAACTCCAGCCCATGCTAAAGGCAATGTTAAGGCATGCTTTTAGAAAGGATGTAAAGGTTATAATGATGTGTTTCTGGCCTCTTGGTCTTCCAATTGGGACACAAGGATTGGAGCAAGTAGCTGCAGAGTATAGTAAGGCTTATGGAAAAGACTATGTTAATATAGGGTATAGACCAGGGGATCGGGCAGTTATGGTTGAAATGGGTAGGGAGATAAGACATTTCTTCAGGACAGATGTGAGCGATGTTCCGCTTGATTCTTTTCCATTGATGAAGGATATTCATAACTACAATGATATTTCTTTGGTAGTAGGTTTAGAAGCGGGAATATACGGTGATTACTGGGTTCAATATGTTGGTTCACGCTATAATCAAAGGATAATACTTGGGGTGACCGGGGTAATGGCAACTCAAACCTACCCCTATCTCCAATCCGGTCAGATAGAGGGTCTTATAGGAGGTTTAAAAGGAGCTGCAGAATACGAGACTCTTATTGGAACTCCTGGCTTTGGGCTGACTGGTATGGCAGCACAGTCATGGGCGCATGTAGCTATTGTAGTATTTATAATAATAGGCAATATAGGATATTTTTTGACAAGGCGAAGAGAAAAGAGGTTTAGAGTGGAAGGGAGAAGATAGTGCTTGAGACAATATCCGTCTGGATTGCAGGGGGTCTTACTTTATGTATTTTTTCCTTCTTGTATGGAGACAATCCAATTTATAAGTTTGCCGAACATTTATATGTTGGTTTTTCTGCTGCATATTGGTTAATCTACGTCTGGCATTTTACCATCAAGCAGATGGTTATCAATCCAATTGTTGCCGGGGAATCAGGGGCATGGTTACTGATTATCCCACTATTCTTTGGGGTGATCATGCTTTCAAGATGGTTACCGGAGAGATATTCCTGGATTAGTAGATGGTCAATTGCATTTACCGTTGGAATAGGAGCTGGTATGGTAATAATAGGTCAAGTTCAGGGTTATATACTACCACAACTTAAGGCAACTCTTCTCCCCTTAGCCACTGGTTCTTGGAAAACGAATATAGATAATTTTTTCATTGTGATAGGAACTGTAACAACCCTTACATATTTTTATTTCTCCAGAAGGGAGAAAAGCACGATGAGTAAGTTTTCGAGAATTGGGACAGCCTTTATTATGATAGCTTTTGGTGCTGCTTTTGGTTATACTGTAATGGCAAGAATTTCCCTTCTGATTGGGAGAATGTCTTTTCTATTTGGAAACTGGTTTCGTATTGTTAAACCTTTATAGGGTTCTAAGAAATATTCTCATACAATTATTCAAAAAGGATTTTTCTAAAAAATATGTGGTATTTGATTGATTCAGGTTTTAAAGATCCTTATTACAATATGGCTTATGATGAGTCGCTTCTTGATGCTGTCCAAGATAGAGAAACGGTTTTTCTCCGCTTTTTCAATTTTAGGGTTCCCTCCATATCCATTGGATACCATCAGAAGATAGATTCCTGGCTTCTCGATCTGGAAAGAGAAGGAGTAAGATGGGTAAGAAGACAGACTGGTGGAAGGGCAGTTATCCATTCCAATGATTTCACATATTCTCTTGTCTTTCATCATGATAATTCCCTGATTGGAGGGGATGTCATTGATTCTTATAAGAAAATTGCTCCTGGATTTAAGAGAGCCTTTGATAGACTTGATATTCCAACTACCATCCAGAGGGGGAAGGCTCATCCAAGAAAGTTAATGAAGAGTGTTTTTTGTTTTTCTGTTCCATCCCTTGCTGAGGTTGTGTGGAAAAGAAAGAAGATTATAGGAAGTGCACAATTCAGGAAGAAGGGAATAGTTCTCCAGGAAGGGACGATAATGCTAAGGGAACCGGGTTCAATCTTTCCTCGCATTCCAGAGATGGCAACAATAAAAGAAGCAAAAAAAGGGGAGGTCAGCTTAGATGAAATGAAGGAGGCAGTCACAATAGGCTTTGAGCAGACTTTTCATATTTGTTTTAAAGATTATCCCAAAAATCCAATAAGAAAAGAATTAATTTCAAAATACTCATCCATTAAATGGAACCTTGAGGGTTCACTTTAAAATTATAATAAATTATTTTGATATTTAAAGAAAATACTTTATGGACTTGACAAAAAGCTCTTTATTCCTTATATTACTAAAAATTAAAAAAGAGAGAGGTTAATATGTTTAGAAAAAGTTCAATTCTTGCGTTAGATATCGGGAGTTACTCTATAAAAACAGTTGTTGTTGAGGGGACCCCTAAGAAACCGATTATGACCAAATGTAATATTTCAACACTGCCCTCACACGCCATTGTTGATGGTGAAATTATGGATAGGGAATCAGTGCTTGATTCAATTAGAAATAGCCTGGAAGCCTTGGAAGTTGAGAATAAAGAGGTTGTTAGTTGCATATCAGGGCGAGATATTATTGTAAAAAAGATTAAGATGCCAAAAATGAACGAATCAGAAGCTGGGGAACAGATAAAATGGGAAGCAGAGCAATATATTCCCTATGAGATTGAAGATGTTTCTCTTGATTTCCAGATACTTAATCCAAATGCTGGAGAAGACTCGATGGAAGTTCTCCTTGTGGCAGCAAAAAGGGATGCAGTAAAAGCCAGGTTGAGCCTTTTTAGGGAACTTAACCTTGAACCTTCTATTCTTGACATCCCAGCCTTTTCGGTTCAGAACATCTACGAATTCAATTACCCTGTAGAGCCTGATAAATTAATTGGGCTGTTCCATATTGGATCTCAATATACAACAATGAGCTTTATTTCAGGTTCTGTAAATCACTTTACCCGTTCAGTCTCAACAGCTGTGAACAATCTGATTCAAGCACTTCAGAGGGAAGCCGGAATAGATGGGGAGAGGGCTCTTAGTATAATAAAGACAGGTGAAAAAGAAGATGTGGATCAATATGCGTATCAGAATGCTATAGAAAGTTTCCATGATGATTTTGGAATTGCAGTTGAGAGAATTCTTCCCTATCTTCCTGAAGGTTTCGAGAACTTCAATCGGATTGTAATAAGTGGAGGAGGCAGTCTTATCTCTGGTATGCCAGAATTTCTTGGAGAGAGATTTGGAGCTCCTGTAGAGGTTATGAATCCTTTTATCCAGTTTGGATACAATGACAAATCTCCATTTATTAATATTAATGTTGAAGAAAATGGGCCAATCCTTGCCCCTGCTCTTGGTTTGACTCTAAGAGGTTTATGATGATAAGAATTAACTTAATTCCTGAAGAAGAACGGAAAAAGGTAAAAAGAGCTAGAATAAAAAAACCTGTGATTAGAATTCCTGGGATTGATCTGATTATTTCGATTTTAGTATTACTGGGATTGGGAGCGGCTCTATTTTTCTTTAATAGAGCAGCTGAAAAGAGTCTTTCTACTCTTGAGAATAATATCAAAACCTCGCAGGAAGAGTTAAGGAAGCTACAAAAGGAAAGACAAATAGTGGAAAATATTGAAAAGCGGCAACAGGAACTAAAAAGATGGATATCTCTTGTTCAAGATCTTAACAAAGGCCGTTCCCTCCAGGTTCACGTAATGGGTGAAATAAACAAACTTAAACCTGATTATATGTGGTTTACTTCATATGAAGAAACTAGCGGAAACTTCAAATTGAATGGAAGTACTTTCTCCAATCTCATAATCTCCAATTTTATGGTTAGATTGAAGGAATCCCCATATTTTACTGATATTAGATTGGAAGAGGTAAACGAAAAGACAGAAAAAGAGCACTCAATTTTGGTATTTACTCTAACGGGTAAGGTACTTACGAACACTGGAGGCTAAGGGATGAAAAGAATGAGACCCTCCGTATTTATATTTATTTTTGCTATTATTATCTTTGCTGCTGGCTGGTTTACCACAATAAAAAGTAAAAGGCAAGAAATTGCAAAAAAACAGGAAGTATACCAAAATTTACAGAATCAACTAAGG
The DNA here is from genome assembly GCA_002215665.1 of candidate division TA06 bacterium JGI_Cruoil_03_38_101. Taxonomy (GTDB): domain Bacteria; phylum Hydrothermota; class UBA3072; order UBA3072; family UBA3072; genus UBA3072. The sequence goes on along the minus strand of NGFL01000053.1, from coordinate 59,834 downwards.
AAAACGACCGCAGTAGTTAAAAGAAAAAAGGAAGCTAATCGCAGGCTCCAGATAATATCGAAAAAGTGGGCTCAGGCTCAAAAGATGTTACCAAAGGAAGCCAGTATTCCGCAGTTACTTAGAACCCTTACTAAACTGAGTGGAAGTTGTGATGTAAAGATACAGCATCTGAAACCTTCACCCCAGAGGGAAAAGGAAAAATATACTGAAATTCCAATTGAGGTCAAAATCGCAGGGGGATATCATAATATTGGGCGTTTCATGGCGGGTTTGAACAATATGAGTAGAATTGTAAAAGTCCAGGGCCTTAAATTGTCCGAAGGGAAAGAGTTGGAAGAGGGAGAATTTGTGATTTCAGCTGCTTTTGCTTTAATAACTTATATCTCAAAAGGAGGAAAGGTTGAAGGATAAATTAATAATATTCCTCGGTCTAACAACCCTGTTATTTTCGGGTTGCAGCATTGAGGGTGAGAGCCCTTTTGATAAATTTTTATCAAAAACTGTAAATTTTTTTTCCCCAAAATCCGAAAAGGCAGAAGTTGTGAATCTTATAACCGCTGTAGATAAGAAGAGTGAGCCTAACCAAAAAATAGAAAAAACTGCTGCAATACCTGAAAGTGCATCTAATGATACTCTTAAAGAGATAGAAGAAGCCCTTCATTGGGGGAAAATTTATTATTCAGATAGAGGAAAACCTGATCCATTCAGATCTCTTCTTGCCGGAAAGGAAGAAAAAGAGAAGGAAGTTAATGTTGACCTTGCAAAATTAGTGGGAATCATATGGGGTAAAAATGGATATCTCGCTCTCCTTAAGGAAGGCAACCGCGGGTATGTCCTTAGGGAGGGAGATAGAGTAATCGATGGAAGGGTTTTAAAGATTACTGAAGACACAATTACCTTCCTTCTTTCAAGATTCGGACTGCAAAATAAGATTACGATGCAGTTAAAAAAACAAGAGAGGTGAATAATGTATAAAAGAATGGCATTAACCTTTATCTTAGTTCCTCTTTTAGTTGTGGCAACTTCTGGGGCGAATCCAAATCTTAAAAATATCACTGTTAAGAACGTTGAAGATTATACCGATGTCGTTTTCACCCTTTCAAAACCTGCAAGTTATACTGATTTCAGAATGGATAAAAAAATAGTCCTTGACCTTCTGGAAGCAGGCAGTGAACTTAGCGGAAATACTTGGACAATTCAAAGAGGGGGAATTGAAGGTATCATTTTGTCCCATATTCCCTCGGCATCCCTCACGCGTATAATTATTCAGTGTTCAGATGAATTCGAATATGAGATTGCCTCACCCGAGAAGTCACTAATCTCGCTTAGATTAAATACCAAAACGGAACCTTTTACCGAATGGAATGCTGCAACTATACCCCAAGAAAAGGTAAAGAAAGAGGAACTCGAAGTTACAGCTCCTACCCCACCTCCAATAAAGAGAGGCGAAATCTCTATGAGATTAGAAAATGCTGATCTTATAACCGTCCTTCGCTCCATTGCTCAATACAGTGGGATGAACATGATTATTGGGGATGAGGTAACAGGAAGTATAACAGTAGAATTAAAAAATGTTGACTGGGAAAGAGCTTTAGATCTAATCCTTAGAACCAAAGGTTATACCTATGTTATAGAAAATAATGTAATAAGAGTTGGAATGGCTGAGACGTTCGCCAGAGAAATGGAAAAGGAAGAGATGTCAAAGCCTCTGAGCCGAAAGATCTTTACTCTTGAATTTACCACCCCTACAGAATTGGAACCCACTATCAAAAGCGTCCTTTCAAACCGTGGCAAGATTGAAAGCGACACAAGAACCAATTCTATTATAGTGACAGATATTCCATCCAAGTTAGAAGTAGTAGAAGGAATGGTTAAATCTCTGGATAAAAAGACTGCCCAGGTTGCAATTGCTTCAAGAATAGTGGATATGGACAGAAGTGCAGCAAGAGAATTGGGGCTCTCCTGGCAGGCTGCCAACCTCAGAAAAGCAGATTGGAATGTTGAAGCAGATGCAACCCATGAGACCCCTCCTGAGCCGACTTCAGGACTGTTCTTGAATATTGCAACTGTGAAGAATTTCGCAAAACTCTCGGCAAGGCTGGCTGCGATGGAAAGTAGACAAAGATTAAAAACAACGGCTAATCCAAGGATAACAACGGTTAATAACAAAGAAGCCTCAATCTTTGGAGGAAAGCAATTTGCGTTAACAACAATGGATATTCATGGTCAGCCAATCACTAGATGGTATAGGGCTGGTATCGAATTAAAAGTTACGCCCCATATCAATTCAGTGGGTGATATTACAATGGATATCAGTGTTGAGTTGAGTGATGTGGTTACAGGTGCCACTACTCCTACAATCACTCAAACAAAAGCCGGGACTCAATCCCTGGTAAAAGATGGTGAGACCCTTGTGATAGGAGGTTTTTTCACAAATACCTCTACAGAAACGAGGTCAGGGCTTCCGATTCTAAAAGATCTCCCTCTTCTGGGGAATCTCTTCGGTAAGACCACAACCGAGGTGAGAACCAGGGAGGTTTTGATATTTATAACACCACATATTGTTAAGGGTGAATTGGAAAAGAAAATTTAGAATTTGAAAAAGATGTGAAATTTTCCACCATAACTTGTTGTTACTTCATTTTCTAATTTTCGGTTAAGGTAGTTCCGATAGTAAAGAGATAGATCTCCAGAAACCATATTAGAAAAATTGTAGTCACCTGTTAGGCTGAAGTTTATATTTCTGTTGTCCTGTGTAATTTCTTTGTTTTGTGTTGATTGGTTAATAGAATATCCTTTATTATTCCGCAGACTAAATTGTACCTTGAAATTTAGGGGATTATTCCACTTAATTCTACCAAGAAAAGGCAGTTGGATTCCTGTTTTTACCGGCTTAAAAGAGTATGAACCAGTAACAGAAATGTCTTGTGATTCATTTTGGGTATGAAGTTTTACGGTCTGATTTGAATAGTTGTCTGTCTTTGTATAACCTGAGTTAACAGTCAGGTCAATGCCGTTTTTTAATCTTAGATTCAAGGTGGGGGAGAACTTTAAAGAGTTTTTGCCAGTCGAAAAGCCTTGTTCTGTAAGCCGAATGTTGGTAGTTGAATCCCTATTTATAGAGATGTTCAGTCTCGAAGTTCGGGCAATTTTTTTGAAGGGTGGAATATAATTACAAACTTCAGGAATCTGAATAGAAACATTTGGGAAACTAAAAGTGATTTCTTTATTTGGAGATACTGAATTTTTCAAATTTATCTCATCCGGTTTTGTTTCCCGAAGACTACCGCTTATATCCAGAGTCATCTTGGAGAAAGAGAAACCTGAGGATAAATTGTAATTCCCGCTCAAAATTCCACCATCAGAGGGGCTATTGAGGACAGTAATTCTATTGGTCGGTTTTAAGTCTATACCATAACGGAATTTATAGTCAGGAAGAGAATTAAGGTAGGAAAAGGTCGGGTTTCTTGTTAGAGTGCCTGTAAAACGAATGGGTTGCATATTCTTGAAAAAACCTGATACAAGAGGTAATTTAGCAAGATAGGAATTTAACCTTAGATTATCATTTATGCTGATAATCCTATTTTGACTAACACCTCTAACATCAAGACTATCACCGAGTGTCTTTGCGTATTCAATTCCATGATTTTGAGTAAAAGTATTAGAATATGATAGGTTAATTGTATTACAATTGAACTGGCTGGAATTATGGCTTGTTGTTACTCTTTCACTCAAGGAGACAGTTTGACCGAATCGATTGCTCTTATATAGATCAGTTTTGGCGGATAGATTATACCGAACATCTATCCATCTAATCGGTCTATAGGTAAAATCAAAACCGGAATTTATTTCTTTTACTGGCCTTATCACTATTGGTTTATAGAGAGAATCAGCCATTGAATAAGTGTAGTTATTCCTTACCTCAGATTTATAGGCGGCGTTGAAATGGATATCAGATGGAAATATGGAAGAAGAACCGCCAGAAAGAATAAGAGGAGATATATGAGGAAGAGGTAGACTATAATTAGCACTCACTGTTTTGCTCAGAGTCGTATCAGCCTTATTCTCTGGCGAAAAGATGCGACTAAGAGAGTATGAACCGCTTATCCTGAGATTATCGACTGTGTATTTAAGCCACCATTTATCTGAAGAAGAAGGTCTTGAAATGTTAAAGGTTATCCGTCTTAAAATGTTGGAGGCCGTTTCCATTTCCCTTTCTTTTTCGGGTAAGAAAACGTCTGAATTCCTTTTGTATAAGGGAGCCTCGGAACTCTGCGCCATATTAAAAGAAAGAGGCATCCTTAAGAACTCATTTAAAAATTCCCCTGCACTGATTTTTACCCCAAAATTGTGTGAAGTTCTCTCCCTGTCTCCAATATCTCTTAACTCGTTCAGATTTTGCTTGTATTTAGCTGACTGTCTGGTGAGGCGATAAGAGATCTCCGGAAATAAGTTTCCTATGTTGGATGAAACGGAGAGATTTAAATCACTCCCTATCTCGGTGCTTGCCTCTCTCAGAGTAATATCGTTAAGATATATCTCCCCTGTAAAGATTTCTGAACCGGGATTAAGAGCGATAAATTGAAGATAGGCAATATTCATAAGAGTTGGATTCCCAACAATGGAATATTTGCCCTGGATAGAATCCTTATCCAATTTCAATTTATAAAATCTCTGGAATTTGATATCTAAAGTATCCCATTTCTCCGAGCTAATATACGTACCGAACTGATAGTAATTGGCGGAATCTGTAAGAAGACGAAGGAAAATCATGACGGAATCATCTGCGTTACTTGTCATCTTTGAGTAAAACCTTAATGATTTATATAGTCGAAAGTCGTAACCCTTTCCCGAACTCAGCTTTGGTAGTTCAAGATAAGATTCTGTAAGACAAAAATTATTTGGCTTGAGTGTGTCTATTTTTAGTATGAGGGATTGTTCTTTTAAATAATTGCCATAAATATCTCTTTCCGATTCCACAGGGGGAATATAGTCTTTATTCTCAAAACTATTTCGGTAGGTAATAAGGAATTTCCCACCAGATGGATTTAGTGAATCGGTAGCGTAGACCCTCACTCCTTTATTCTTCCACCTGCTACCGACAATTCCTACACTTGCTATCATAATCCTCGTGGTTGTGTCTACACCTTTATACCAAATCCTTGAATACAAAATCTTTTCAAATGATGGATATCCAAATTTTTCGTAGTAAGTGGAATCAGTTAGAGGAATCCGATACATCTTCCAGCCCATTTCTCCATAATTTGCCACCAGTTCGGATGAACTCAAGTCAAGTTTATACCTGAAAAAGTCGCTTTGAATTTCGAGCATATGATCCCAGTTGAGGTCTTCTGAATCCAATCTCTTATTTCCCTCTTTTCTGTGGAGTTTTATAGAATCCTTGAAGGTCTCTAACTTATCCGGGAAATCATCTCTTCCATCATCAAGAGAATCTGGTATATATTTCCATTTATCATCGTCAAAAGCTATTCCGTCAAGCCCTGTATCCTCTCCAGGGTCTATTTCAAAACTTCCGTTTCTGTCCTCTGTGTCTATAATTCCGTTAGGTGGAATGATGGAATCTGCACCCAAAGAATTCCGTCCCCATCTTGAGATATCTTCTTTCATATGCGTTCCAAGTTCCACCACGAGTTCTCCTTTATCGCCCTTAACCCAAACTTCCAGATATTTCTTCTGCAAGAAATTCTCTTCAGATGGAAAAGCTTTCATTATACCAGCCCAACTTTCTTCAGGATTAATAATTGCCATTTTTGGTTGGAAATAGAGAACCATTGCACTGGTATATTGATAGCTCTGGGTTGCGGGAAGGTCGGGATATATTCTCCTGAGTGGAATACGAGTATTGAACCAATCAAGTTTTCCAAGTTTGTTAATTGTAAGCGAACTATCTGGTTGGCTGCAATAGTTCCATAGACCTGCAGATAAAAACAGTTCCCTTGATAGCTTAACAGACTCCATGTCATCCAGATAACTTTTTCCGTTTGTTGCTGGATTTGGGAGAGAAAAACCGAAGGAGCTGTTTACATTTATACTGGATTTGCTATCTCTATCGACGAAGGGAAGTTTCCTCGCGATTCTATTTAATACCTCCGGAGTTCCCTGGGTAGAAAAGCTTACCTTTCCTAAAGAAATGTGGGAAGGTTCCATTCCCATCTTCGGACGACGTTCGGGATTGGAACTTGATTGGAAGGCTAAATTGAGATTGAGGTTACTGTTCGTGAAAGGCTTTGTTTTTATTTCTGTTTTTGCAATGTATCTTGATGTAAAAGTAAAGAGAGGCCTTGTATCGTAAGTATAGCCTATTTTTGAATCAGGGGTAAGATTAGCGCTCTCAGTAAAAACCACTCTTCCAGTCGTATAATCTATTGTGTAATCGGTTCCTCTTTTCAGAGTATGTGTCTTATCCACCGTTATTACCTCGGATGAATCGACCAAATCTCCCATACTAATATAGAACTCTTTCTTTGGTGAAGCAGAATGGATCACAATTCTGAAGTTCTTTCCTTCCTCATCGAGAAGTTTCTTCTTCCTGTAGATAGAAGAAACAGTATCTTTGCCGAGAGCAGGATCCACGAAGGGCTGAGCGGTAGGAAAGATTATACATCCATCACCCCACAGCACCTGAGTGGGATCTATTATTCCATTCCCATCCGAATCTATGCCTAATAGCTGGACATACTCTTTTTTACTCTGTGGTTCTATTTCTTGATCATCACCTCCAGGAACAACCTTATAGATCTTTACATTTAAAGAAGTGGGATTAGACGTCCCGAAACTATAGACATTTCTCATCTGTAAATTCCAGCAAGGTTCAGAGGGATCAGGGCTTCGAGATCTAAATTGAATAAGGGTGAGGGTATCTCCCCCTACAGGAATATTTCCAAGGCTTTTAATATTCCCTGAGCTATCAGAGTAAGTGTAGGCAATACCAAGTTTCGAGTATGAATGGTAACTCATAATCTTTAAATAAGGGAAAAGTTTTCCATCTGGTAGCCTGAGATACCTTATCTCATAATCATCTCCAGGAGTCATTTCCGCAAAATATGTAGTTCCCAGATTAATACCGTTCATCGTTATTAATTTTGTAGGAGTTCCATTAATCTCGTCGCTCTCTTTGAATAGAGAAAGGGAAATTAAGGAATCATTTGGAGATAGGCCTACGTAATAATATCTGTCTTTATCATAGGAACCTTCGAAGAGTTCAATAGAATCACTGGAAATAGAAAAACCCTCACTCTTACTGGAAGTATTACTTTGCAGTTTCCCGGCTGTTAGATTGAAAACGGTCGAACCAAATTGCCCGGAGGTCTGAATGCCAAAGACATTCTGATTTCTGCCTCCACTAAGACCCTTAACATCGCCTGTATGGATTTCCTGGATAATATCATCATTGTCTCCCCCATACCATATTTTCAATTCATTTTCCTTCTCTCTTGCCTCTGAATCGTGGTTGACAGCTATGTGAATCTTTTCCCCTACAGTTCCATCGATCATTGCACGGAGTCGCTGCTCCAATTTTATCTGAGGAAAGGCATAGGTTTCGCGCATTATAGTAGAAGAACTCTGGTTTCTGCTTATATCAAGGGATATTTCCTGGGAGCCGTTTACTGAAAGGTGCCCTCCCTCACCGATTATATAAGAAAGCCCCTTTGGTACATTTAATGATAGATCAATTTTTGGAATGATTCCCTCACTCTCCCCGCCTTTCTTTTTAAGATTCTCCTGAAGAGCTTCAGTAAGTAAATTTCCAAAATCACTCTGGAATAATTCAAGACACCAATCCCTGAAACTGACTAGTCTACCAGAATAAAGGTATTGTTCCCTGTAGTAAAGATCACTTGCGACAACTCCATCGACCATGGCAGAGACGCTCGAAATGTTCTTCTTATAATACCCGTCAACAGGGATGTTTGAAAGGTTTATATAGGATAACAAGATGATGAAAAGTTCAGGCATTGGACATAAAGATTGCTAATTCGATAGCTTTTTCCATACTACCAAAATTTGCTAAACCTTTCCCCACAATATCAAAGGCTGTGCCATGGTCTGGAGAGGTCCTGGGAAAGGGTAAGCCCAGAGTAACATTTACTCCTCTACCATAACTCATTAGCTTAAACGGAATCATTCCTTGGTCGTGGTATAAAGCCACTGTGCAATCCTTTTTCTCAGATACCCAATATGTATCTGGCGGAAAGGGTCCTTCCACATTGAATCCTTTCTCTTTTAGCTCCCGGATGGCAGGCTTTAATATTTTAATTTCTTCTGTTCCAAAGAGTCCTGAATCTCCTGCATGAGGATTCAATCCAAGAATGCCAAAGGATGGACTGGTAATACCCCAGTAATGCTTAAGGTTCACCTGCGCCAGTTTAACTTTCTGGATTACCTCCTCCTTTGATAGGATTGAGGATACTACTGATATGGGGATATGGGTCGTTACGAAGATTACCTTCATATTATCCGAGACCATCATCATAGCATACCTGTCACAAAATAATTTTTCTGCAAACAACTCGGTATGGCCTGGATAATTATAACCAGCGAGGTGCATAGCCTTTTTATGAATAGGAGCTGTCACGATTGCCTTACATACTCCATCCCTGACCGCTTTTATACCTTCAATTATTGAGTTGTATGCAATTTTGCCATTTTCTGCTGAAATTTCTCCTACTTTGAAATTCCCTTGGATATTGACTATTCGAGCATTTTTTGGTAAAGGGAGATTTAATCTGTGGGAATAATATTCAACTGCCTTTTTATTACCAAAGAGAATAAAGGCCTTATCAAAATGGGGGAGAGCCCTTAGAACAACCTCGATACCGATACCGCCAGGGTCACCCAGAGTAATTCCGATCATCTATGATCCTATAATATTTTTCCCCCTCATCTTTTTTGATTCCTCTTTCAGGAATTTTAAGTATTTCATAAGACCTATCCCCAACTTTAATATTCATTCCTTCTTTGACCTTCTTTGAAACTTTTGGTTTTTCTCCTCCAATGGTTATTATGCCCTTTTGGATGAGTTCTTTTACTGCGGACCTCCTTTTTATTATCCTTGTGTTTTTGAGAAATAGGTCTAACCTCATAGTTTTTTCACATATATATGTTCTTTTGCTTCCTTGGACCACTCTTGTAATATCTTCTGCATCTTTTCTTGAAGGAGCAAATTGCGAATGTTATCTTTCACTTCGGAAAAGGTCGGGATTCTACCTTTTTGTTTATCAGTAATTCGCAAGAGATAAAAATTATCTCCTTCAAAAAGTGGCTGGCTTATCTTGGATACATCGATTGTATCAATTACTGAAGAAAGAAGATATCCCAGTGATTGGATGGGTATTGTTCCCATCTGAGTAATTTGGTCGTTTAAGGTGGAGTCTCCTTGAAACCAGGCTTCCCTTATCTTCATTGCCCTATCTTTTCCTCTAGTTAGTTCTTTTTCAGTAAAGTCAAACTTTAAGAATATATGTGCGAGACCTAAGAGACCTGGCCCCCTTTTATTCACTTTAACGATATGGTAACCCATTGGAGATTTAAATATGTCCGCTTCTCCTTCAGAGAGGTTGAGAACTCCAGAAAAGTATTGAGGAAGGTCCTGGAACTTAAAGCTTCCGAGTTCTCCACCAATAAATTTGCTTGCTGGATCTTCTGAATATTTATTTGCAAGAGAAGCAAAATCTTTGCCTGATTGATATTCAGAGAGTATCTTTTTTGCACTAAACAAAAATCTATCTTTTTCTTCAGGGATTACAGGAACCCTTAATTGTTCCAGAGTGACAGTTTCCGGTAAGGCAAGGGAATCCTTATAATTTTTGTAGAAATTTTCCACCTCAATGGGTGAGGTCTGCAACCTACTTCGGAATTTATACTGTGTCAGTTTCGTGGTGTAACCCTGGACCCTAAGTTCCTCGGTGTAGAGTGAATCTATATAGGGATCTGCTAATAAAGTTCTAAAAGCAGGGACGTTCTCGAGTAGGCGTTTCTTTTCACTTGCTACTTCTTCATCACTCACTGCTATCGTTTCTTCGCTGGCGCTTTTTACAATTAGTCTATTCATTATCATCTTATCCAGAAGTGCGCCTGGATCCCTCCCGGGATATAGTTGGGAGAGATAATTTATTTCCTGTTCTGTTACAGGTGTTTTGTCAACAATGCAAACAAGTTTATCGAAAGAAAGAAACAATAGAAATATAGGCATTATTCTCCAGATTTAGCAGGTGGAAGAATTGTTCCAGAAGGTGTAGCCAGACCCAGCTCTTTTTCTAAAACTTCAGGATAAATTTCGGTCTTATAAATGGCCTTTAGCGAATCAATAAGACTTTCTGTTTTCNCCCTNAACTTTTCCTGTCTGAGTATTTGCATTATCGACTCTGAGACATCTTTATATTCTACCTCTTCCTTAGATTTCTTCCTGGAGTGAAGCTTTATAATATCAAAACCAAATTCTGTCTGAACAACGTTTGTTATCTCCCCTGGTTTTCTAAGGGTAAAGGCATTTTTCTCAAAGAAAGGAAGCTTGGCAAGGTCCCCTCGTCTGAAGGATCCCAAGTATCCACCTTTACTCGCTGTTGAAGAATCTGTCGAATATTTCCTTGCAAGCGAAGAAAAACTCGTACCTCCTTTTAATTTAGAAAGAATCTCGTTTGCTTCCTCTACGGAATTTGAAGATATATGGGATGCTTCAATAATCGTGTTATATTCATCCCTGTGATTATTGAAGTAATCCCTCCCTTCAGGATCAGTGACAAAAGCAGCACTTGAAAGGACTTCCTGAACATAAACCTGAGTTACTATTCGCTTTTTAAGCTCTTCAATCTGTTCCTTTACCTTTGGTTTTTCCCCGAATCCTTTCTTTAAAGCTTCCCTGTATACCACTTCATTGGTAACCCAGTTATCAAGGATACTCTCCCGGGTCTCTCTGTTGGTTTGAATTAATATCTGTGGAGACACAAGGTTAATTAACTCCTTGACGGTTAAGGTGCTTTTACCTACCCTTGCCACAACTTTCCCCTCTTTTTCTCCCTTTTTGCAACCAGGAAGTAACATAAGTCCGATGAGTATAGGGAGAAGTAAGCTTCTTTTTAAAAACACATTTTCCTCCTTTTTATTTTGTTTTTTCTTTCTCTTCTTATGATTTTTCATTGGATGTTTTTTTACTTTGTTTTAGTCAATATCTGAACCCCATACTTTTCCTTATTTTTCTCGAAGATTTCATTTTCTATTTTTTCTCTCTTTTCTTTTTTCCAATCTTCACTTATAGGGTAGCGATATTTTGAGAATTCCGGGATGTAGGATTTTTTAATATCGGTTACTTTAATAATAGCCCATCCATTCTCAATTTTAAATGGATTTGAGGTCCGCCCCTTTCGGAGGCGAAAAGCTTCTTTCCCGATGGCTCCTCTTGCAACCTTCGTTATATAGCCGAGGAGACCACCCCTTTTTGCTCCGGGACCTATTGATTTCTTTGAAGCCAGGTTTTCAAAGCTCTTTCCCCTTAAGAGTTCTTCTTTGATCTTTTTTGCTTCCTCTTTTGTTTTTACTTCAATCGCATATACTTTTCTTTTTTCAGGTTTTCGATAATTTTCTTTATTTTGTTTGTAGAAATTCTTTAATTCCTCATCCGTGGGGTTAATTTTGGTTTCAATCTCATGAGCTTTCCAGTTGCGGATTGTTGAATTTATAAGTTCGCTCCTGAATTCTCTGGAGAGGTCAGGCCTCCTATGGAAACCCAATCTTTTGGCTTCAATAGTCAGGAAGTTATAAATAACTTGCCATTCAATGAATTTTTTTGCTATTTCAGTTTTTCCAAAGGGAGGAGCGCCTTTTAATCTTTTGATTGCTTCCTCGAGCTCTCGAATCGTGTATTCCCCAATTGCACTCCTTGCCAGAACCTTATCCATATCTTCTGGTTTAAACTCAGGCCTTGAGCTGACTATCTTTCCTTTTGATGCGGGCATTCTAGTAAAAAGCAGCAGGAGGCCCTTGAGATTAATCTCGACATTAAGAATTCGCCTTGCGTAATTAATATGTCTATCGGATAAGTTTTTGACTTTTAATTGGCGTATATGATCAGTTATTCCATTTTTTACAGTATTATAACTCGGAAGATTTATATCCTTAATCTCTACTACCTTAATAACATTCCACTTTTTGTTTTCTTTAAATGGGAAAGAAACCTCTCCTTCTTTCATCCTGAATGCCTTTCTCAGGAGGGTTGAGGGATAATAGTCCCATCTTACCCAACCAATATCACCTTTTTTGTTCTTCAATTTTATATCTGATGAATACTTCTCGGAGACTTCATCGAAATCTTTACCCCTCATTACTTCTGCCCAACCAATGTATGCGGTTTTGAAATCTTCGGTTTGAATGAGTTTGACTTTGAAGGCTTTACCGAGTTTTCTGTAAAGTATTCTGGACTCAGCTAAATTAACTTTTGATTTTGAAACCACTTTTTTATACAGTTCCCTTATCAAGTTCTCGCTAAAGTTTCCTTCAACCTTTGTCCTTACGGAATCATCATATCCCTTTTCTTTTGCGATTTTAAAGAAGACCAATTTTTTAAGATACTCGTTAGTTGAAGTAAAATTAGCGATATCTTCTTTGTAGATTTCTTTGTCTGCTATAATTGCAATTGGTGTTTTTTGTTGGTCCGTAGAAAACAAACAAATTAACAATAGATATATCATAAAGCCTCCTCTTTTTTATCTGAATTAACATAAGGAATAATCTAAATAAGTCAAGAGGTATCCATAAACTGTTATAAGATAACTTGACAATTGGGCCTTGTTGTATATTATTAAACATATGAAATTATTGAATGAATACACAGGGAAAAGGGAAACCAACTATATTCCAGAATCAGATGTTGAAGAGCTCCAGGTGAGTGAATTATTTGATTCATCACAACTTCGATTGGATTCCTTACAACTTCCATCAATATCAGAGCCAGAATTGATGAGACATTTTATTAAACTCTCCGATATGAACTATCATGTTGATAAAGGGATGTATCCACTTGGCTCCTGTACAATGAAATATAGCCCTAAGGTATCCGAAGATCTAGCGAGTTTACCAGGATTTATGAATCTCCATCCTGAGACACCAGAAACCGCAATACAGGGCGCTCTTAAATTAATGTTCGAACTTGGGGAATACCTTAAGGAGTTATCAGGGATGGATGCAATTACCCTCCAACCAAAAGCTGGTGCCCACGGTGAATTAACAGGTCTTTTGATCGCAAGAGGTTATTTTAATTCGATTGGCAAAGATAAAAAAATAGTTCTTATCCCTGATACAGCCCATGGCACTAACCCTGCATCCTCCGCAAGGGCTGGATTTAAAGTAAGAGAAGTAAAATCCAGTGAAGACGGAATACTGGAGCCGGACCATTTGAAAGAAGTTATGAGTGAGGATGTAGCGCTTCTTATGATTACGAATCCCAATACCCTTGGAATCTTTGAGTCTCATATTGGAGAACTTGCCAGGATTCTTCATTCTTACGGTGCTCTTCTCTATATGGATGGTGCAAATTTAAATGCTCTAATGGGAAAGGCAAAAATGTCAGATTTTGGCGTTGACATAATGCATTTCAATTTGCATAAAACTTTCTCCACCCCTCATGGAGGAGGAGGTCCCGGCAGTGGTCCTGTTGCAGTTAGAGGTTATTTAAAAGAATTCCTCCCTGTCCCAATTATCGATTTTGATAATGAGAAATATTATTTTAACTGGGATATTAAGCATTCCATAGGGAAGGTATCCGGGTTTTACGGAGCATTCTCTGTAATGATTAAGGCTTATGCCTATATTAGAATGCTCGGTGCAATAGGTCTTAGGGAAGTGAGTGAGCAAGCAGTAATAAATTCCAATTATTTATTAACCAAATTAAAAGAAGACTATAATCTACCCTATGGGAAAAATTGTATGCACGAATTTGTTCTATCGGGTTCAAACTTTAAAGAATTTGGAATCAGGGCTCTGGATATAGCAAAAAGATTATTGGATTATGGCTTCCATGCACCAACAATTTATTTTCCGCTTATTGTCCATGAAGCGTTGATGGTGGAACCAACCGAGACAGAATCCAGGGAGTCACTGGATGGCTTTATAAATGCTATGAAGGGAATTGCAAGGGAAGCAAAAGAGAATCCAGATAAATTAAAGAAAGCACCACAAACAACTCCAGTGGGTAGGTTAGATGAAGTAAAAGCAAATAAGGAATTAAATGTTCGGTGGCGACGAGAATTACCTGAATAAGATATTGTCTCCCGAGGATATTCCAGAGGAGAAAAGGAATGAAATACTTGGGGAACTTGCCCGAAAAGTGGTTGACAGAAAACTTGTAGTCCCGGCTATAATGTTTTTGGAATCATTAAAGCCTTTAAGTTTTATTGGAAGTCAAATGATGGTTATGGCAAATCCCTTTGTTCAGTTATTGTTTAATTCAAAAGCGTACTGGCAGGTAACAGTTTTATTAGAAGATCGAAAGAATGTTGAGTATCTCATCCAGGAATTAGAAAGGAGGTCTAATGAAGGAGAAGAAGGATCTAAAGAGAATTCTGGCAACTGACTGTGGCAGCACAACCACTAAAGCGATACTCATAGAAAAAAAGGGTGACGAATACAGACTGGTAATTCGAGGAGAAGCTCCAACAACTGTAGAGGCTCCATTTGAGGATGTAACAAGAGGAGTCTTAAATGCCATTCGGGAGGTGGAGGAATTAACAGGAAGAGAAATATTGAGAGGAGAAGAGTTAATCTACCCTGCGAAGGGTAGTTCTGGAATAGACCTTTATGTTTCTACTTCCAGTGCAGGAGGAGGTTTGCAGATGATGGTAGCAGGAGTTGTCAAAGAAATGACCGCAGAGAGTGCAGCTCGAGCAGCCCTAGGTGCTGGTGCAATAGTTATGGATGTCATTGCAACAAATGATAGAAGAAAACCTCACCGGCGCATAGAATTAATAAGGGACTTAAGACCGGATATGATACTTTTATCTGGAGGGGTTGATGGGGGAACCGTCTCCCATGTGGTCGAATTAGCAGAGACAATCGAGGCGGCCGATCCACAGCCAAGGTTTGGAAAGGGTTATGAACTCCCTTTGATCTTTGCAGGAAATGTGGATGCAAGGAAAGCAGTGAAAGAAAGATTGGAAGAGAAAACAGCCTTAACAATTGTCGATAATCTACGTCCTGTTCTTGAAAAAGAGAAATTGGGACCAGCAAGAAATGCAATACACGAGTTATTTATGGAACATGTGATGGCTCACGCTCCAGGCTATAAAAAACTGATGAATTGGACAAATGCTCCCATTATGCCGACTCCGGGTGCAGTTGGGAGCATGATCCAGGCCATTGCGGATAAAGAGGATATAAATGTAATGGGTGTGGATATTGGAGGGGCAACCACCGATATTTTTTCTGTTTTTGGAGGTGCATTCAATAGGACTGTTTCAGCTAACCTTGGGATGAGTTATTCTGTATCCAATGTTCTCAGTGAAGCAGGAATGGAGAGTGTTCTTCGTTGGGTCCCCTTCAAGATGACAAGAGACGACCTTGGGAATAGAGTCCGAAATAAAATGATAAGGCCAACGACTGTGCCTATGTCTCTTAAGGAGCTGAAACTGGAGCAAGCATTAGCAAGGGAGGCTCTAAGATTAGCCTTAGAACAGCATAAAGAGATGGCAGTGGGTCTCAAAGGGGTTCAGCAGGAAAGAACGATATCGGATGCATTTGAACAGGTATCAACAGGGATAACCCTTGTTGATATGATGAAACTCGATCTTATCGTAGGCTCGGGAGGAACTCTTTCTCATGCGCCGAATAGATCCCAGGCAGCTTTTATGTTAGTAGATTCCTTCCAGCCCCAAGGGATAACAAAATTAGCAGTTGACTCAATATTTATGATGCCTCACCTTGGAGTTCTTTCAACAGTTCATAAAAAAGCAGCTACAGAGGTCTTTGAGAAGGATTGCCTGGTATGGCTTGGAACCTGTATTGCCCCTGTTGGGAGCGCTCCATATGGAAGAACCTCTATAGAGATTGAGATAAACGGTAAATCTATAGAGGTTTTTTCAGGCGAGATGAAACTCATACCTTTGGACGAAGGGGAGAAGGTAAAAGCTGTTATCAAGCCATCAAAGTATTTTGATTTAGGTGAAGGCAGGGGAAAGCAGATTGAAGCAACCCTAAGAGGCGGCGTTGTTGGAGTTATTGTGGATTGTCGGGGAAGGCCTTTAGAACTACCAGGAAACGAAGAAGAAAGGCGTGAGAAGTTGAAGGAATGGAATAAAGCTCTATCCGTTTATCCCGACGAAAAGGAGAGATAATGGCTCATGCATATACTCCAGGACTAAAGGTAACAACGAATTACAAGTTGAGAAAAGAGAGGAGGCTGCCCCTTAAAGGTGAAGTTTTGGTTGATGTTAGTGATAGGGTAAAGGGAGAGGATATTGTTGCACGAACAGAATTACCGGGAGATGTGGAAACAGTAAATCTTGCTGGGAAATTGGGGGTTATACCTGAGGAATTAAAGCACTTTATGATAAAGGAAGAAGGAGAACCTGTTGAGGAAGGGGAAGTTATTGCCAAGTCTACAGGTCTTTTTGGTCTCTTTAAAACAGAAATCAAATCCCCTATAAAGGGTTCTATTGAAACTGTTTCTGATATTACAGGACAACTCATCCTCAGAGGAACCCCTACACCGGTCGAAGTTGATGCATATATGGATGGGTCTATCGTTGATATAATAGAAAACGAAGGGGTTGTTGTAGAATCCACAGTGACTTTCGTTCAAGGTATCTTCGGAATTGGTGGGGAGAATAGGGGTATAATTCAGCCAATTGTTGACAATAGAAAAGAAGTTGTAGAACCAAATCTCATTGATGAAAGTCATAATGGGAAGGTTCTCATTGGAGGATCCTATGTAACAAAGGAAGCTCTTGAAAAGGCAGTTAAGGTAGGAGCTGTTGGTCTTGTTGTTGGGGGAATTGGAGACGAAGTTTTGAAAGAATTTCTTGGTTACGAAATCGGCGTGGCTATAACCGGGAATGAGAATAGAGGAATAACCATCATAATCACCGAAGGATTTGGGAAAATGGATATGTCATCCCATGCCTATAGGCTTCTAACACAACATGAAGGAGAGCTGGCTTCTATAAATGGAGCCACTCAGATAAGAGCTGGTGTGCTTCGCCCTGAAGTGGTCATCCCTCTTGAAAAGACTACAACCACCCAGAAACCAAAGGATTACTCCAGAGGGGTTGAAATAGGTGAAATGGTTCGAATAATCAGGGAGCCTTATTTTGGGACTATTGGAAAGGTAGCAGAACTCCCCTCCGATCTTGAACTCATAGAAACAGAATCAAAGGTCAGGATATTGAAGGTCGAAACAGAGGAGGGGAAAATTTTAACCGTTCCTCGAGCAAATGTAGAAATAATAGAGGAATAAAGGAGGTAAATTATGGAGTTTTTGATTTTAGGTGGTCTTATCCTTATAATGGATCTTCTTAAGAAATGGAAAGTATTCAGCGAGATGGAAGACTCTTTAAATGCTCTTATGGCTCTAAAGATACCCTTCGGTATTGTCGTAATACTTACCTGTGTAGGATTCTGGGGAGTGCACGGAGCTTCTGGAACATTTCAGGGAATTATGGGGATTATTGCTGGCGCTCTATTGATCTTTGACCTCTTGAAACTTATCCCCAAGAGGAAAGAGGCAAAAAAACAACTGGGGACAGTAATGACCGCCCTTGCCATTCCTGTGGGTATCCTCGCCATTATTGCAGGGATAATTGGGCTCTTCATGACTAAATAATACTTTTTAGTTTTAAAGAGATAAAACTTCGAATATAAAGCACAAAATTATGGAGGAAATGTCTATTATTGTAATTAGACTTGCTTTTTTTATTTAGATGGATAGATATTAGATTTTTTTGATAAATTCAATAAACAAGCTATTCATCAAATTTTCCCTATTATAAAAGGGGAGATATCTTGAATAGTTGATGTAAAAGGGAGGAAAGATGTTTTTCTTGATAATTTCTATTTCGATTCAGGCATTCTTTAGTCCGGGAGGTGGGGCAAGAAATGCGATCATCAGAGAGTTATCCAGTGCAAGAATTAATATAGATGTTGCTATGTATATATTAACAGATAGAGAGCTCTCAAACGCTCTGGCCTCTGCGGAAAGAAGGGGAGTGAAAGTTAGGGCGGTTATGGATGGCAGTGAGGCAAGAAAAACCAATTACTCGAAACATTTTTTTCTGGATAAGAAGGGTGTAGATGTAAGACTGGATAAAACTCATAAAGCAACAAAGGGGAAATATCCAGGCATTATGCACAACAAGTTCGCAATAATTGATGGCGAGGTTCTTATAACTGGCTCCTATAACTGGACTCATTCTGCAGAGGTGTTAAATGATGAGAATCTTTTGATCATCAAGGGAGATAAGGAATTAATCCAAGAGTTTGAAAAAGAATTTTTGAAAATATGGAAGCGTTCAACATCTCCTGGAGAGGTACTAACCCTTGATCCTTATAATACATCAGAACTTCGCCAACACATAGGGGAAGGGGTTGTGATTGTTGGTAAACCCAGCCATTGGAATATATCCGGTTCGGGTCATCTTTTCCTTGATTTTGGGCGTGGTAAAGGAGCCTTTACCTTCCTTCTCTGGAAGGAAGGTGTTAGGGAACTTAAGAAAAAAGGATTTGACTTTGAGAAACTGAGTGAGGATTCTGTTGAGTTAACAGGGATACTTATAGACCACGAGAAATACGGTCTTGAGATAGTGACGGATGACCCTGATGCAATCCAGATTAAATGATAGGGCTTATTAATTTCTATAAAAAAGAGGAAAGAATAGAGAAGTTGAAGAATTTCATCCAGGAAGAGAGCGATGTAGTTATCATGGATTTTGACTCTCGTGGGCAAGAGGTTGATGCTATTTTCCTTTCTGGTTCAGAGCGTCTTATAACGCAAGGGGATTACGAAGATGAGTGGTTTTCGTTTGTCAGGAATTCAAAGATTCCATTAATCGGAATATGCTTTGGATTTCAGCTAATCTGTCGTGCTTTTGGTGCTGTAATTATGCAGGGGAAGGAGATAAAAGACCTATTGGGAGTGAATAAGCTAAGAGACCACTTCCTCTTTTCTGGTATACCGAATCGGGCAAAATTTCCTGAAAGTCACCAGGAATATGTAACGGCAGTTTCTACTCCCCTTATTCCTCTTATGGCTTCAGATTTCTGTATTGAAGCAATAGCACATTCCTCTCTGCCCGTCTTCGGAACTCAATTCCATTTTGAACGTTCAGAGAAATATGGAAAAAAGATCCTCAAGAATTTCCTTGGATTCACAACTGATTTGCATTTCCTGAAATAAACTGGGGAAAGAAGACCTTGACAAAAGCAATTCGTAATTTTATATATAAATATAAGGGCGAATAGCTCAGTCCGGTGAGAGCGCCTGCCTTACAAGCAGGAGGCCAGAGGTTCAAGTCCTCTTTCGCCCATTATAGGCAACGGAGGTGAAAAGAAAAAATGGATAAAATATATAAAAGAAGAGGTGGAAATTCCGTTATTGATGATCCTTACCTTCAAGACATAAATTATGGAGATCCAAATATTTGTCCCGAATGTGGTGCAATATACCACAACAAACGCTGGAAGTTTGATGAAGATTTAAAACGCGAGATACAATTGAATGGAAATTATGGGGAAAAGAAATGTCCTGCCTGTCGCAAGAAAGAGGATGATTACCCAATGGGGTTGGTTTTTGTCTCGGGGAATTTCATTCAGGAGCACAGAGAAGATATCATAAATACAGTAAAGGGTGAAGAAAAAAGAGCTATCCAGAAGAATCCTTTAGAGAGAATCATCAGCGTTGAGAAAGAAAATGAGAATCAGTATATAATAAAAACTACCACCGATACCCTTGCCCACAGAATAGGGAATATTCTCCACAAATCTTACAATGGTGAAGTGGAGTATAAATTTTCAGAAGACCATCTCCGTGTCTTCTGGTCAAGAGAGGTTTGAAGTCATATGGAAAATTCTTTTGAAGAAGCCTCTTTTGCTTCCATTGTTCTAAGAATGGCTACAGGTGCTTACATCTCTTTGGGATTGGTTGAAAATCCGACAACTGGAGAAAAGAAAAAGGATCTAAAAACGACAGAGTATCTGATTGATTCTCTCAGGGTGCTTCGAGAAAAGACAAAAGGAAATCTTGAAAAAGAGGAAGAAGGTTATTTAACCCAGGTTATTTCCGATTTGGAATTAAACTTTGTTAAAGCAAAGGAGAAAAAATGAAAAAAATAATAACTCGTATCTTAATCATTTTCATTGTTGCAATTGCTATCATTGGAG
Organism: candidate division TA06 bacterium JGI_Cruoil_03_38_101; assembly: GCA_002215665.1. GTDB lineage: Bacteria > Hydrothermota > UBA3072 > UBA3072 > UBA3072 > UBA3072. The sequence goes on along the minus strand of NGFL01000053.1, from coordinate 39,455 downwards.
CTACTAACATAACCAAACATTTAGTAAGAAAGGGGGATACCCTATGGGATATTGCGGGTTATTACTATAAAGATCCCTTTCTCTGGCCTGTAATTTATAAAGCTAACCAGGATTCTATAGCAGACCCTCATTGGATCTACCCGGGAGAGGTATTCGTTATTCCTTCAATTCCAGAAGAAGAGTTCGGTGTCTTTCCGGTAAAGGAAGGAATCGTAATGACCACAGAAACTGAAAAAGGTTATAAAAAGACAATTGGGCAGCCAGAGGAAGAGATTCCTGCCCTCTCAAAAGAGGCTTATAAACCCTCTGAGGAAACCGAGATTTTTTCTGTTGTTCAAGGAAAGAATTATGCCTTCACTCAAAAGGGTGCCTTCCTTGCAGGTTTCATATCGGATGAAAAAAATTTAGAATTGGGAAAAATTATAGAAACGCATTCTTCTTCTGGTGAGAAAGGTGTTAGTATTGTTCTTGGTGAAAAAGTTGAATTGAATAAAGGATTATTCGACGGGATCCAAAAAGATAACTTATATACTGTCTTTAAGTGGGGTAGAGGTGTGGGCGGATATGGAAGAATAGTCAGGATAAAAGGAGTATTGAAGATCATTAAGGCAGGCGACAAAATTTCAGTTGCTCGCATATTAGAATCCTTCGAGCCAATTGAAAAGGGTGATTATTTTATGGAATGCAATCCTCCTGAACCTGTGGAAGGAGAGATAAAACCCACTACCCTTGGTGTTGAGGGTAAAATTATTGCATTCAAAAACGAAGAAGAAATAATAAAGCCTTTTTCCATTGTTTATATAACACCTGGAGAAGGAGAGGTTAAACCGGGAGATATTTTCTTAATTTACAACCTACGAGCAGGGGCAAAAGAAGAAGAAGCTCCAATTGTTCCTCTTGGGAAAATCCAGATAGTGAATGTGAAAGGAAGAACTTCCTCAGGCTATATAACATCTATTATGGGTAATATGAACATTTCCGTTGGGAACAAAGTGAGACTGGTAGGAAGAATTGGAATATAGTCCAACAACTATTAGGAATCTACTCAAGAAAAAAGAAGATAATGAATTAGTTGTAGGCATAACTGCTTATAATTATTCCATAGCAAGGATAGCAGATGAAATTGGCATCGACTGGATACTCGTAGGAGATTCAGTTGGAATGTGTGAGATGGGTTATCCCACAACTATCCCGGTTACTATGGAAGATATGCTTACTTTTACAAAAGGAGTCGTTCGAGGGGCTACGAAGACACCTGTTATAGCGGATATGCCCTTCTTATCATTCCAGACATCTCCTGAAGAAGCGATTAAGAATGCAGGCAAATTTATGCAATTAGGAGCTTCTGGAGTAAAGCTTGAGGGAGCAAAGAATATCCGCAATATAGAAGCTATCATCCATGCCGGTATACCAGTTATGGGTCATATAGGTTTAAACCCTCAGTATTATTTCCAAACTGGTGGATATAGAGTAACCGGGAAAAAGAAAAAAGAATGGGAAGAGACCATTCAATCGGCAAAAATCCTTGAAAATTGCGGAGTATTTTCAATTATCCTTGAGTCTATAGTGCCCGAGCTTACAAGGGAAATTCGCAGGGAGATATCGATTCCTGTATATGGAATTGGTGCAGGGAAGGATGTTGATGGGCAGATACTCGTAGTGAATGATGTACTGGGATTATCATTTGGTTTTAAACCAAAATTTGCTAAGCAGTATGCTAATCTTGAGAAGATTATCCATAATGCATTGAGTCAGTACAAAAAAGAGGTGGAAGAAGGGAAATTTCCCGATAGTGAGCACACATATTAAGGAATTTTCACCCAACGATTCCCCCAAATGGGATGAATTTGTAAGGACTTCCTGGAATGGGACAATTTTTCATACAAGACGTTTTCTTTCCTATCACCCTCCTAATAAATTTAATGACAAAAGTTTAGTTGTCCAGGAAAATAAAAAATGGCTGTCTGTCTTTCCTGCAGCATATAAATCTGGTGTCATCACTTCCCATCCAGGTGCATCCTACGGAGGGTTTGTTCTCCAGGGACCCCTTTCCATAAAAAAGACTCATGACATTGTGGATTCACTAATTAATTATTTAAAGGAGATAAAAATCAAGAAGGTCGAGATGACTCTTCCTCCTATAATATACCAAACAATACCTTGCAATTATCTCAGCTTTGTTTTTCAGAGGGGAAATTTTACCTACAAAAAGAGAGAGTTATCAGCATATATACCCACATCAAAAAAGCCTTTTACCTTATATAAGCAAGAGGCAAGAACTGCAACGAGAAAAGCAAAGAGGGAAGGTGTAACGGTCAGAGAAGGGGGAAGTTTCAAGGATTTTTATGAGATTTTAAAGAACAATCTTGCGATGCGACATAATACGACCCCTACCCATACTCTGGATGAACTCCTCAGGTTAAAAGAACTCTTTCCNAAAAGGATACGATTATTCTCAGCATTTTATAAAAATCANCAAATAGCTGGAACTGTTTTATTCGAGGCAAATAAAAAAGTAGTCCTTGCTTTCTATATCAGTCATAATCAGGAATATCAACACCTGAGACCNGTAAATCTACTATTTTATGAAGTCTTGAAATGGGCTTATAGAAACCATNATAAATTCCTTGACCTGGGGACCTTCACTCTAAATATGGAACCAAATTTTGGTCTTGGGCGTTTTAAAGAAAGTCTTGGAGCTCAGGGTATATTTCGGGATTACTTAGAGTTAACTCTGTAAATGGAATCCTCTTCGGGTAGCATTAGAGAGCTTTTCGGACATTCTATAATTTACGGAATCGGGCTGTTTCTAAAAAAGGCTATTGGTTTTTTTCTGATTCCTCTTTATACTCATCAATTTACAAATTCCCAGTATGGAGAACTTGCGATAATCTATCTTTACTCAAGTGCTATTGCTTTGTTTTTCTCCCTTGGCCTGAATGACGCTTTCCTGAAGCAATTCACTGAAAAAGGCGCTGACGAGAAGGAAGTNTTCAGTCGTTTTTTCTTTTTTCGTTTACTATATTCTTGCCTTTCTCTTACATTNCTTCTTATTTCATCTTCCTGGATTGCAAAACTTCTTATCTCCCCAGGAGATGGTTATCTTATCCAACTTGCAACCCTAACTATATGGGTAGAATTTCTTGTCCAGCCAGGCCTTCTGACTTTACGAATTAAAAATCGCTCTGCGAAATTTGTGATGGTCAATACCATTCGATTTGTTCTAAATCTTGGACTCAATATCCTCTTTGTGCTTTACTTCAAGATGGGTGTTGGAGGAGTTCTGCTTGGTAATCTTGGTAGTGGTTTGTTTTTGTTCGCCCTTCTATGTCCAGAATTGCATAGATTTACTACTCTTAAGATAAATTGGTCTCCAATAAAAAATTTATTAAAGTATGGATTGCCTCTACTTCCCCTCTCTTTTGTTACATGGATAGGCCTTGACCTTGCAGATAGATGGATAATAAAATGGATGGTTGGTCTGGGGGAAGCCGGGGTTTATACCCTGGGTTATCAGTTTGGTACTGTAATGGGGATAGTGGTCCATGGGTTTAGAATATCCTGGATTCCTTTTTTCTTCAACAACCCCGAGAAGAAAAAGACCTTTGCTAATTTAACCGTGATATTTATTCGCCTTTCACTGATACTCTGGGGAATTTTGTCTTTCTTTACACCTGAAATATTCCATCTAATGGTGGGCAAGGAATATTACAGAGCCATGACAATTGTTCCTGTCATTGCTTTTTCATATATTCTGTTTGGTCTTGAAGAGATATTTACCGCTGGTTTCTTTATAAAATCCCGCACTGCCCTCCTCTTTCCAATAGCTCTTTTTTCTCTTATAATAAATATAGTCTTGAACATTCTTCTCATCCCTCATTTGGGAATTATGGGCGCTGCAATCGCAACTTTTTTCTCCTACCTGCTCTTTGCGTTAATATCCTATCTTGTAGCAGAAAAATTCTTTCCAGTGAACTACGATTTCCGTGCTATTTTCTCCGATCTCGGGATTGGCATTCTCCTGTTTGCTATTCCATTTGCATTGGGTAATTCACTAAATCTAAGAATAATATCCTTCATACTCCTTTGCGGTATAATGGGATGGAAAGAAAAGGATAGAATTATAGGGATAACCCGTGAATACCTTATCCATTAAGTTTATTTTTCCCTTTACTTTTTTACCGCCCCTCCTATAATAATTCTATGAGAATTGAAAGTTTGAAAGAGGATTTCTGGAATCTTCCCTTTATTCTTGCAGGTAAGTTTGCAGGTTCTTTTTCAAGAAAACTGACCCATCCTCTTGGAGGTTATGTACCCTACCCTCAGGTGGTTTCTTTTTATCTAACTGAGAAATGCAATCTAAAATGCAAAATGTGTTTTCTTCAGCATATTAAGCCAAAACTCGAATTTATTCCCCTTCCTTTAGCAAAGAGAGTTGTAAGAGAACTAAATTGCCTAAGACCCCGTTATAGTATGAGTGGGGGAGAACCGTTCTTGTATCCGGATATAGAAGAGTTAATTCGTTTTATAAAGAGCCGAGGTCTCTCATTGAGTATTGTAACAAATGGAACTCTTCTCTCTTTATTCGCTGAAATGATCGTTTACACTGGGGTTGATCGTCTGAAAATATCAATAGATGGACCCCCGGATGTTCATGATGCCATTCGTGGGGTTCCAGGGGCTTTTTCCAGAGTTATAGATGGTATCAAGGCAATCAACTTACAAAAGAAAAAACAGGGAAAAAGGAAACCAATGTTGTTTCTGTATTCTCTTTTGAATCCATTAACTGAACCTGATTTTATTATATCTTTTGCCGAGGGAAATAATTTCGAGGTTTTAAACTTCCTTCATATTTTATCAATTAATCCATCCGATCTGAGGAAATTTTCAGATATTTTTGGGGTAGAACCTCACTACTGGAAAGGGGCTGTTTTTGATAATGAGGATTACAGAGTATCAGGTGATTTAATCAGGAAGATTAAAACCTGTGACACTAAGCTTGTTATTAAATTTACTCCAGACCTGCATCCCTCTGACTTGAATAGTTATTATGATAAAGATGAAAAATACCTCGCTAAATTCAGAGGTAATTGTAGCTCCCCCTGGAGTTCTGCTTATATTACTCCTCCTTCAATCGTAGAAATATGTCCAAATTTTGCAATTGGGGATATTAGTAGGAGGAGATTCCTTTCCGTTTGGAATTCAAAGCAGGCAAGGAGTTTCAGGAATCATATTTTTTCTGGTGATATCCCTCCTGTTTGTAAGGGCTGTTGTAGTTATTACATTAGGTAGTCTTAGCAATTTTTTTTATCTTTTTTGGAGATATGTTATCTAAGGGTTGATAAAATCGCAAGAAGGACCGTAACCAAAAGACAGAGCACCCTGGGGGCATGCTTTTATACAAATTCCACATTTTATACAATCAAGTGAATCAGGTTGTTTGAAAATCTTTACATCCATAGGACAAACATTCTGGCAGATTTGGCACTGGGTGCATTTATTCCTGTCCACTTTAATTCGGAAGAATGTAAACTTATTAAAAAGTCCATATAAGGCTCCAAGAGGGCAAACAAAACGGCAGAAGGGTCTTTTTATAAAGATTGATGCAGAAACCACAAGGATTACAATTGCGCATTTTATATAAAAAAAACTCCCTATCAAGGGACGAAGAGAGGAATCCAAGGCAAGTTGAGGAATACCCGCTTCAATTCCTCCTACCGGGCATAACTTGCAGAACCAGAAATCCCCAGTAATAAAAGGAATGATTATCGCAACCAAAACGAGCATTATATACTTTGTATAGGTATGTCTCTCAGATACCCTTATCTTAAAGGTCTTTACTTTATATAGAAGTTCCTGGAAGAAACCAAAGGGGCAAACCCATCCACATACAACTCTTCCAAGAGGCACTCCAATCATTCCGATAAACCCCAGAACATAAGAGGGAAAAGTTTTCATTCCTATAAAATACTGGAGTGTTCCTATTGGGCAGCCAAATCGGGCAAAAGGGCAGGCGTAGCAATTCATACCAGGGAAAAAGAAACCTTTAAATTTACCCTGATAGATTCCTTTGTGGAAGTAATTGTTCCCTGCGAAAAAAGCTCCTGCCAGGACAGAAAATCTTGTGAACTTGTTATAAACCCAACGAAACATTACCCAATGCCGAGACAGTAAAGACAGAGGAGAGAGCCATTATTCTCTGTCTCAATAAACTGCTGGGTTATTATTCCATAAGTTAGAAGTGCCAGGAATATAAAAAGACCTATGGTAAAAGCGAATACACGCTTATTCATTTTTTCCTTTTTTTAATAAGTATAGGAAAGACTCCTTAAGCTTATTCTCATATCCAGGAGCATAACCGACTGATTTCTTCTCAATCTCTCCCTTTCTATTCAGGATGAAGGNTGTAGGGATTGCTCTTATACCGTATTTTTTGGCTATTAGGTTACTACCNATTAAAACGGGATAATTTATTCCTATAGATTTACTGAAACTTTCTAAGGTGCTCTTTTTATCAAGACCTATNCCTAAGACTATCAATCCTTTATCTTTATATTCTTGATAAAACTGAATNAGATATGGAATTTCTTTTTTGCAAGGGGGACACCACGTTGCCCAGAAATCAAGAATAACCACTTTGTTTCTGTAATCTGAAAGGGTAATTTCATTGTCGTTTAGGTCTTTTAAGGTAAAACCAGGTGCGATCATTGTTTCCTCTGGACCTTCAGTTTTTTCTCCCTTTTCTGTTTTTTTCGGATTATTTGAACAGCTGCAACCAACAGAAGCGAGTAGCAGACTTGTCATGATATATATTTTCAAAACTTTTTTCATTTTACCCTTAAGATTCTCCTCAATTTTGGTTCATCAAAACCAACAATTTTATGGCTTCCTGTAAGAGTGACAGGAACTCCTGTTTGACCGGTTTTTTTCATAAGTTCCTTTGCAGCTGATGGGTGCCTTGTTATATTTATCTCTTTGAACTTGACCCCATTTCCCTTTAAGAATTTCTTTACCATCATACAATAAGGGCAACTTGATGAGGTATAGACAATTACTTTCATTTTTCCTCTATATATTCCCTGAGGTTATGGGCGGCGAGAGCTCCATCACCAATAGCCGTTGCAACCTGATGCAGGCTCGTTGTTCTTACATCTCCTGCTGCAAACACTCCTTCTTTTGAGGTCCTTAACTCTTCATCTGTCTTGATAAAACCTTCTTTATCCAGATCGAGTTTGCCTTTGAGGAAATCAGTGTTAGGTGAAACACCTGCATAGATGAATGCGCCCTTTACCTTTAGAACCTTCTTTTTCTTTGAAGTTTTCTCTTCCACCTCAACCCCTGTGAGTCTATCTTTTCCGATAAAGCTTGTTACCCTCTGAGAAACAAGTAATTCGAGATTATCCTTTTGCTTAAGGCGATCGAGAAGGATTCCTTCTGCTGTCGGATGATCAAGAAATTCCAGGACTTTTATGCTCTTTGCGAATTTTGAAAGGTAAAGGGCTTCCTGAACCCCGGAGTTCCCTGCACCAATAACCACGATATTCTCCCCTTCAAAGAAAGGGGCATCACAGATAGCACAGAAAGATATGCCCTTACCTACTAACTCATCCTCTCCTGGGACTCCTAATCTTTTGTTTTTTGTTCCTGTTGCTATGATTATAGCTTCCGCAGAGTAGGAGCCTTCTTCTGTTATAATTTTCATTGGATAAGTGTCCAATTCTACATTGGTTACCTCTTCAGTTTTAACTTGCGCATCAAATCTTTTTAGATGTTTCTCCATAAGATTACCCAATTCTTCACCCGATATTCCATTCGGAAAGCCTGGATAGTTTTCTATTTTATCTGTTGCAACAATGTATCCCCCGGGGATCATTCTTTCAAAGACAACCGTATCTATCTTTGCCCTCCCGAGGTAGATTGATGCCGTTATACCAGCAGGACCCGCACCAATAATTGCCGCCGTGTGATATTGGTCTTCAATATTTTCTTTTTTTCTTATTATGAATTGCATCTTATTTAATAGCCTCTTCGAGTTTTGCTAAGAATTTTTTCTCGGGTAATGCGCCTAAAAAGTTCACAGTTCCATTTACTATTGTAAGGGGAACGCTTGATATTTGAAGATCCCTTGAAAGTTTAGGAAAAATATTAACATCGATCATTGAACTTTTTATGTTCTCATTAACTAGGGAAAAGAGATGTGCAATTCTGACAGCTCTTGGACAATATGGGCAATTAAGCGTGACAAAGACTTTTAAGTCAACAGGTTCATCAATTTTTTTAAGTTCCCGGGCAACATCATAAGATAGAGGAAGATTGTCTGAACCCTTATCGATAATATCCTCGATAAAGGTGCTGAACTCATATCCGGCTGGCGTTCCATAGAAATTGATAAAGCCCTTTCTATCTGATTTTATCTTAATCGCTGGACAAAAAGAAAGACCTTCTTCTTCAAACTCCTTTTTATCTGAACAATCCTTTATTGTAAGGGTTAGATTATCGTTCAGCCCCACGAGCTCTTCAAAGAGTTCTCTTGTCTGGCTTGAGTATTCTGAATCGTCATTCCTGTTAGTGAAGTACAACAATTCTACCTTTCTTTTCAGTTTTTTTTTGAACTCTTCTTGAAGATATTTTCTATCTTCTTTCCTCAATAACCCCATTTTTCCTCCTTTTATATAAGTTTAAATCAAAAATATATTTTTAGCTAAGATAAAAGTTTCATTTTTCTAAGTTGTCCTATCCAAGACTATATATAAATAAAAATTCTATATGCGCAACTTCAAAATCTATTATAAACCTAAATTTTTTTTGATTTTCCATTTTAATCTTTGGACCTTGACATTCATCTAAAATTCAGTAATATCTTAACAAGCGGGCATAGCTCAGTTGGAAGAGTACGAGCTTCCCAAGCTCGTGGTCGCGGGTTCAAATCCCGTTGCCCGCTTTTTTGATATGAATGATAATCATTTTGAGATAACGTCAAAAAGCGATAGAGCCCGTACCGGAATTATCAGGACGAAAAGCGGAATCATCAAGACACCGGCCTTTATGCCCGTTGCAACCCTTGGAGATATTAAAACTCTGCCTGTATGGGATCTTCATAATCTGGGAGTTCAATTATTCGTCACTAATGCATATCACCTGCATATAAGACCCGGAGAAGATTTAATTAGAGAATTTGGTGGTCTTCATTCGTTTATGAACTGGGACGGACCCATAGTAACCGATTCAGGAGGTTTTCAGGTATATTCCCTTTCCAGTAAAAAGAAGATTCAGGAAGAAGGTATCCTGTTTTCCTCACATATTGATGGAGCTCCCTTACATTTTACCCCGGAAAGTGTTATAGATATAGAGATTAGCCTTGGTTCTGATATTCTGATGCCTTTGGATGAGTGCGTCGGCTATCCAATAGGAAAGGGATATGCAAGAGAAGCTATGGAGAGAACGAATAGATGGGCAAGAAAGGCTATTGATTATTTCAAAACAAAAAACTCCCAAGGTCAACTTTTTGGTATCATTCAAGGTTCAACTTACCCTGATCTAAGAATCGAAGCAGCCAAAGAAATCACCAGACTCGATTTTAACGGTTTTGCCATTGGGGGTCTAATAGTGGGAGAATCAAAGGAGCAAACTTGGGAGGTTATAGATTCTATTCTTCCCTATTTACCTGAAGAGAAACCCAGATATGCAATGGGAATGGGTAAGGTTTCTGATATTATTAAGGCAGTCAAGAAGGGCATTGACCTGTTTGACTGCGTAATACCCACAAGAAACGCAAGGGCAGGAGTTCTCTATACCCGGGAGGGGAAAATTAATTTAAAAAATGCTCGTTTCAAAGATGACCCAAAACCTATCTCAGAGGATTGTCATTGTCCGACATGCAGAAATTACTCAAGGGCCTATCTTCGGCATTTGTTTAATTCAAATGAGATACTTGCGAAATACCTTTCTACTTTGCATAATATAACATTCTATATTGAATTGATGCGGGAGATAAGAGGCCATATTGAAAATAAAACAATAGGAGAATGGTCAAAGAGATTTTTAACCAAATATAAAGGAGGTTTTGATGTTATTCTTTTTTAATCTTTTGCTCTCTCAGGGTTGTCCGGGATTGCCAGAAGCAGCAAATAAGGGGGGTCAAGGTGGAACACCCCCTGCAGGAGTTTGTGGACAAGGAGGTTTTTCTTCGCTTATATTTATTATCTTAATTTTCGCAATATTCTACTTCCTTTTTATCCGTCCTTCCCAGCAGAAGCAAAAAGAACACCACAAAATGATTGATTCTCTCACAAAAGGAGATAGGGTTGTAACTCAGGGTGGCATCCATGGAAGAATTGCTCGAATAAAGAACGATACGATTAAGATAAAAATTGATGATAAAACTGAAATAGAAGTAGAAAAGAATATGGTGGGGAGAGCTTTGAAGAAAGAGTAAATGAAAGTAATATTTTTTGGAAGTTCTGGATTCTCAGCAAATGTTCTTCGTTCTCTAACTAAAGCGGGTGTTGAGTTTCCTCTCGTTATAACAAAAACACCAAAGAAGAAGGGAAGAGGAAGGGGAAAACAGCCAACCCCTGTTGGGATTCTCGCAAAAGAACTCTTCCTTAATCTCATAGAAGTTGACGACCCAAATAAGAAGGAGATAGAGGATGCTATTAAAGAAACTGGAGTAAAGGTTTATCTCCTTGCTTCTTATGGAGCAATCCTTAAGGAAAATATCCTTAATGTTGTTGATTACCCCTTAAATATACACCCTTCACTTCTCCCAAAATACAGGGGGGTGGCTCCTGTATCCCGAGCCATTATGAATGGGGAGAAGAAGACCGGGATAACCATCTTTATAATGAATGAAGGTATTGATGCAGGTGATATTGTTTTTAAGAAAGAAATCCAGATTAAACAAGACGAAGTATGCACTGAATTAAAAGAACGCTTATTTAATGAGTCAATTGAACCAACCCTGTCTATTCTAAGAGACATTGAAGCAGGTAAAGAACTTAAGAGAATAGCCCAGGATGAAGAAAGAGCAAGTTATGCTCCGAGGATCAAAAAAGAGGAGCTGAGGATTAAATGGGAGGAAGAGAGTTTGGTAATCGGAAGGAAGATAAAAGGCCTATCCAAAAGGCCTGGAGCATACTGCTATTTTCGTGGTAAAAGACTTAAGCTGTTACGGGCGAAAAGTAGAGAGAAAAGAACAGATTTTGGATTCCCAGGAGAGGTGATTGAAACGGGAGATACGATTGTAGTTAGTTGTAAAGAGGGCGAAATTCATGTATTAGAGTTGAAACTTCAAGGCAGAAAGAAAATGGATGCAAAATCCTTTATAAACGGTTATCATATCCGAAAAGGGGAGAAACTGGAATAAATTGTGTGGTATAAAACCATTATCTACGGAAGAAAGGGGAATCGAATATGTATATTTTGCCCGTCCGGACTTGATCATTGATAACATATCTGTTTACGAATCAAGATTGAATCTGGGAAGAAATCTTGCAAGGATATTGAAGGGGGAATCCCTCTTCACAGAGGTTTATCCTGTTCCAGTGAGTTTTGGTAATATTGAGAGAATAGAAAAGGATAGGAAAGCTAATATTTAATGTTCTTTATCTCTTCGTTTTTTTACCTGATCACTTTTTACTCTGATCTTACGGTTGATTCGAAAAATCAGACTCTTTTGCTTTCAAGAGAGAAAATTGCAGTAGAAAACCTATCCGATTCCAGCAGAATTCCGCTTGATTCCATCTTTGACCCAAATTCAATTTCTTCTTCTCCCTTTTCCATCTGGGTAACATCAATTGTGCAATCTTTAACCCAGAAATATTCCCTGAGAGGCGAATTTCTCGGGCAGATTAATATAGGAGGGTATGATATCGACTCAGATCCTAATTGGCTCCTTCTCGCTGGAGAAGAATCTTATTTGATTCAGCTATCAACGGGAAGAAAATTGCCCATTCTCTGGAAAGAAGTCAAGCGTTGTGCTCTGGGGAAGGATTCCCTATATCTTTACGGAGATGATACATTATACAAATTCAAAAAATCAGGCCAATTCATTTTAAAAAAGTATATTCCAGGGGTCATGGATATAACTACATTTAAAGGTAAACTTGGAATCTTATTTAAGGATTCTCTCATCTATAAGGATAAAAAAATTCCTATAGATGCTGGTGTGAGAATGGATGGGGGGGAGAATTGTATCTCGATTCTTACCAATTCAGGAATAATCAAGTATCCAGGTATCCAAAAATAGTCTATTCTTTAAGATTGATATTCATCCTGTATTAAAATCTTATTGGCGCTCGGCGCCAACCTAACTCCCTTCCAAGATACCAAGTTAAGGAAAGCAAAGCTACCAAAAAGGACAATGCTATTGTCCAAATTTGAAAATTCAAGGAGTAAGTAATCTTTGAAAGGAAAAAGAGGATTCGGTCTAATAGCCAGGGGAACCTGTCGGTTAAATAATAACTGAATAAATTTTTCTGAAAGATCATTAGATAACACCAAACTCCTGCGAGTATGAATGGAAGGATAATATAGGGGTAGAGTAATTTTCTACCCACAAGCTCCTTTTCTAACCCTACTCTTAATTTCCACCTGTAAACTAAACCTTTAGGCGCTTCTTCAATTGCAATTGAGTTTAATATCTCGTCTAATTTCATTTCTCCTTCTTATTCCAATTCTCCTACAAGGCTTTTTAATTTCTTTCTCCCGCGATGTATATAAGTCTTAACAGTTCCAATTTTTTCGCCCATAACATCGGCTATTTCATTATAAGAAAGGTCATTAAAATGGTACAGAGTAATCGCTACCCTATATTTTTCTGGTAACTCCATCAACTTCCTCCTTACAAAGGCTCTTTTTTCTTTCTCTTCTAAATGCTTAAGTTGCCCTTCTCTATTACTCTTGATTGTATAATTCAAGGAATCAAGAGATTCTGTTTTCTTTTGACTCCGAAGATGCGAGATTCCATGGTTGTATGCAATCCTGTATACCCATGATAAGAGTTTTGCCTCACCCTTAAAAGTTCGTATCTTATTGTAAATCTTCATCATAACCTCAAGAGTTAGATCCTCTGCATCCGCCTCATTGCCGACAACTCTGTAAATAATTGTGTATATCCTGTTAACATAAATATTATAAAATTTTTCAAATTCATCAGTTGAACCCTCCTTTAATTTATTTATGTCGATTTTCATTTAATCTATTTCCTTATTAGTTTGACGCAAAATTTCTCTTACTAGTTTCAAAATAGATAAATCTCTGCCAAAGTCAATGATTAATAAAACAATGCTTAACGCATTTTTTCCTATAAAAATCTGAAACAATTTTCGGGTTCCTTGCGTCAAACAAAATAAAAGGAGGTTTCATGATAAAAATAAATAAAAGATTCAAAAAGTTAAGAGAAGAATATCTGCCTTCAAAGGTTCTGGGCTACTATGAAGAGTACACATCAGAGGTAACTGGTAAATTCACTTTAAACCAAAAGGAGGAATAATGGATATAGTACCTTTGGCTGCTATGTTAGTTCCGATTGTTGCTCTTTTAATCCCCATCTTTGCCTTATATTTTTGGTTCAAAAAAGAGCAAGCAAAAACGCAGGTAAGAATGAAGGCGATAGAAAAGGGTTTGGAAGTGCCACCTGAACCGGTAAGAGAACCTCTTAAGCCCCTTGACTACTTGAGGAGAGGTTTAATCTGCCTTGGAGTAGGGGTAGGCCTTGGGGTTGGAGGAGGGCTCTTTAGAGTAACAGATCAAGAAGCAGGTGGTATATTTATAATCTCAGGCCTTGTCGTTTTCCTGATAGGTGTTGCCCTTGTTGTTTACTATAACTTCCAGAATAAAATCAAAGAATAAAGGGTAAATCTAAATATTTTTATAAAAGGGGTGGAGGTTCCACCCCTTTTGTTTTGAATGGTTAAAATAAAGTGGATCAGTGGCATTGACTTTTTTTATTCGTTATATAGTATAAGAATGAAGAGAAAGGAGGTTAGATGTTTGAAATCCTGGTAATAAATCCAGGGTCAACTTCAACTAAGGTTGGATGGTTTAAAGGCGATAAAGAAGTTTTATCGAAAAATATTTTACACTCCAAAAAAGAATTACAATCATTCAAAGGAATAATTGATCAACTAAATTTCAGAATGGATGCAATCTTAAATTTTCTCAAAGCACAGAATAAAGAGATAAAAGAATTTGATGCAGTTGTAGGGAGGGGTGGATTACTTAGACCGATTCAAAGTGGAACATACAGGGTTAATGAAAAGATGCTTGAGGACTTACAAATTGGTCTTCTGGGAGAGCATGCTTCGAACCTTGGTGGAATACTGGCAAATCAACTGGCAACAATTGCCTCGATTCCAGCATATATTGTTGACCCTGTTGTAGTGGATGAGATGGATCCCATAGCGAAGATAACTGGGAGACCCGAGATAAAAAGGAAGAGCATTTTTCATGCTCTCAATCATAAAGCAACAGCAAGGTTAGTCGCCAGGAAAATGGGGAAAAAGTATGAAGAGGTAAATCTCATCATTGCTCATCTTGGCGGAGGTATATCTGTGGGGGCGCACAAAAAGGGAAGAGTTGTGGATGTAAACAATGCTCTAAATGGGGATGGACCATTCGCTCCGGAAAGGGCAGGGGGTCTTCCTGTCTGGGATACTGTAAATTATTTCTTATGCAATAATCTCACCCCAGAGGAAATCAAAAGGAAACTTACAGGCGATGCAGGAGTTTCGGCATATCTGGGAACCAACGATATGAGGGAGGTAGTTGTAAGGGTCAAGGAGGGTGACAAAAAAGCCAAGGAAATATTTGATGCTCTTGTCTACCAGGTCTCGAAGGAAATTGGAAAATTGGCTCCTGTGTTCAGTGGTAAGGTAGATGAAATTGTCCTGACAGGAGGTTTATCCAACGAAGAGGTGTTCGTAAGGGAAGTAAAAAAGAGGGTTGAATTTATTGCACCTGTGTATATCTTTCCTGGAGAGGGTGAGATGAAAGCGCTTGCGGAAGGAGCCCTCAGGGTTCTTAGGGGCGAAGAAGAAGCAAAAGAATATTAGGAGGTTTGGAATGAAGCCTATAAGGAAACTCAAGGAACTTGTTGAAGTAGTAAAGGGAAAACCAATACAGAAGATTGCTGTAGCAAATGGACATGATCCGCATACGATACGGGCAACTTTTAAGGCTGCAAAAGAGAATCTTGTTGATGTGACATTAGTGGGTGATANAAATCGC
>NGFL01000053.1:0-24218 GCA_002215665.1 candidate division TA06 bacterium JGI_Cruoil_03_38_101 | reverse complement strand
CTTTGCTCTGAGTTTAATCTGGATACCTCAGTATTTGAAATTATCGACTGTTGCNATGTAAAAGAAGCAGGAAGAATTGCGAGGGATCTGGTAAAAAAAGGAGATGTAGNTATTCTGATGAAAGGTCTGATGTCCAGCGATGTCTATATGAAACTTATTCTTGATAAAAAAGAGGGTCTCCTGCCAGAAGGAAACATTTTATCCCATGTCACAGTATTAGAAGTCCCGAGTTATTCAAAACTGCTTTTTGTTTCAGATGTAGCCGTGCTACCTAAACCAGACCTAATGCAAAAGGTGCAAATGTTAAATTATTGTATTGAGGTTGCTCACGCCTTTGGGATTTCAGAGCCAAAAGCTGCAATCATTGCTGCCACTGAAAAGGTCACGGCTAAGATGCCTGCAACTCTTGATGGAGCAACGATAGCAAAAATGGCAGCGAGAGGTCAAATTAAGGGAGTGGTTGTGGATGGACCCCTTGCTCTTGATATTGCGGTTGATAAGGAAGCCTGTAAAATCAAAGGTTTCAAGTCCCCGGTTGGAGGGGAAGCCGACATCCTAATTTTCCCCAATATAGAAACTGGTAATGTCTTCTTTAAATCTCTAACAAAATTTGCCGGAAGCTCTCTTGCCGGAATGGTTGTTGGAACAAGAGCCCCATGCATTTTAACTTCAAGGGCAGATTCAGAAGATTCAAAATTCTATTCCGTTGCAATGGCAGCCCTTATGGGAGGTAGTAATGTTTAATGTTAAAATAACAGGGACGGGTTCTTATCTTCCCGAGAAAGTCCTGACAAATTTTGATCTTGAGAAGATGGTTGATACTTCAGATGAGTGGATTAGAACAAGAAGTGGGATAAAGGAGAGGCATATCGCTTCAGAGGACGAAGCAACATCCGATCTTGTTGCAGTTGCAGCAAAAAGAGCGATGGAGAATGCAGGGGTCAGCTCTTCCGATATTGACCTCATCATTGTTGCAACAGACACACCTGATAATGCATATCCATCAACAGCCTGTTGGGTTCAAAAACATTTAGGTATTAAGGATGAGATGCCAGCTTTTGATCTTGAAGCAGCTTGTTCTGGTTATCTTTATGCACTTATTATAGCTGCAGGGATGATCCAGAGCAAATTGATTGATAGAGTCTTAGTTTGTGCAGGGGAGACGATGTCCCGGGCGATTGACTGGGAAGATCGCTCAATCTGCGTTCTCTTTGGTGACGGAGCAGGATGCTCTGTGGTTGAGAGATCTGATGGTGATTCAGCAATATTATCAACCTATTGGGCTGCTGATGGCAATCTTGGAGATCTTCTCATACAACCTGCAGGAGGTTCCAGGATGCCTGCTACTCATGAGACCGTAGAAAAAAAGCTTCATTCGCTCAGAATGGCAGGAAACGAGGTTTTCAAGAAAGCAGTCCAGAAGATGAAGAAATCGGCAGAAGAAGCGTTAAAAAGGGCAAATATCAAGGGAGAAGATATAGATCTTTATATTCCCCACCAGGCAAACATAAGGATAATTGAGGCTACAATAAAGAGGGCGGGCATTCCCAGGGAGAAAACCGCTGTTACAATAGATAAAACGGGTAATGTTTCCGCTGCAACCCTGCCCATCACTTTAGATCAAGCGGTAAGAGAAGGTAGGTTGAAACGGGGAGATATACTGCTTTTTACGGTTTTTGGTGGTGGATTTACCTGGGGCTCTGCAGTGGTAAGATGGTAGGGAAGGAGGTTATATGATAGAAATAAGACTTCATGGTAGAGGAGGTCAGGGAACGGTGGTTGCTGCAAAGATCCTTGCGGATGCCGTGTCAAGGGAGGGAAAGTTTGTTCAGGCTTTTCCTGAATATGGTGTGGAGAGGAGGGGTGCTCCTGTAAAGGCCTTCCTTCGAATCGCTGATGAGATCATCTATATAAAATCCGAGATATACGAACCTGACCATCTCGTAATCCTTGAACCATCTCTAATTGGAGCAATCGATCTCATCTATGGATTAAAAGAAGGAGGTTGGATCATCATAAATACAAATAAAGATCCAGAAGAAATGGAATTTGCTGGGAACTATAGAATTGCAACAGTTCCTGCAACAAAGATTGCCAGAAAATTCCATCTTGGTTCTGAGGCTGCCCCTATTGTCAATACAGCAATACTTGGAGGGGTTGTGAAGGTTCTTGATCTATGCGATCTTGAAACCTTAAAGGAAGCGGTAAAAGAAGGCGTTCCTCTTAAAGAAGAAGCAAATCTTAAGGCATCCGAGGAAGCTTTTAACGAGACAAAAGGAGGCAATAATGCCTAAAGCTACCGAAAAACAGATCTTTTTCAAAACTGTTGGAGATATGCCACCTCTTGCAGTTTCTCTCTTTACAATGGATTATAATAAGACAGGAACATGGAGAAATGTTCGACCTGTAATAGACTATGGGAAATGCACCTTTTGTGCGATATGTTGGAAGTACTGCCCTGAACCGGCAATTAAACTTGAAAGGGTCGAAGAGAATAATAAAGAAAAGTTAAAACCCATAATTGACTATGACTACTGCAAAGGGTGTGGTATATGCTGGACAGAATGCCCTGTGGGTGCTATCCATCCAGAAGAGGAGGCAGAATGAGAAAAGTAATGATCGGTAATCATGCCCTTTCATACGGAGCTAAACTTTCAAGAGCCAGGGTGATCGCTGCTTATCCTATTACTCCACAGACAGATGTAGTTGAACTCCTATCCGAAATGTGTGCAAATGGAGAACTTGATGCAAAGTTTATTAAGGTGGAATCTGAGCATTCTGCAATGGCTGCTTCTGTGGGTGCCTCTGCAACTGGTGTTAGAACCTTTACTGCGACTTCTTCACAGGGTCTTGCTCTTATGCACGAGGTTCTTCACTGGGCTGTTGGAGCGAGGACCCCTGTGGTTATGGGTAACATAAATAGGGCTCTTGGACCCCCTTGGTCAATATGGACTGAACAGAATGACTCCCTCTCTCAAAGGGATACAGGATGGATGCAGGTTTATGCACAGAACAATCAAGAGGTCCTTGATTCAGTCATCCAGGCCTACAAAGTTGCAGAAGAAGTGCAATTACCTGCAATGGTAGTCCTTGCTGCCTTTGTCCTTTCCCATACATCAGAGGCCGTTGAAATACCAGAGCAGGAAAAGGTGGATGAATTCCTTCCAGCCTACCAACCCAGATATAAGATTGACCCGGAAGAACCCCACGCCTTTGGAGGTTTGACTGATCCAAATGGGTATTTTGAACTTCGCTATCAGATCCAGAAAGCAATGGAAGGAGCTATATCCAGATGGGAAGAGGTTGGAGAAGAGTTTGGAGATGTTTTTGGCCGTAAATACGGTCTGGTAGAGACATACAAGGTTTCCGATGCAAAGAAACTCATTATCTCAAGTGCTACCCTTGCCTCTACTGCAAGGACTGCAATAGACGATCTTCGGAAGAGAGGAGAAAAGGTTGGTCTCCTGAGAATCAGAGTTTTTAGACCTTTTCCCTCTGAAAAAGTCAAATCGGTCTTGCGTTCCATTGATAGGGCAATGGTGATTGATCGAAATATAAGTTTTGGGGCATCCGGTATCTTCTATCAGGAAGTAAAGGCTGCCTGCTATAATGAAGAAAATATGCCTCCGATCTTCGGAATCATTACAGGGCTTGGAGGTAGAGATGTAAGAAAAGAGGATATTATCCAGATGTATGAAGATGTGATGAAAAGAGATAAACCGAAATCAGATATCATCTGGAAGGGGGTTCGAGTATGAAACTTACTATTCCAGAGAAAGAAGTAATGGGTCATGGGCACCTCGCCTGTCAGGGTTGTGGGGCTGCCTTATCGATGAGATATGCTCTAAAGAGTCTGGGCAAGAACACTGTTCTATCTGTACCTGCCTGTTGCTGGTCGGTAATAGACGGACCATTTCCTCATTCAGCTGTGAATATCCCTTTATTTCACACAGCTTTTGAGACAGCTGCATCCACCGCTTCAGGAATAAAAGCGGGCTTTGAAATGCAGGGAAAGGATGTTAACGTTGTTGCCTGGGCGGGTGACGGAGGGACTTATGATATAGGTATCCAGGCTCTTTCAGGAGCAGCAGAGAGAAATGATGACATAATTTATGTCTGCTACGATAACGAAGCCTATATGAATACAGGAGTCCAGAGAAGTAGTTCTACCCCATGGGGAGCTTGGACAACAACGACACCTATAAAACATCCTAAGGATAGGCCAAAAAAAGACATTATTGGGATTATGGCTGCCCACAGGATTCCATACTTGGCAACGGCATCTCCAGCTTACCCGGAAGATATGATTCAAAAATTCATAAAAGCAAAGGATATAAAAGGAACCAGATTTTTATTAATTATATCACCTTGTCCTCCTGGCTGGAAATCCGACCCTTCCAATACCATAAAACTGGCAAGGCTTGCCGTTCAAACGAGAATCTTTCCTCTTATAGAAGTGAAGAATGGACAGGAATGGAAACTAACAAAAAAAGTGCACAAACCAAAGCCTGTGGTTGAATACCTGAGGCTCCAGGGAAGATTCAGACACTTAACAGAAGATGATATTGCTTTGATTCAGAAGAATGTTGATGAGAACTGGGAAATCCTTAGCCGGAAGTTACTGTAATGAATTGCTCATCCAGTTTAACCTACAAAGGCTCTTTCAAATTCATAATTATTAAAAAGGAGGTCATCCATGTCAGGACATTCAAAGTGGCATAGAATAAAACATCAGAAACAAAAAGAGGATAAGAAAAGGGGGAAGATATTCTCTAAACTATCCAAGAAAATCGCTGTGGCAGCCAGGAAAGGGAAAGATCCAGAGAAGAATTTAGATCTAAAGCACGCAATTTCTGAAGCACAGGATAACGATATGCCAAAAGAGAACATTGAAAGAGCAATCTTGAAGGGGAGCGGAGAACTTTCCGGGGTTGAATATGTTGAGACAACATATGAAGGATATGGTCCTGGAGGTGTTGCTCTATTTATTGAGTGCACAACTGACAACAAGAATAGGACAACCGCAGATATTAGACATATACTGGAAAAATATGGAGGAAAACTGGGCTCAAAAGGCTGTGTCTCTTACCTTTTTGAAGAAAAAGGATTGATTTTTGTCCCTGTCGATGATGTTTCAGAAACGGAGGTTTACGACGCTGCAATAGAAAGTGAAGCTCTGGATATAAAGAAAGAAGAGGATATCTATGAGATTCAGACGGAGCCTGATGAGCTTCACAAAGTTCATAAATCCCTTGAGGGGAAAAATATACCGATCCAAGGGTTTGAGCTTACCTGTATTTCAAAAGTGGAGAAGAATCTGGAGGGAAATGAAGCCCGAAGACTCCTAAAACTATTATCTGAGTTGGAAGACCACGATGATGTCCAAAAAGTCTATTCAAATTTCAATATTCCTGATTCAATAATGGCAGAAATGGGCTCTTGAATTGAAAATATTGGGTATTGATCCCGGTCTCTCCGTAACGGGAATTGCTTTATTGGAAACAGAGAAAAAGCCCTTCCCCCTTGCATGGGAAACAATAAAGTATCCAAAGGGTAAGAAGAGATTATATTGGTACTTTAAGTCCCTTTCAGAGATTTTGGATAGAGAAAAGCCGGATCTGATTGTTATGGAAAAAAGTTTCAGAGGCTCCAATACAAAGACCCTGATAAAATTGGAGGAATTGAGAGGTGTTTATCTTCTGCTCTCCCAGATAAAAGGACTCCCCGTGGTTGAATTTAGCCCGAGAGAAATTAAACAATCAGTTACAGGTTCTGGTAGTTCCTCTAAGAAACAGGTTCGATTTATGGTCCAGGAAATTCTTAATATTCAGAATGAAATTCCTCTGGATGCTTCCGATGCTTTTGCTGGAGTAATATGCTACATGAACAGAAGGTGTGAATATGCTGGAATCAATTAAAGGCATTATTATGGAAGTCGGTGAAGATAGAATCACTGTTGATGTCAATGGCTTTGGTCTATCAGTATATACCCCTTTTAAGAATAAATCTCGGATTATAGGCAATGAAATTTTTCTATACACCTATCTTTCAATTACTCAAAGTCAAATGGTTCTATATGGATTTGAAAAGAAAGAAGGCAGAGACCTTTTTAAAACGATAATTAAAGTTCCAAATGTGGGACCAAAAACGGCATTCTCTTTAATGTCGGGTCTTGGAACCAGTGGGATCAAAAAAGCTCTTGCTGATAATGATCCCGAACCAATCTCTAAGGTCAAGGGCATTGGAAGCAAAACAGCGAAGAGGATCATTCTGGAACTGAAGGACAAATTGGAATTTGCTCCAAAAAAAGAACTTAAAGAAGCAAAGAAGGCTTTGATAGCCCTTGGCTTTCAATCATGGGAAGCTGATAATTCAATCCTGAAGGTACTCAAGGATTCCGGGGAACTTACAGCCGATGAAATTGTAGAGAGAGTCCTAAAAGGGTTATGAGGATAACTTCACCAACGCGCAGCCCCTCAGAAGACCAATTCGAAAAGAGTTTGCGTCCAAAGGTATTTTCGGAGTTTATAGATCAGGATAGGATCAAAGAGAACCTTGGAATTTTTATAAAGGCAGCAAAAAAAAGAGACGAACCCCTGGATCATATATTCCTTTACGGACCTCCTGGTCTTGGGAAGACAACTCTTGCTCACATTATTGCCAGAGAACTGGAGGTTGATATAATTTCAATTGCTGGACCAATCCTCCAGAAACCAAGAGACCTGGCAGGGATATTGACAAAGTTAAAACGCTGTGATGTCCTGTTTATAGATGAGATACATAGAATAAATAAGGATGTAGAAGAATATCTTTATAAGGGGATGGAGGACTTCTCTATAGATATAATGATTGATTCGGGTCCAAATGCAAGGTCAATTAAGGTAAACTTACAGCCTTTTACTCTTATTGGAGCCACCACAAGGGCGGGTCTTCTCTCCTCAGCCCTTCGTTCAAGATTTGGTTATATTCCCAGGTTGAGTTATTATAAGACAGAAGACCTGGATTTCATTATTAAGCGCTCTGCCTCCATACTTGGAATAAAAATAATGGATGAAGCATCCCTCGAAATAGCAAAGAGATCCCGCGGAACCCCAAGGATAGCAAATCGGCTACTACGACGTATTAGAGATTTTGCCGAAATAAAGGGTGAGGGGGAAATAGATTTAGAGATTGCAAGGTATAGTCTTGAGAAACTTGAAGTAGACAGTAGGGGTTTGGACATAATGGACAAAGCAATCCTCAAGAGTATAATAGAAAAATTCGATGGGGGTCCTGTGGGTCTAAAGACTCTTGCCATGACTGTAGGAGAAAACCCGGAGACCATTGAAGAGGTTTTTGAGCCATACCTGATAATAAGTGGACTCATAAAGAGGACTTCTCAGGGTAGAAAGGCAACAACCCTTGCTTATAAGCATTTTAACCTCTCCCCACCTATGCCCGATGGAGAGAGAAAAACTCTATTTTGAGAAGAATCTTTGAAACCGACTTTTCATCGTTATTAAAACATCCCTTGACATTCAAGTAATACTGTATAGATTGAAAAAAAAGGAGGAAACTATGGCGGAAGATTTAATTGAGATACGTTGGCATGGCAGAGGAGGGCAAGGAGCAAAAACTGCGGCTCTCCTTTTTGGTGAAGCCGCAATTGATACCGGAATGTTCATTCAAGCCTTCCCAGAATACGGTCCTGAAAGAACAGGTGCACCGATAAAATCTTTCAATCGATTAAGTAAAAAACCAATAAGGTTACACAGTGGTATTACAAATCCAAACATCGTTCTGGTGCTTGACCCAACTCTTCTTAAGACCATTGATGTTCTCGAGGGGTTAGAAAAGGGTGGAATTCTAATCGTAAATACCCATAAATCTCCAAAAGAGATGAGGGAGGAATTATCGGTAGAGCCCGGTATATTAGTTTATACATTGGATGCTTCAAAGATAGCAATGGAAACAATAGGAATGAATAAACCAAATACTCCGATGCTTGGAGCTCTTGCTCGAGTTACCCATATACTCGATTTTGATAAAATGCTTGAGAGTATTGAAAGGAAACTCAAGAAGAAATTCAGGGGTAAACCTGAAGAGATCGTAAGTAAAAATATGGAGGCAATAAAAACCGCTCATAAAATGACAAAGGGGGAAGAATAATGGCTGAAAAGAAAAGAGGTTGGAAAGAACTCCCGATAGGTGCGATAATAGATGAGGCAGGATCCAGTGAAAAATTTAAGACCGGTGATTGGAGAGAAGGAAGGAAGCCAGTTCTCAATAAAGATAAATGCACCAATTGTTTGCTTTGCTGGATTTTCTGTCCTGATTCGGCAATCATTGTTAGTAATAATGAGATGAAAGGGTTTAAGTATGATTACTGTAAAGGTTGCGGGATATGTGCAAATCAATGTCCAATTGGTGCAATCGAAATGGTTCCAGAGGAGGAATAAATGAAAGTTGTAGCAAAAACAGCCAATGAAGCAATGGCAGAGGCGATGAGGCAGATAAACCCTGATGTGGTTGCTGCCTATCCTATAACGCCTTCAACGGAGATCGTTCAAATATTCTCACGGTTTGTTGCCGATGGAGAAGTTGATACGGAATTTGTGCCAGTAGAATCAGAGCACTCAGCAGCATCTGCCTGCACGGGTGCAGCGGCAGCAGGTGCAAGAGTAATGACAGCCACTTCATCACAGGGGCTTGCTCTTATGAATGAAGTTCTCTTTGTTACCCCTGCTCTTCGCCTACCTATTGTTATCTGCGCAATAAACAGGACTCTGTCTGCACCAATCAATATTCATTGTGATCATTCAGACACAATGGATCAAAGGGATAGTGGATGGATGCAGTTCTATGTCGAGGATTCTCAAGAGGCATATGATTCTGTAATTCAGGCAGTGAGGATTACAGAAGAAGCATTCCTACCTGCTATTGTCTCTGCAGATGCTTTTATTCTTTCACATTCACTCCAGCGAATTGAGATGCTGGAGGACGAAGAAGTTCAAGATTTCATTGGTGAACATAAAACTCCTTACTCAGTACTCGATGTGGATAATCCAATCACTGTTGGACCCCTTGATCTTCAGGATTATTACTTTGAACACAAAAGAGGGGAAGCGGAGGCGATGAGGAAAACTCCACCAATAATTAAGAAGGTGGATAGGGAATTTGGTGAGCGTTTTGGACGAGAATATGGACTCATTGAAGAGTACAGGATCAAAGATGCAAATAAGGCAATCGTTGTTATGGGATCCACTGCCGGTACAGCGAAGGAAGTTGTAGATACTCTACGGCAAGATGGAGAAAAGGTAGGTGTTGTGAAGGTAAAAGCCTTTAGACCTTGGCCAAGAGAAGATATTAATAAATCTCTGGAGGGTCTTGAATATGTGGCTGTGATGGATCGAGCCGAGGGGATGAACGGCTTTGGATCACCCCTGTTCACCGAGGTTCGTTCTTCCCTTTATGAAATTGATAAAAGACCTGACATCTATGGCTATGTCTATGGGCTTGGTGGAAGAGATGTAAAGCCAAGAGATCTCAAAAAAGTTTTTGATGACCTGAAGAAAGTGGAATCCGGCAAGAAAATAGAAAGAGTTAACTATTTAGGTGTTAGAGAGTAGGAGGATTGATGGCTATAAATCTGAAAGAACTATCAAAGCAAGGAGATTTCCTTACATCCGGTCATAGAGCCTGCGCTGGTTGTGGTCCTGCAATTGCCTTAAGACAGGCTCTCCTGGCAGCAGGAAAGGACACGGTTGTTGCCAACGCCACTGGCTGTATGGAAGTTGTTACTACGATATTTCCATATACTGCTTGGAAGGTTCCATGGATTCATTCACTCTTTGAAAATGCTGCCGCGACTATAAGTGGCGTAGAAGCGGCTTATAAAGCCTTGAAAAGGAAGGGGAAAATCAGTAAAGATATCAACTTCATTGCATTCGGAGGTGATGGGGGGACCTATGATATAGGTCTACAAGCTCTTTCCGGGACAATGGAAAGAGGACATAATATACTCTATATTTGCTATGATAATGAAGCTTACATGAATACGGGAATTCAAAGATCGGGAGCAACACCCTATGGAGCTCATACAACAACTTCTCCAGCAGGAAAGAAAATTCCTGGTAAGACTCAATGGAGAAAGGACCTCACTGAGATAATAGCTGCCCATGACATTCCCTATGTTGCTCAAGCAACAATCTCTGAGTGGAGAGACTATATGGGAAAGGTGCAGAAAGCTCTTTCAATCAAGGGGCCAAAATTTATCAATGTCCTTGCTCCTTGCCAACTTGGATGGTATTACAAATCAGAAGATACAATCAAAATCGCTAATTTGGCATTCAGAACTCGCTTCTGGCCTCTATATGAGGTTGAAAATGGGGTCCACAGGATAACAAAGGAGCCAAAGAAGGCAGTACCTGTAGAAGAATGGTTGAAATTGCAAGGCAGATTTAGACATCTCTTCAAGGATGAGAATAGGAAAATTATTGAAAAGATACAAAAAAGGGTAGATGAGAGATGGAAAAGATTGAAGGCCCTAGAGGAGGCAGGTCTTTAGTTGACTGTAAGCAAGGGAAATCACTTCGAGGAAGAGTTTCGGAAGATAAAAGAGAATCTCGAAGAACTTTGTAGAGATATAAAAGCTCTGGCGGTTCTACTCATCGATAAAGCAGGGCAACTTATAACAACAGCAGGGAACACATCATTCCTTGATATTCCTTCCTTTGCAACCCTCTCGGCTGCAGATTTTGCAGCTACATCAAATCTTGCAGACCTGATAGGAGAATATGACTTCACAACTCTCTTCCATCAGGGAAAAGAGAAAAGTATTTATGTCTCCCTTATTTCCGATCAGGTAATCCTTGCAGTTATATTTACAAAAGAAACAACCCTTGGTCTTGTCAGGATTAAGGTCAGAAAGGTGAGCAAGAAACTTGAGGGCTTCTTTGATAAGATTTTTGCTGATATTGAAGGGGAATACGTTGGCATGATAGATGATGATTTTATAGGCGAAGCAGAATCAGAACTGGATTCTCTGTTCGAATGAAGTGGTGTTAATATGTCCCTGATCAATTATTCATCCAAAGAGATAAATTGTAAGATTGTATACTATGGTCCCGGTCTTGGTGGTAAAACTACTAATATCAAATATGTATATTCAAAAGTAAATCCTGAAAGTCGTGGTAAACTAATGAGTTTAGATACAGAATTGGATAGAACTCTTTTCTTTGACTTTCTTCCTGTAAATCTTGGAAAAGTCAGGGGATTCACTTTGCACTTCCATCTTTACACCGTTCCTGGGCAGGTCTACTATAATGCTTCGCGGAAGCTTATCTTAAAGGGTACAGATGGACTCATATTCGTCGCAGATTCACAGATTGAACGCTTTGAAGACAATATTGAATCTCTTGAGAACCTTAAAGAAAATCTAGCTGAATACGGTGTGAAACTTGGAGATATTCCTTTGACAATGCAGTATAATAAACGGGATCTTCCAAACATTGTCTCGATTGAAGAATTGGAGGAAGTATTAAATCCAAGAAGGGTATTCTTCAGTGAAGGAGTCGCTATACAAGGGATTGGTGTTTTCGAACCCCTTAAGGAAGTTTCAAAAAAAGCCCTGAGGAGACTAAAGTAGGTTCTTTATCTTTTTCTGATAAATTGTATCCCAACCGAAGTCACGGATAACAATTTTTCTATTTTGTACAATACTGGATTCATTCAGTAGGTTCATTATTCTATTAGCTATATTTTTTGGATTTTCGTCTAAATCAAAGAAGATATGGGATTGAAAATGTTTCCCTATTTCCTTCAAGGGAGGAATATTGGAAAAAGCAGCAGGAATACGCATCAGAGAAGCTTCAAGGACTGGGAGTCCAAAACCTTCCATCCTGCTTGAAATTAAGAGGATGTCTCCCAGGAAATAGAATGGATAGATTTTTTTAATTGGACAGTGATCTGAAAGGAAGATCAGGGGAAGCTCTTTTTTTTCAGCAAGGGCTCGAAGCTCATCTTTATAGGATGAGAATTCAGGATTGTGGGGATCCGGGGGGGCAGATAAGAGAAGTAAAGGTTTGCCTTGGAGTTCTGATGAAATTTCAATTGCCAATTCAAAGTTCTTTCTCTTTGTTAACCTTGATGGGAAAAGAACAACAGGATAATAAGATAATATGTTTAACCTCTTTGCAGTTTTCTCCATTTCTTCGGGGAGAAGTTTGTANGGGTCAATTCCATTGGGAATTACCTGGATCTTATTCTTCTCTATTTCAAAAAAATCGGAGAGTTTCTCCTTTCTGTATTTCGTTATAGTAACATACTGTACTCCAGGAGCTGGAGATGTTATCAATTTAAGAGGAGTTTTAGCTGGGGATGGGAGATTATATGTAGGGTCGATATAGGAGATGTCATGAACCCATCCTATAGTTTTTATCTCTCTTGCCAGATCACAAAGAGCCGCAGTTGCAACAAGATTAAAATGCATAGTGAAGAGATTATGGACGATTAAAAGATTTGAGGAAGATATAGCCTGGATTAGTTTTTTCTTTAGTTTTTCTACCTCATCCTCAAAGTTCTCAGGTTCTCTTCCTCTTAAGATTTCTTCCTGAATCTTCTTATAATTGGATGCTTTGAGTTCAGGGATTAAAATATCGGGTTCACCATCCCCTGCGATTATAGAAACATCAAACCCATCCTCCCTCATTAATTTTGAGTGTCTGTCAATTATAAATTCTACACCACCAATGACAGGGAGGGCTGAATAGTGGAGGATGGATACTATTCTTCCCATCTTCCAAGCAGGTAAGGCTTGTTTTCCTCGAATGTTAAAGCAGCCTCCTCAACGAGTGACTCAAATGCATCATTGTCCATATCAGTTGATGCACGATAAAGTCTAGCAACTCTGAGGTTGTAAAGGGGAAGCATTGTATCCACTAATTTTGCATGATGCCGCATCCACTTGTGAAAAGTCACAGCGAAGTCATAGACAATTCTTGCCCAGTTCTTATGATTGAATAAAGTGAAATCTTCCTTTTCGTTAATTTTCTCAAGGAGTTTGAAATCTTCAGGGTTGAGGATATCCTTCCAAAGGGATTTGAATTGGATCCATCCATACTTGAAGGATTCAACAAGGGAATCTAAGTCTATATCAAATTCTTCTGGTTCGAGGCCAATATCCTCTCCCAGAATATTAACCTTCTCTGAGCCTTTGATGTTTTTCCATATATTATCGTACTCCTCCATCAACTCAAAGGTTGTAATAACCACCTGCCGGAACATTGGACCAAGATGTTTGGCGGGGTCTTTTGTTTCATGGAGTTTAGCTCCTAATCTTGCCTGTCCAAGCTTGAACCCGTTCTTTACAGCTGTAGTGGTTATCCAGGTATCGATTCCGAATCGGGCTACATCCGTACCCCAGCGTTCATCATAGAGAAGTCTTCGAACTAAGCGCGGTGAGAAGGCAAAATCCCCACCAATAGGCTGTCTCACCCTTTTGCCGTACAAAGCCCTTATTAGCATATAAGCGATATTATTGGTTATTGTGGCATCATACTTGTATCTCTTATAATAAGGAGCTATATAATCATAGTTTTCCTTTATTATAGGGTTGATTAGATTCAGCAGCCAATCAGGTCTGATGGAGTGAAGGTCTGAATCTAACATAAGGGTAGCTCGCGCATCCAGAAACTCTGCGGCTTCAAGGATCGCGCGCACTGCAGAACCCTTACCTGGAATTCCTCTGTAAATATTGACTGCTTTTTCGATAAAAGGGGGAACCTCAGCAGATTTCGCAACCTCTCTTGTATCATCCACTGAACCGCCATCAGATACAAGGATTAGACTCTTTAAACCACTCCAGTGTTTGTTCAAACCCTTGCCAATTTGCTTGATGACGAAGGCTATCGTTTCTTCAACATTGTAGGACGGAATGCCAACCAAAATATCTACAGATTCAATCTCCTCAATTCTCTTTCTTAAATCATCCCTTATTGCAGTTGAATATTTCATCTTACCTCCCGTTTAATCTATCTATGATATCTGGCAATCTGGCATCTAATAAGTCAGGTATTGCCGAATCTATTCGTCCCCAGGTTGGTATCAATGGGGAGCCCATTGGATATTCATTGAATTCATTTGCAGCAGCATCAAGGGCTATACCAAATTTCTCAATAGATTCAATCTCCCTGTTACGATCATAGGAGAGACCATTAATCATAGCAACATTTTTATATTTTTCTACAAACTCAAGAGCAGAATCGAAGTAGGTAATCTTGAGAGTTCTAATGAGATGAGAAGTAAGAACAATTCCTTCCTGGGAAAGTATTCTGAAGAAAGTTCTTGCTATATCTATCGCCATCCTCATGATTCCTGATTGCATATCTTCCACATTGAACTTCTGATGCTTATGTTCATAACGGTCGACAAGATCCACCTGGCAAATCCTGGAAAGATTCAATGTCTTGTAAATCTCACGAAGTAGCCCAATCTCAAGACCCCAATCAGAGGAAAAATGTATTCTTCTTGCAAGTTCTGTTATCATTGCAACTTCCCCGGAGAGAGGATAGCGAAATGAATCCAAATATTCAAAAAACTCATGATCCCCGAAAATCCTTTTAAGAGCCTTTAAGAGAGGCGTGAAGAAAAGACGCACGACTCTCCCGTGTAAGATGTCTGTTACCCTTGCGTAATAACCTTTTGCAAAATCATAATTTAGCCGTTTTGAAAGAACAGGATAGGTAAGACGAACCAGGATATCTCTTGAATAATCACGAATATCACAGTCATGGACGGTAACCATATACACTTCCCCCTTACCCAGGATATAACCCAGAGCAGTCCATACACCTCGCCCTTTCCCTTTAGCTCCAGGATCAAGACCCCTTTTCAACAATTCTTCATACATACCGTTAATCTCAGGGGAATCATTCCAGATTACTGTCGTTCTTGCAGGAATCTTTGAAAAGAATTTTTTCGCATATTCGAATTGGTCTCTATTAGCATTATCAAGTGATACCAGAACTTCATGGATATAATCTGTTTTGGATAACTCTTCTATTATCCCGGGTAAAGCCTTTCCCTTAAGTTCAGAGTAAAGAGAGGGGAGAATGAGGGCAAATTTTCGGGTTTTTGTGATAGCTCGAAGTCTTTCTTCCAAATCTTCGAGGAAGTATCCCGGTAATTTATGTAAAGTTGTTATGATCCCATTTTGAAAAAAATCAGCCATTTTTCTCTCCCAATATTTTTTTTATAACTTTCTTCCAGATAACAGGGCCAGAATTTTTAAATCTCCTATATTTACTAACTCTATTACTGTTAAGTATAACAGGATAATCGCATTCGTCAAGCATTGGATAATCATTCTGGGAGTCTCCAATTCCTATTGCATAACCTTTTTTGTGTTTTCTTATCAATCGAACAGCCTTCCCCTTTGAAGAACCACGGAATATCTGGTAGAACTTCCCTCCCCAGAAAACCGTATAATCGAGCAAGCGGAGTTCCCGGATGAACTCATCTTGGGAGCCTTTTGAGACTTGGAAAGGAGATGAAAATTTTCTATCTCTGGCAAGAGGAATCAGATAACCCGGTAAACCAGTAATCTCATGGACTCTTTTATCGTCCATCTCAATTAAGAGTTCTATTTTAACTTTCATTTTTTTGGAGAGTCTCTTGAGGTCCTCATTTATCTCATTCGTTTTTGTCCCCAATTCAATTCTTTCTTCGCCAACCTTAACAAGACTTCCATTTTCTGCCCCATAGGGTGCAGAAATTCCAAGTTCCCCGAGGTGATATAAGATCTCTTCCTCTGTTTTACTGGAAATGATCGAAATCACTACACCCTTATGGATTAGACTCTGGATGAAACTTCTTAAGGAAGAAGCGGAGTATTTACAGTCAAGAAGACAGTTATCAAGGTCTGTAAATATGATCAACCGAGAACCCTTTTATAGATCTTGTCCTCATTTTTCAGGTAACTTGAAGGGTCAAACAACGAATCTAACTCCTCAGGGGTAAAAATGTTCTTCAATCCTGGATCTGAGTTCAAGTTCTCCTTGAAATTTCCTTTTCCTTTCCAAACCTTCATTGCATTCTCCTGGACAATCCTGTATGCCTCTTCCCTGGATTTACCTTTATCAAGGAGAGCTATTAGAACATTCTGTGAATAGATAAGACCCTTTGTTTTTCCTAAATTTCTCCGGATATTTTCAGGATAGACATTGAGGTTTTTTAACACAAATGATAATTTCTTAAGCATATATACAACAAGTTCTGTGGAATCCGGGAAGTAGATCCTTTCTGTAGAAGAATGAGAGATATCTCGTTCATTCCAAAGAGGGATATTTTCAAGGGAAGTCAAGAGATATGCTCTAAGCAATCTGCTCATTCCTGAGAGCCGTTCACAGATTATGGGATTCCTTTTATGAGGCATTGCTGAGGAACCTTTCTGCCCTATCCTGAAGGGTTCTTCCAGTTCTCTTATTTCGGTTCTCTGAAGATGTCTGATCTCTTTGGCTATATGTTCTATAGCGGTTCCAATCATTACGAGAGAAAATTGATATTCTGCATATCTATCTCTTGGAATAATCTGAGTTGAAACGGGTTCAGGTGATAATTTGAGTTTTTTTAAAGTTATTTCTTCTATCTCAGGATCAAGATGTGCAAAGTTTCCCATAGCTCCAGATATTTTACCATATTCCATTTCCCTGGATGCGTTGTTGAATCCCTTGGTTGCTCTCTCTATCTCTGCATACCAGCATAGGATCTTAAGTCCAAGAGATGTCGGTTCTCCATGAATTCCATGGGTTCTCCCTACAATTGGAACTCCCTTATACTGGAGTGACTTTTCCTTTAAAATCTTCAGTATGTTTTCTAACTCTCTTTTTATTATCGACGACACTTCCCTGAGGAGGAGAGCAAAAGCCGTGTCAACCACATCGGATGAGGTAAGACCCTGATGGAGGAATCGCGAGGCTTCTTTCTCTTTCTCACAAATCGCTGTTATGAAGGCGACGACATCGTGATGGGTCTTTTTTTCTATCTCCTTAATTCGAGAAGGTGAAATCTCGATTCCAGAAAGCGATTTAGAAGTTCCACCGGGTATCTCTCCAAGTTCTTCACGGGAAGAAAGAACTGCAAGTTCAACTTCAAACCACCTTTTGAATTTATTTTCATCAGACCAGATTTTTTGTATTTCCGGGACTCTATATCTTTCAATCATTAAACCTCCCAGAGATTATTTATTTTGATTTTCTCCATGTTCAATATATTCTCCTTAAACAAAATTATAATAAGATGGATGCAGATGTCAACCAGTGATTCTTTTCATGTTAATTTCAAAATAGTTGACAATTAATAAAAAGAAACTTATTTTGAATCAATACTAAAGAAATATGGAAAATTATCTATTTTAAGAGAGAAAGACATAAATATTTTGAGAAAATGAAAGGTAATAACCTAATTTATAAGGAGGAATTTAAAGATGAATAACCCGGAATTAAGGAAGTTAACATTTTTAATCTTGGTTGGTACCTTAATTTCAAGCGTATTTATGGTAAATAGAGATTTTGAAAAATCACAACAAGAAACATTCCGATCTTTTGAGTTCAAGAATTTTAGCAAAGAACCTGAAGCAAATGGAATAACGGATTTCAAAGGTAGAACCGCTATCAAAAGTAAGTCTTGATTAATATGGCCAAAATTTATTATCCTCTAAAGCTTTTAATTAAATTCCAATAAAAGGAGAAAATATGGATATAGAGTTTAACTATCCAATAACCAAAAAGAGGATCGTGATTGACACCATATTTGGCGAGGTATTCTGGGATCCATACCGGTGGCTTGAGAAACTTGATGATGAGAAAGTTCAGAGTTGGATTCAAAAACAGAATCAACTCTACAATTCAGTGATGGGAAAATTGTCTGGAGGGGAGAATTTATACAGGGAATTTCTC
Source organism: candidate division TA06 bacterium JGI_Cruoil_03_38_101 (assembly GCA_002215665.1). Taxonomy (GTDB): domain Bacteria; phylum Hydrothermota; class UBA3072; order UBA3072; family UBA3072; genus UBA3072. The sequence continues at coordinate 6,285 of NGFL01000053.1, read as the reverse complement.
TCTTTGTATTTCCCTAAAAGGATGGGCCTACCAAGCCGATACCATGATAGATACTTCTTTTCCGAGCAGTGGGGAACAATGAATTACTCGATTATCTACACTTCCATAAGCCCCCTTGATCCCACTAAGAAGAAAGAAGTTTTGAATCCAAATAAGTGGGGTAAGGGAGGGATTGTGAGCCTCGACTGGATGTACCCATCCCCTGATGGTTCAATTATTGCCTACGGTAAGTCAGAAAAAGGGAGTGAAGAGAGCACTCTTTGTCTTTTGAATGTTGGGAATAGAAAGCATCTACCAGATATGATACAGAGAACTAGGGCTGCAACCGTTGCCTGGCTTCCTGATAATTCTGGTTTTTATTATACAAGATATCCAAAAAGGGGTGAGGTTCCTCTGGGAGATGAATATTACAACCGACGATTATACTTTCATAAGATAGGTCAAGATCCATCAAGAGATTCTCTTGTTTTTGGAGAAGACCGAAAAAAGGAAGAGTGGATTGATGTCTCCCCTGGCTCTGATGAGAATTATATCCTTGTCTCCAGTACCTTTGATTGGACGAAGAATGACCTTTATCTAAAGAAGGCAACTTTTGGTGGTAAATTCAAACCAATAGCAGAGGGTCTTTGCGGCAAGTTTTCTGCAGATGTTCTTTTCGATAAAGTCTATCTCTACACCAACTTAGAGGCTCCAAAAGGAAAGATTATGGTAACGGATGTTGACAAACTTGACCCTTCGCATTGGAAGGAGCTCATTCCTGAGGGGAAAGGTGTAATTGAAAATTTCCTTATAATCGGTAGAAAACTCGTTGTTAGATATCTCGAAGATGTTCACTCTCGAGTTGGGATATATTCTCTTTCTGGTAAACATGAATACGATCTTGAATTCCCGACAATGGGGTCTGCAAGGATATCAGGAAGATGGGATTCTCCTGAGCTCTTTTGCTATTTCACTTCTTTCTTTTATCCCCCAACAATCTTCCGCTATAACCTGAATACAAAGAAAAGGGAGACTTTTTTCCAGATGGATATCCAGAGAGATTTCTCGAGTTATGAATTGAAACAGGAGAGATATAAATCAAAGGATGGGAAAGAGATCCCCATCTGGTTGATGTTCAAGAAAGGGACAAAGTTGGATGGGAATAATCCCACTTTTCTTACAGGTTATGGAGGATTTAATGTCTCTATGACACCGGATTTCAGGAGGGATGCAATCTTCTGGCTCGATAGGGGGGGTATTTATGCGATAGCTTGTCTACGGGGTGGTGGTGAATTTGGAGAAAAATGGCATCGAGCTGGAATGCTCGAAAAAAAACAGAATGTTTTTGATGACTTTATTGCAGCATCAGAGTTTCTTATCGACAATAACTGGACAAATCCAGATAAATTGGCTATTAAGGGAAGAAGTAATGGTGGGCTCCTTATGGGTGCTGTGGTTACCCAGAGGCCTGAATTATATAAAGCTGTCGTATGCGGAGTTCCACTTCTGGATATGATTCGTTATCAAAAATTCAAGATTGCTAGACTATGGATCCACGAATACGGTTCGGTGGAGAGTAAAGAGCAATTCGATTATCTAAAGAAATATTCTCCTTATCAAAATGTCAACCCTAATAAGAAATACCCTGCGATTCTTTTTACTGCAGGAAGGTCTGATACACGGGTCCATCCGATGCATGCGATGAAAATGGCCGCATTGATGCAGGATATAGTGGATAAGGATACACCCATCCTCTTATATGTCGAGCCAGAGGCGGGTCATGGGGTTGGAAAACCCCTGAAAAAGGCTTTAAAGGATTTAAGCGATGAATATCTCTTTCTTATGTGGCAGGTTGGAATGCTTAAAAAGTAAATTTTCAGTATAAGGTTCACAAGTACAAAAAGCAACATCAAGGTTGACAATTTCTTTAATTTATATAGAATGCCGATATGGAACCAGTATTAGTTATCCACGGTGGAGCGGGTAATAGTATTAGAAGCCCGGAGGAGAGAGAAAGAGTTCTTGGAGAATCTCTTGAAGCAGGTTTTGTGGTATTAAAGCAAGGGCGGGAGGCTCTTCAGGCAGTTATTAAATCTGTAAAGGTGATGGAGGATTCTCCACTCTTTAATGCAGGGACAGGCTCAGTCCCCAATTTACTGGGTGAAGCAGAGATGGATGCTTCTGTGATGACTTCAGAAGGTCTTTTTGGTGCAGTCGCCTCAATAAAGTATGTAAAAAATCCAGTTCAAGTTGCATTTGAGGTTGCAAGGGAAACAGAACACCTGATGCTTGCAGGAGAGGGAGCAACTCGCTTTGCCAGGATTATGGGGCATCGAGAGTTCGATCCTCTCACAGATGAGATGAGAGAATTATTTAAGAAAAGAAAAAAGAGTGATTATTATAAGGATATTGATAGGATGAGGCGCCTTTATTCAACTGAAACTGTAGGAGCGGTTGCAATTGACTCTTTTGGTTTTATGGCTGCTGCTCTCTCAACAGGTGGTATGATGTTCCATCTCCCGGGCAGAGTTGGAGATACCCCCATAATAGGAGGAGGTATATATGTATCAAAGAGAGGGGCGATTACTGCAACGGGTCATGGTGAAGGGATTATGAAAGAAATAGTGGCAAAGAGAACAGATGATTACCTTGCAGAAAGCAATGCAGAGGATGCTGCAGAAAAGGTAATCCAGGAAGTTGACGCCGATTTTGGAATTATAATTGTTGATGAGGATGGGAAAGTGGGTATTGCTTATAATACAAATTATATGAGTTGGGGAATCAAGACTAAAGATTACAAAAAGGTTCAGGGAGCGTGATACTTCTTCTCCTTTCTCTTTTCTTTTATAATACGAATATCCAGACCTTCATGAAGGATTCAATCTATACAAATGACATAAATTTTTCCATCAAAGAACAGAAAGGATGGTTCTTTGGTGAATTGGAGGGTGGGATAAGATTTGATTTTACTCCTTCCAGAATGGGGATAGGCTTTTCTGATTTACTCCTGGAGGGAGGTGTGAAGAGAAATATTAGGGTTGTTGACCTGAGTCTTTCACCTCTTTTTCACTATCCAGGAAGTTCTAAAAAGTCTCCGGTAAGAAACTTTTCAATCAATGATTATGGGTATGGGGTTGGTATTGGTCTGGATAGCAAGCTTCTTGGTTCTAAATTGGGGGCTGATTTTAAGTTTATGGAGTATACAACTTCTCCGAACATCAGTTCAACATCCTTTGGGACTCAGATTAAATTCAACCCTGATACTTTGACTTTTGGCCTGGATTTCTCATTTAGAAGATTTACCTTGAGTAGATATAGTTCTATTTCTTATTTTTACATAACCCCAAATATAACCTTGAGTAAATGGAGAAAACTTGCTCTCAACTTTGGCATTGACTTTCGTGTTTCAGGAGGAGTAGACACAATTCTCGAACTGGATAAAGTTGGTGTAAATACTGGTGATTATGGAATCCCTCCCTGGCGGGTCCTGTTTGGCATTTCATCCCCTGAAAGATTAGAAGTGGAAAAGAGCCTTATTCCCCTTAGGATAATACTTCTTAAAGAAGGAGCCCCTGCAAATGGTCTTTTATCTTTAGCCGATTCGGGAAGTTTTGAAGTAAAGGGAGGGGAGATTGATTTTGAACTTCCTGAAGGCATCTACCCTATATCTGTTTATGCTGAAGATTGTATACCAGCTGATACAACAATTATCCTGAAGAAAGAGACTGAATTACTCCTTTATCTGCGAAGGAAAGAAACCCTGGGGATGGTGGAGGGAGAAGTTCTGGATGCAGAAACTCATAAACCCTTAGCAGCAGAAATATCAATTGTGAATTCAAAAAGGACAGTTGTCTTAACCAATCCAGAAACGGGAAGATACAAAACATTTCTTCCACCAGGAGATTATATATTTCGGGTTACTTCAAAGAGTTACTACCCACGAACTTCACTGATTGAAGTAATTGCGGAGAAAGTGTCAAGATTAAATTTTGATTTATTGCCTGCTGGAGGAAAAGAATGAAATTTCGACGTCGCTTTCCAAAAAGAGAATACAAACCAAAGACTCCGATATACTTAATCATTTTCTTTCTCATCATACTTGGGCTCATACTTTTGCTTAGGTCTTTGAAAGGAGGTTAAATGGAGAGGATATTGAGCGGACTCCGTCCCACTGGAAGAGTTCACATTGGAAATTATTTTGGTGCTCTGAAGAACTGGGTTAGTCTTCAAGATTCTTATGAGACCTTCTATGAGATTGCAGACTGGCATACTCTCACAACAAAGTTTGAAGATACAGAGGATTTGAAAAATAGAATAATAAATACTGCCATTGACTGGGTTTCTGTAGGGATTGATCCGGAGAAGTCGGTTCTTTTTGTTCAATCTGATGTAAAGGAGCACGCTGAGTTACATCTTCTCCTTTCAATGCTTATCACAGTCCCAAGACTCGAGAGGAACCCTACTCTGAAAGAAATGATAAGGGATGCAGACCTTAAAGGACAGATTTCCTATGGTCTTCTTGGGTACCCTGTGCTTCAAGCATCAGATGTGCTTATCTATAGAGCCAGGAAAGTTCCTGTTGGGGAAGACCAACTTCCCCATCTTGAGATAACGAGGGAGCTTGCGAGAAGATTCAATTATCTCTATGAGAAGGTCTTCCCGGAAGTTGAGCCAGTACTGACTGAAACACCAAGGATTCCTGGATTGGATGGGAGGAGGATGTCAAAGTCGGTAGGAAACGCTATTTATCTTTCTGACTCAAAAGAGGTTGTTCGAGAGAAATTGCTCACTGCCTATACAGACCCTGAGAAGATAAAGAAAGATGACCCAGGGCATCCTGGGGGTTGTGTGGTCTTTGCCTATCTTTCAGCCATTGGGGTTTCTAATCTAAAGGAGTTAGAAAGAGAGTGCAAAAAAGGTGGTAGAGGTTGTGTTAGATGCAAGAGAGAAACCGCCTCTCTACTTAATGAGTTCCTTGATCCAATACGAGAGAAAAGGGGAAAGATAAAAAAGAAAGATATTCTTGAAATACTTAAGGAGGGTGCTGAAAAGGCAGGGTTTGAAGCTAAAAAGACAATGGCTCTGGTCCGTAATGCGATGAAACTCAGGTGAAACTCTTTAAGTCTTGACTTCTAAATTATATTAAATATATTTTATTAGTTGCCGGAGTGGCGGAATAGGTAGACGCGGCGGACTCAAAATCCGTTGTCCCTTAAAGGACTTGTGGGTTCAACTCCCTCCTCCGGCAGGATATAATTTCATTTTTTATAAGAGTATGAAAATTTATTCTGCCCATCGAAACCAACTCACTTTTTATGCTTGGATGATAGCAGGAATTTTAGGGTGGAGAGAAAGTGCAAAAATATCCCGACTTGGTAAATATTGTAAAGACAGAAAATAAGAGTAGATGGTCTGGAGTCCGAGGCATACCCAATATCCTCCCGTCCTGCCAATTTTATTATTTCCATCCACTCTCTTACATTCATATTCTGTTGGAAAATTTATTATTTTATCTTTATTTATGCTTTCTTTATTCTTTTCCTATCGTTTATTTCAGACTTTATATGATAATTCAATACCTGAAATAGCTTTAATTATTCTTGCAGTATCTCCTTCAATCCTCCAATTTAGCCATTGGATTCTTTCTGAAATACCCTATATACTTTTCTCTATTCTGACAATCTACTTATGGGTGAAGAAAAAATATACTGCCTCACTTCTTTTTGCTGTAATAACATTCTTTACTCGAACGATAGGAATTACTTTATTATTCGTCGTAGCTTTATTCTATTTTATAAAATTTAAAGGCAAACCCAAGAAACTTTTTCCTCTATTATTTTTGATTTTTCCAATAGCGTGGTTTGTATATGGTCATTTTGTAGTGAATCCTTATAAGGTTTCTTATATGAAACAAATGTTGATATATAATCCCTATAAACCCGAATTAGGCAATGTAGGATTTTTGGGCCTGGCAATGCGTATATTGATGAACATTTGTCTTTTGGTATCAAGAATTTTTTCTCAAATGTTTTTGGGAAAGATTGGGCCATATTCTCCTTTCTTTGGAATTGTAATATTGGATATAATTTCTGTTGGAATATTTAAATGTAAAAGAGAGGAAATATTTAAACTTATAAATTTATATTCTCTTTTATATCTTATTGCAATTTGGATTTATCCTTTGGCTTGGTCAGGTGATAGGAGATTTTATCTCCCGCTTCTTCCTTTTATTGCCTTATGGATAGGAATAGGATTAAAAGAGATTTCTGTGCTTATCAAGAAAAAGAAATTCCCATTTATAATAGC